>CAMBZR010000008.1 GCA_945872285.1 Bordetella parapertussis | reverse complement strand
GTCGGCCGCGCCTTGATGGGAAACCCTGATGTCTTGCTGCTTGACGAGCCCAGCGAGGGCTTAGCCCCCCTCATGGTGCAAAAGATCGGTGATTTGATCGCCACCTTGCACAAGCTAGGAAAAACGATTGTCTTGGCCGAGCAAAATCTGCACTTTTGTTTGGGGCTGGCTGACCGAGCCGTGGTGATCGACAAAGGCACGGATGTCTTTTGCGGCACCATCCACGAGCTCAACGACAACGCCGATATCAAGCAACGTTATCTGTCGGTTTAACAGCCTCTCCGGCCGTTAGTTCGGGAAGGATATCAACCACTTAGGGGACTGCTGTGCATCTTTCAAAAATGAACGCCTCACAGGCCTTCGACATGACCGGTACCCACTTGTGGATTACAGGGGCTGCTGGCGGCATTGGTAGCGCGACCGCTCGACTGTGCAGCCAGCTGGGTGCGTCACTCGTCTTGACGGATATCGGCCCGGTCGCCAAGCTCGAAGCGCTTGCGCATACGCTCAAAGGCTCAGTCGCCGTCGAAGTCTGCGACGTGACAAAGCGCGACGCGGTTGAAAGTTTAGTGCGTCGACACAAACCATTTACCGCGTTGGCTGACACCGCCGGCATCTGTCCCTTCGAGGACGACTGGTTAGCGCCCGACTGGAACGAAACCGCTTTTATGCGCGTGATGCAGGTCAACGTGTTGGGGCCGATTAATCTTGTGCGCGCGGTGTTGCCCGGCATGATAGCGCGCAAGCACGGGCGTATCGCGCTCTGTGGCTCAATCGCAGGCTGGACCGGCGGGTTACGGGCCGGCCCGCATTACAGCGCCTCAAAGGGTAGCGTTCACGCCTTGGTGCGCTGGTTTGCGCAACGTGCGGCGCCTCACCATGTGTGCATTAATGCCGTCGCACCTGGCCCTATTGATACGGGCATGACCACCGGTCAAGGCTATAACGGCAGCGAATACCCCATGCACCGCTTAGGCGAGCCCGAAGAGATTGCAGGCATGCTGACTTACCTGTGCTCGCCCGCGGCAAGTTTTGTGTCGGGTGCGATCATGGATGTCAACGGCGGCACACAAATGCGCTAAGTGTGACTCAAGTGTTATTTTGCCCTTGCATAAACGGCGGATTTAAATTAGCATCAAAATGTAGCAAACACTACATTTTTTGTTTAATTGCCTTCATCTACCGCCTGAGAGGTCACCCAATATGTATGACGTTTTTCAAACTGATCGCTTAATCGATCTTTGGTTGACCGAGGATATTGGCTCGTGTGACCTGACCGCGCAACTCATGATCGATGAAGACGCCGTTGGCACGTTTCATATGAATGCCCGCGAGCCGATGTACATCGCCGGTATCGATGTGGCCGCCCGACTCTTCACCCGTTACGATGCCGCGCTGAGCGTCACCAAACTCGCCAAGGACGGCGACAAGGTCGAAAAAGGCACCAGGATTTTGACCGTGTCAGGCCCTGCACGCAGCATTTTGACTGCCGAACGCCCTGCCCTGAATATTCTGCAACGCCTGTGTGGCATCGCCACTGAAACTGCCCGCTACAACGCTGAGATCGCTGGCACAGGTGCCCGCTTAATCGACACACGCAAAACCACACCGGGCCTGCGTATGCTTGAAAAACACGCCGTCGCCTGTGGTGGTGGCCTGAATCATCGTCTGGGGCTCGACAATGGCGTCATGCTCAAAGACAACCACATTGCGGTGGCCGGCAGTATCGGCAAAGCGGTGGCGCGCGCCAAACTCAAGCTCCCGGTTCTGACCAAGATTGAAGTCGAATGCGACCGCTTTGAGCAGGTCGAAGAATCTTTAGCTGCAGGTGCCGATGTCATCATGCTGGATAACATGTCGATTGCTGACATGACCACGGCTGTGAAATATGTTGCCGGCCGCGCAAAAATTGAAGCCTCGGGGGGGATCAGTATCGCCACGATTCGCAATGTGGCGCTGACTGGGGTGGATTACATCTCAACCAGCAAAATCACTCAGGCAGCACCAGCGGTCGATATCGGCTTGGACGAATAAGCAGACGTTCGGTGGCAAGCGGCAGCTTCTTTTTTGTGGTTGGCCCCAGCGGGGCTGGCAAAGATAGCCTGATGGATGGGGCTCGGCAGCAGCTTGCCCCTGAACAATTCATTTTTGCCAAGCGCACCATCACGCGCCCGGCTAACTCGGGGGGTGAAGCCCATCAAGCATGCACCGAGGCTGAGTTCGTGTTGCTTGAACAGCAGGGTAAATTTTTAATCGCTTGGCAAGCACATCACTTATCGTACGGTCTGCCAAGCACCTTGCTTGATGCCCTCGCTGCCGGGCAGCACGTCATTGCCAACGGCTCGCGCGCGATGGTGGCGCAGTTAAGCGCGCGGGTTCCAAATTTGGTCGTCGTTGAAATTGGCGCACCATTCGAAATCCTGGCGCAGCGCCTCTCACAACGAGGTCGAGAATCTGCAACCGATGTCGCCAAGCGCCTGGCGCGCAAAACTGAGCCCTACCCTGAGGGCACGCAGGTGTTGCGCGTGACCAATGATCAAACGCCTGCCATCGGTATGAGCCGCTTTCTGGCCGCGCTCTATACGCAACTTGGGCAAGCGCCTGCGCATCTGGCCTCGTTATACAAAAAAATTGCGGGCTTTGCGCTCACCGAAGGTGAATATCGGCCTTTGCTCGCTGCGATTCATCAAAGGAAATATTCTGGTGCTGAGCTCGAAGCTTTTCTAATCGCTTGCACCCAGCACTTGTCAGACGATGAACTTATCGCGGTCGCACGCTGTCGCAGCGAACTGATGTCGCGGATTTCATGGGGCCGTGACATGGTGGTTGATAAGCACTCGCTTGGCGGCACACCAGGCAGTCGCGTCACCATGATCGTGATTCCGATTGTTGCCGCACACGGCTTGGTGATACCCAAAACGTCGTCTCGTGCCATCACGTCTGCTGCGGGCACCGCCGATGCGATGGAAGTTTTAGCCAAGGTCGATTTGACACCAGAGCAACTTAAACAGTGCGTGGCTCAGACAAACGCTTGCATTGCCTGGAATGGCAAGCTCAACCACTCGGTGATTGATGACGTGATGAATGCGCTCACCCGCCCATTAGCGCTTGATACGCGTCGCTGGTCCGTCGCGTCGATTTTGTCAAAAAAATACTCGGCTGGTGCCACTCACGTCGTGATTGATATTCCGTATTCAGAGGGCGGTAAGGTCAAAACAAAATCAGAGGCTGACACGTTAGCGCAGACTTTTGAAACCGTCGGCGTCGCCCTCGGACTAGTAGTGAAAGCCTTTGCTACGGATGGCCAAGCACCGATCGGACGCGGTATCGGTCCCGCACTCGAGGCGCGCGATGTTTTGCAAGTGCTTGAGGGCCATCCTGATGCTCCAGCGGATCTGCTAGAAAAATCTTTATTCTTTGCGAGCCAGATTTTGGCGCTTGACCCAGCAGTGGGCAGCGTTGCGCGGGGCCGTGCCCGCGCACTCGAATTGCTGAACAGTGGCGCTGCAAGCGCCGCCATGCAGGCAATCATTGCTTCTCAAGGTGCGCAACCACCACTCACGTGGGCAGGCGTACTGAAGCACGAAGTGCGTGCCCAGCGCAGTGGTCGCGTACAGAGCATTGATGGTTTTGTGATTTCAGGGCTGGGGCGTTGCGCTGGTGCCCCTGCAGACCAACGCGCCGGCGTTGATCTAGCGTGTGGTTTGGGCGCAACCGTCAAGACGGGCGATCTACTTTATGTCTTGCAGGCGAGTAATCAGGAAAAACTCGCTCAAGCGGTGGCGCTTGCACAAAGTGACTCCGGTTACCGCTTCAGCTACGACGAAAGCGCAGAGACAACCTGCTGATCCGAAGACGTAGTTCCAGTCGGCTGATCCGAAGACGCAGCTCTAGCCGACTGATACGAAAACGCTGACCCAGCCGGCTTACTCGCCGAATCCTTTTGACACGATCACTTCAACCAGATTCGGCACGCCGCTGGCCATCGCGGCCTTCAACACTGCCGATAACTGCGTTGGATCCGTCACTGTTTGCGACGACATCCCCATGTTTTTAGCTAGGCCCGCAAAATCAATCGGCGGATCATTCATATCCATCGCAACGAAAGCATCGGTACCGCGCATCGCAAGCAAACGCTCTTTAATAATGCGATAGCTGCGATTATTAATGATGACGTAAGTGATAGGCAAACGGAGGTGAGCAGCTGTCCAGAGCGACTGGATACTGTACATGGCGCTGCCGTCGCCAATGGTGGCCACAATCGGGCGACCAGGTTGCGCCAGGCTCACACCTACTGCACCGGCCATGCCAAACCCCAACCCGCCGCTGGCGAGGCCGTAATACGCTTTGGGATTGTCCATCGGTAGCATCGCAGCAATGGCTGGCGAAGCCGTCAGGGTCTCATCCACCACAATTACATCTTTAGGCAAGACATCCACTAACTGACTGACCAAATAGCGTTGGTCAATGGGATTAGATTGTGCTGCGGCAGAAAACTCTGCGCGGGCTTTGTCGCGCTTTGCTGACCAATTGTTAGCACTCAGGGCTTGAATGCGCGCGCTTGCCGCCTGCGCGTATTCAGCGCTGCGTGCTTCACGCAAGACAGGCAACAGCGCCAAGAGCGTTTCTTTCACATCCGCACGCACCGCAGTTTCAGTTGAATAGTTTTTGCCCAATTCCCACTCGCGCTCGGTGATGTGCATCACGGGCATTTCAGGTGGCAAGGGCTCAACCGTACTCAGCGGCGACATGCGCAGCAAATCTGCACCAAGACACAGCAAGAAGTCGTACTGTTCAAGAATCGAGCGCACTTTTTTCTGGTTGCGCGACAAGTCGCCCATGCAGGTCGGGTGCGAGGTTGGGTAGCGTGCGTTATAGCCAACAGACTCTTGATACACCGCAGCACCGAGCAACTCGGCAAGCTCGCAAGCCTCGTTAAAAATACCAGCGTTTGCAATTTCACGACCCGCCACAATCACCGGATTTTTTGCAGCTAACAGACGCTGCGCCAAGGCGTTTAACGAGGCATCGCCAGGCCGAACCGCAGCATCGATTACCGTTGGAAAGCCAAATTCAATTTCTGCTTCTTCATCAAGCACCGAGCCTGGCAAGCTAATAAAGACTGGGCCCATCGGTGGCGTGCGGGCAATTTTTGCGGCGCGGCGTACGATACGCGGCAAGTCTTCAAGCCGGGTCACTTCAAAGGCCCATTTCACCAAAGGCGCCACCATCGGCACCAGGGGTTCGTACAATAAAGGCTCTTGCAAGCCATAGCCCACTTCATACTGACCCGCCGTGATGATGATAGGCGAGCCAGAGAACTTAGCCGAGTAGATCGCCCCCATCGCGTGCCCTAAGCCAGGCGCGCAATGCAAGTTACAGGCGACAAGTTTGTTTGATGCACGCGCAAACCCATCTGCCATCCCAACCACAATCGACTCTTGCAGCCCCAACACATACTTCAACTCAGGAAACTGCGGCACGGCCTCCATGATGGCAAGCTCGGTTGTGCCGGGGTTACCAAACATGTGAGTCACGCCCTCATCGAGCAACAATTTGATGAAGGCCTGGCGGCCAGTAATTTTTTGCATTGCCATGAATCAATCGCTGAATGTGTCAGGTAAAAACTTAACTGCGGCGGGTACTGAATGAACCTATGGCTTTAAACGACCCGTTTGAATATAAAAATCGCGCTCTTTCATCGCTGCGGCCTGAATGTCAGCTGCAACATTGGTCGACTTGGCAAAACTGGCATCCGTATAGGCCCCTAAGCGTCGAAACTCAGCCATCATCTCAGGATTTTGCAAGGCGGTTTGAATCATTGCGGACAAGTATGCCTTGCGGTCAGCAGGAGTACCTTTAGGCACCACCGCAAAACGCATAATGTTCCAGACGAATTGCTTCGCACCAAAAATCTCGTTGAACGTCGGAACGTCTTTCATATTGAAGACACGCTCTGCGCTTGCAACAGCAATCGGTCTCAGCTGCTTGGCCTGTAAGTAACTTTCAAATTCGCCGTAAAAGCCTTGCGCGACATCAACGTTACCGCCAATCAAGGCGACGATTCCAGGCTTACCGCCCTGAAACGGTACGCGTAAAAATTTGGCACCTGTTTGTGCTTCGAGCTGATCCAAGAGGTATTCCCACATCGACCCTGGCACCACTGCCGCGCGCACTGTACCTGGTTTATCTTTTGCAGCCTGAAGGATTTCTTTGGCCGTCTTGCCCTTAAAAGGGCCCTCTGTACCAGCCACCCAAGCTAAAGCGTCGCTATTAATGTAGGCAATTGACTCAACATCGGCGAGCGACCATTTGCCGGGTGCACGCAAAATCGCATCGCCCCAGAAATTACTCGCTAAGATCCCAACCGTATAGCCGTCAGGCTTTGCCTGGGTTGCCAGATACGAGTGTCCAACCATGCCAGCACCGCCAGCACGGTTATTGACCAAGACCTTATCGCCGCTCGCTTTTTCAACAAACTTTGCCAAAATACGTGCGGTCAAATCCATGCCACCGCCAGCCGGATACACCACGGTGTATTCGATCGGCTGATCCGGAAATCCTTTGGGCTTGAGTTTTGCCAGCGCCGGATCCGTTTGTGCGAAGGCACCAAAACTAAGTGCTGCCAGTAGGCCAGCGAGTACTGTTGAGATCGTTTTCATTTATAAGTCTCCAGTGGGTTGTATCGACTTGCGTTTCAAAAATACCAAAGCGGCCAAAATTAAGCTGCCGACAAGCAAGGCCGCGGCAATTGGCCGTTGCCCAAAAATCATGAGCCCATCTGGCGACATGACCATTGACTGTCGTAACGATTGCTCGAGCATTGGCGCCAGTACAAAAGCGATCAAAAACGGCGAGAACTCGTATTGCAACTTACGCAATATATAGCCTGTCACGCCAAAGCCAATCATCACCCATAAATCAAAAATGTTTTTATTCGCGCTATAGGTGCCCACAATCGACAACAACAGTATCAGCGGAAACAGTACCCGATAGGGGATGCGCAAACACTGCACCCATAAACCCACCAGCGGTAAGTTTAGCAATAGTAAGAATACATTACCCACGTACATACTGGCGACAACACCCCAAAACAAATCAGGGCGTTGAGTAATAAACATAGGGCCCGGCTGCACGCCTTGCATGACCAACGCGCCTAGTAATAAGGCTGTGACGGCATTGCCGGGGATGCCAAGCGTAAACAAGGGAATCATGCCGCCCGACACGGCAGCGTTATTTGCCGCCTCAGGGCCCGCCACACCTTCGATCGCCCCTTTACCAAAGCGCTCTGGGTCTTTGGCCACGCGGCGCTCGAGCGTGTACGACACAAACGAGGCTGTTACGGGCCCACCGCCTGGCACGAGCCCCAGAAAGAACCCTAAAAAACTGCCGCGCATCATGGGTTTCCACGAAGCTTTCCAGTCAGAGAAGGTAGGCCAAAGACCCTTAATTTTTTCAGCGAGCACCTGGTTTTTTACAATCGTTTCGCAGTTCATCAGGATTTCAGACACGCCGTATAAACCAATCACAACCGACAAAATCTCAATGCCTGCAGACAGATTGACCGTGCCCAAGGTAAAGCGATCTTGCCCGTTCACGATATCCATACCAACAATCGCGCCCAAGAACCCGAGCGCGATCATTAGAACGCCTTTGAGTGTTGAGCCGCCAATCATATAAAGCGTACACACTAGGCCCAACACCATCAACGCAAAATTTTCAGGTGGGCCAAATTTAAGTGCGAAGGACGCCAGCAAGGGCGAAAAAAATGTCAGTGCGACCAACGATAAGGTTCCGGCCACAAACGAGCTAATCGCGGCCATCCCCAGCGCCGCCCCCGCACGACCTTGCTTAGCCATGGCGTGCCCGTCTAACGCCGTCACGACCGACGCCGCCTCGCCCGGGATGTTCACCAAAATCGAAGTGGTGGAGCCACCGTACATGGCGCCATAAAAAATGGCGGCAAGCATGCCAAGCCCGGCCACGGCAGACATCTGAAACGTCACGGGTAGCAACAAGGCCAGTGCGGCGAGTGGGCCAATTCCAGGCAAGACGCCAACAAGTGTGCCAACAATGCTGCCCAGCAGACAAAAATAAAGATTTTCGGCAGTAAACAACACCGAAAATCCCATCAGCAAGCCGTTGATTGCGTCCATCACCATCCCCAAGGGCCGCGCGGCAAATTCATGCCTAGCAAACGCCCAAACACCAGCATGACCACTGCTACCGAAACCACGGTAATGATCAACGACTCAAGCAAACGCGAGCGCTCAACCGTTTGTAATAAGACGAAGGTGGTTAAAGAACTTGCCACGGCAAAACCCAGATAAGGCAAGGCGGCCGCCATCGCAAGCAAGCCTGCGACAACGCCTAAAATACGACCCAAGGCAGCAGCGCGCGGCCAAGCGGGGTTGGGTGCCGCCTCTTTTGAGCCTTTGAAGATCAGGCCAACACCACAGGCAGTGATGATGGCGCCACAGATAAACGGAAATAAACCGCTTTCGGGCCCAAACTTACCCGTCAACCCCATCGACCACGCGTTCACCATGGTCGCCAGACCCAGCAGGCACCAAAGCACGTTTAAAATGCGTTCAAACATCAGCGGCACCACCGAACATCTTGTCCCCACGTTTTTTTGCGATGCCAGCTTTTTGTACGCTGGCTTGTACGACGCAAACAGTGCCTGCTCTCATCGCTGCCAAGTTCTAGCAGCGTCGGTTTACAGGCCCGCCAACTTCTGAAACGTTGCGCCATCTAGGCCGAGTTTAATGCAAGCGGCAACCATTTCTTGCCACGTAGTGTCATCCACCGGCACACCGCTAACCAAGCGCTTAGCGCGTGTCAGACGCTCAGGTTCGCCAGCCACCCGCACGCCTTCAGTGCCAGCCTGCGCGGGCGAGGCCTTGACCCATTCAATAAAGGCTTTCATTTCGTGCTCAAACACTGAACCATCTGACAGTTTTTTAGGGTCAAAAATAATCGTCAACATCCCATTGAGCGCGCGGCGCCTGCCGTCACCTTGCGTATGGGTTGTCATCCCACCAGCAAGCGCGCCACCGAGCAACTCGCAAATGAGTGCCAAACCAAAACCTTTGTGTTCGCCAAACGTACGCAAAGCGCCTGAAGGAGGTTTGACCACATAGGCCGGATCGGTGGTCGGATTACCTTTATCATCAATCAACATACCCGCGGGCAACTGCTCACCTTTGTTGTAGGCCACACGCGCCTTACCCTGCGCAATCACGCTGGTCGCAAAGTCGAGCAGCACGGGGGGTTGACCCGCAACTGGGATCCCCACACAAAAAGGGTTAGTCCCAAAGCGTGCATCGGCGCCATTCCAAGGCGCTACTTTTGGGGGCGAAATCACATTCACAAAGTGAATTGAGATCAGATTTTCGGCAACGGCCATCTCGGCCCAGGCACCAATCCGGCACAAATGATGCGAATTGCCTAAGGCCACAATACAGCTGCCATGTTGTTTGGCGCGCGTAATGCCCAGCTCCATCGCTTCGTGGCCAATGACCTGACCAAAACCAGCTTGCCCGTTTATGCTCACCATCGCGCCACCGTCCATCTGAGTCACGATGTGCGCGTTAGGTTTTAAGCTCCCCTCAAGATACGACTCAGCGTAGCGCGGTAACATGCCAACGCCGTGCGAGTCGTGGCCAGTTAGGTTTGCTTGCACCAGATTTTCGGTCACCATTTCGATTTCTTTGGGTTCGCTGCCGAAACCCTTGACCAAATACCGCACGGCCTCGCGCAGACGGTCAACGGGGATAAGATGGATTTGGATCATGATGGTTTCCTTTGGTGTGAAGTCGCGCTTACTGCGATTGTTATTCAATGAAGCGCCTGAGACGTTCAGACTCTGCTTAGCGCAATCATACCGAAGTCTTTGAAAAATGCCGGACTGAGTTTTAGCGGCCTTAATCTGGCAAAGGAATCGAGATAATGCCTTTTACGGTCAAAGAGTCGATATTTTGCGTCAACCCTTTGCCAACACCGAACTGAACGAACATTATTGAGCAAAGTTTCGTTTTGCTACTTCAGCATCTCGGGTGAAACGAGGCGTGGTAAGAACAGCACGATATCCGGAAACAGGATAATCGCGAGCAATACGACCAACATCGGAATCAACATAATCATGGTGTCTTTGAGTGCAAAACTCAAAGGCACCTTGGCGACCGCGCATGAGATCATTAAACACATCCCATAAGGCGGCGTGATTAGGCCAAAAGCCAGTGATACGATCCCGACAATCGCAAAATGAACCGGGTGCATCCCGACCGACTCAGCAAGGGGCTGCAGCGTCGTACCCACAATAATAATGGCTGGGATCGCATCCAAAAAACAGCCCACAATCAAAAATGCGACAGCGATCAACAAGCCCACGCCAATGACCCCCAAGCCCCATGTTTGTACGTTCGAGAGCAAGGCCTTAGGGATTTGGTAATAGGCTAACAGCCAACCAAAAACTGAGGCCGTCCCCACACAGAACAGGGCGACTGAACTCAGCTTGCCAGTGTCGATCAGCGCTGCGATAAAGGTTTTCCAGTTCATCTCGCGATAGAACAGCATAGATAAAACTGCTGCGTACAACACCGCGACGGCAGCCGATTCAGTCGCGGTGAACAAGCCCATTAAAATACCGCCAACAATGATGACCGGCGTGAGCATCGCCGGGATAGACATCAAGGCAGCTTTATAAATTTCAAGTAAGTTAGAGCGCGGATACACGGGATAGTTACGCTTTTTAGCGTAGGCATGTACGGTCGCCATTTGCGCTAAGCCAATCAGCAGGCCAGGCACAATCCCAGCTAAATACATCGCACCAATTGAGGTAGAGATGACTCCGCCCCACACCACCATCAAAATCGAAGGTGGGATAATCACCGCTAGCACAGCAGACACCGCCGTAATCGCAATCGAGAACGACAGGTCGTAGCCTTCTTTGACTTGCGCTTCGATAAAGAGCTTGCCCTGACTGGCGGCATCAGCGGTCGACGAGCCCGAAATACCAGCAAAAAATACCGACAAAATCACGTTGATTTGCGCGAGGCCGCCCGGGAAATGCCCCACCAACGCGCGAGACAAACGCATCAACCGCTCTGTGATACCACCACTATTCATTAGGTTGGCGGTCAACAGAAAAAAGGGTACCGCCAATAAAATGAACGAGTTATAGGACTTGAACATTTCGTTGAACAAGACCATGGGCGATAGCCGCGGTTCAAAAATCAACACTGGCAAGCACGCAAGACCTAAAGAAAAGGCGACAGGTATGCGAATGGCCAGCAATAAAAAGAAACTCCCAAACAAAACAAGGGCGGCCATCGAGGGCGTGAGCAACGAAGAAGTCATATCACTGATCCTTGGTTGGCACTTTCGCTAGCTTCGCTTGAGCTCAGCATATGATCAACGATGAACACTATCCACAGAAAGCCGCAAATCGGCCAGGCGATAAAAAGCCACCACATCGGCATATCTGCCAGCTCAGAGGTCTGGTTCCAGCCAAACTGGGTGAATTCGATTCCCCAATAAACGATCACCCCCGAGAAAATCAACATCGCGGTTTGGCTGAGTCGCAACAGGATATGGGCCGCCCGGGATGATAATTTAGGCAAAAAATCAACGTCAAAGTGAAGCCTTTCACGCACACCTAGCGTCGCCCCAAGCATAATGAGCCAGACAAAAAAGAAACGACTCATTTCTTCTGTCCACATATAACGCGGGATGATCTCGGTAAAGCGCGAAAAAATTTGCAAACTGACCGGTACGATCAAAAGCAACAGCGTCGCGCCCAATAAAAAATGAAGCAACCGATCGATTAAGCTAAGGATTTTTTGCATGAAACACTCGAAGATTAAAAAAAGCGGGCTGCACCGGGCCGCCCGCTTTAGTGAGAACTGATTTATTTCAAATCATTTATTTCAAACTATTAATCTTGGCGTAAATCGCATCAGCGCCCACTTCTTTAGCATAGGCTGCCATGACAGGGTCAACGAGCTTTTGCATCTCGGCACGTTGCGCAAAAGGCACTTGCTTGAGCTTGCCTTCTTTGGCGTATTTGTCAAGCTTGCCTTGATCTTCTGAGGACTCAATTTCGCGGCCGTAGGCGCCTGCCTCTTTACCCGCTTTGATAATCGCAGCTTGTAAATCTGGCGGAAGCTTTTTGAGCGTCTTGACCGAGAAACATAAAGGCCGAATCGTAATCGCGTGACGCGTCATCAAGATATTGGGAGCGACCTCATAGAACTTCATGGCTTCGACACCAGCGGCCTCGTTTTCGCCCGCGTTGATCACGCCATTCTGGATCGCGTTGTACACCTCGTTATAGGCGATCACCGTGGGTGTCATCCCCACAGAGGTAAAGGTACGACTCCAGATTGGGGCGCCCTGCACACGCACTTTCAAATTTTTGAGGTCCGCTAAATTACCTGCGGGCTTATTAGAAAAAATGTTTCGAACCCCACCGCCCGCATAACCAATCAGACGAACCTCGGCTTTTTGCTCGACTTCATCGGCAATTGGCTTGAGTATGTCTTGATCAAGCACTTTATTCCAATGCGCCAGATCACTAAACAAAAACGGTGCATCGATAAAAGGCGCTGCCTTTGAGAAGGTAGACATGTGGGCGGGCGAGACAATCGCGTAGTCAACCGCCCTGCCTTGATTCATATACGCAAAGTAGTCTTTCTCAAGCCCGAGTTCGCTATTTTTATGCAGAACAAAATTAATGGGTTTGCCGTAGTATTTTTTGACAAGCTCTTCGAAGCGCACCATGGTTTTAGTAAACGCGTGGTCATCTCCAAATTGAGACGCACCGTGCAGCGTGATCGCCGCTTGTTGCGCCTGAGCCGTTAAACCGAGTAGTGAAGTAAAGATGACACCGAGCAAAGGCTTCCAGACTTTCATGTATGTCTCCGGTTGGGTTTGTAGTTACGCCGCGTGTTTATTGATGACTCAGTGTAGGGGAATCAGGCAATAAAACATCTTGGGGTTAACCATGTGTGCGTAAGCTGCGAGCAAGTTTTGAGTCGTTTGCTCACAACTTTTTGACGACTTGCCCGCTACTAAAGGAACCAGAGCGCGAAAACTAGCTTGCCGCTTGAATCTTGTCTTGCGTCTTGGTGTCAAAATCGCTGGCATCATGACGTTCACGCAGCTGCTCTGAAAGCTCGCCCTGCATGCGGTTAACCATACGGCCATGCTTAACAGCGGGCCGACTGTAAACAGTTTCGGCCCAGCGTTGAACATGCTTGTAGTCTTGCACGCTCAAAAACTCGGCCGCTGTACCATACAGCCAACCCTTCACCAAACCACCGTACCACGGAAACACCGCGATATCGGCGATCGTATATTGGTCTCCGCCAAGGTATTCGCTGACAGCCAAGCGACGTTCAAGCACATCAAGCTGCCGTTTGGTTTCCATCGAAAAACGATCAATCGCGTACTCAAACTTAGCGGGTGCGTAAGCGTAGAAGTGACCAAACCCACCGCCCAAATACGGTGCACTGCCCATCTGCCAGAAGAGCCAGTTCAAGGCCTCGGTGCGTGCTGGGCCGTCTTTAGGCAGAAAGGCTTGAAATTTATCGGCCAGGTAAAGCAAGATCGCGCCAGATTCAAACACGCGCACAGGCTGTGCGCCACTACGGTCAAACAGCGCTGGGATTTTTGAGTTTGGGTTGACATCCACAAAGCCTGAACCGAACTGATCGCCGTCACGGATGTTGATCAACCACGCATCGTATTCAGCGCCCTTGTGCCCAAGCGCCAGCAACTCTTCAAGCAAGATCGTGACCTTGACGCCATTGGGCGTACCCAGCGAATAGAGTTGCAAGGGATGCTTGCCAATTGGCAGTGTTTTATCGTGCGTGGGCCCGGCGATCGGTCGATTGATGCTGGCAAAAGCCCCGCCACTGGGCTGATCCCAGGTCCAGACTTTTGGGGGGACGTAATCTTTAGAATCTGACATGGTGTTTTTCGCTTTTTTGTGACGGGGGCACAGTGCCGCGGCAGTGATTGGAAAAATATAGATTAACCGGTAATTCGAGCTTGAGTGCCCATACGCTTCGCTATTTGCGCTTGAGGCAATCCTGCTTGCTTTTTGGCAGCAAGAATCTCGTCAAGAATTGCGAACTCCTCGCGGTTGAGCTTATCTACCTCAGCCCTCACGGCTGGATTCTTGAGCATCTTTTGGACCATCTGCTCATGCGTCAATGGTTTGGTTGCATTCGTTGTCATTGCTTTATTTACTCAGATTATCCACCGCTACGAGCATCGGGGGGGGGAAGCAGCTCCGCATAAATAGCAAAGCCGCCCTAAGGCGGCCTGCTGCCCAGAGAGCACTTGGTCTAACCGAGCGGTCAAAGGGTGAGTCGTGATACAACTATACACTCGGTTTCCGAAGGCAACGTGCAAAAGACTACCCTTAGTTGAATGAAAATCGCAGCTCATGCATGAAGCGATACTGTCCATTAGCCATATACATGCCAGAAGCACGATACGTGGTGTTGCTTGTTAGAGCAGTGCTGTACATGAGTCGCGCATAAGCGGTTGGGGTGTTTTGAACGGCCATCGTCTGCTTTGTGTAAGCGATATTCCCTTGGTCATCAACCCCTGTCGGCATGTTTGCTGTCACACTACCAGACAATAAGTAGGGCATGACTCCTGCATAGACACCGATGTCGCTACTCTTGACCCAGCTCATCGATCGATACCCCACCTCGGCCCAAGTCGCAAGCATGTCACTGACATTCGTCACAAGCCCTGGCTTAAAGTCTGTAGATACGTGCATCAGACTGGCCGTTGCAGAGAAGCCACTAGGATGGCGATAGCTAACGACGTTATCAATGATTTTCGAGCTATTGACGAAACCAAAGGTGCCGCTCATGCTCAAGAATGGATTGCTATTTAATGTCGTAAATTGGGTACCGAAATTCCAGGACCCTCTTTGATATAGGCTAGGAATACCTGCCGTGAATTGCCTGGCGCTTTGCTGCATTGGCATGAAATGATTGCCGACAAAGCTATCGCGGCCAAATGATTGCGCGGCAAGCGCATCAACCCCGACTCTGACATTGCCAGACGTATTGATCGGTCCGCTCACCAAGTACTCAGCGTGAGAGGTCAAGTAGTGTTGATCTAATTGCTGTGTGCTTCGCTCAAATCCATTGAACCCTCGTTGCGTCATCGGCTGTAGATCAATCTGAAAGGTGCGCCCAAGGCTGTCTAGTCCGATGACAAACATGTCGCCTGTCTTGACGCCACTGATACCGCCATTCAACGCACGCACTGAACGCCCTGCAAACGGAATACCCAAATCCCCGACCGGTCTAAGCGCAGCGTCTGAATCAATCACGGTAAAGCCGTTGTAGGTCGTCGAGGTGCTTTGAATAGCACTCGCAACTTGTTGCTGCGATAACCAAGGCCACTTACCTTTTATTAAGGACTCTATCCCCGCCGCGCTGATCGTGCCGGTCGATCCAACTTCGCTCAAATATGCAACACCCTGAAGATTAAAACTCACTAGATATGTTTTACCGTTTGGCGCATTCACCATCGTGATGACATTGCCATTGGCACCAGTACTCCCCTTTCCGGCGGCAGCGGCAGCGGCACCAAATTCATTAAAAATTTGTGTGAAGGCAGCAATATATTGACCGCCAGGCGTGCGCAGTAGCAACTGAGTTCCATTTGACGAGCCGAACGCCTGTTGAGGCAGCAAAATGTCGAGCAGCCCGTCTCCATTCAGGTCAACAAATCTAGGGTTATAACTAACCGGCATGCTCGTGTTGTAGCCAATCACTGTGCTGTCGGTCACGTCTACAAAATTTCCACTGCCATTATTTTTTAAAAACTGTATTTCGCTAAACTGTGGCCACTGCCCATTCGTCTTCCAGGGCCGACTCATCACGATGACGTCCTGTCTGCCATCGCCATTGAAGTCAAAATTCAACGCGCGGACATCATGGCTCACACGCCGACCGCCCGCAAGATTCTCACCAAAGCCCGCTGCTGCCCACTTCGGCAACTGGAACCGCGGTGTGGGTAGCACACTGATTTGCGGTGTATCCACACCAGTACCCGCTATCGCAAAACTGTGCAGGGTATTGCGACCCCAGTTTGGTCCCATGTCGGTTGCCACAAGTGTGACCGAACCATTTCCAAGAAAATCGCCGGCAGCGATACTTGATGCCGTGTAGATCCCACTGTTAGGGTTTCGTTGCACAAGGCTTGTAAACCCGTTCACCTTGTTATTAATCGCAAAGGTTGTATTGGGTCCATAGTCAGCGATGATGATATCTTTGAAGCCGTCACCATTTAAGTCATAGACATCACTGCCGTGTCCCCAGGCCTTCGACTCGATTGTGATTCGCTCAAACCTGCCGCCTACATTTCGAAACAGATGACTGTTGCCCGGTCCAGGCGCATCCCAACCGGCCGCGACAAACATATCAGTTCGCCCCGTATTAAAAAAATCAGCAAATTGCACGCTTGGTTCAGTTCCAACAATGCGGTTGATCCCGCCCGGCATCCACGCTGAGGTCGTATTGACCAAGTTACCGCGGTCCCAACTGAGGATACTGATTTGGGTACCGGACGTATCTCCTACGCTTTGACGACCCAAAATGATTTGATCGCGACTACCCGGGCCAAGCAAGTCCGCTTGATAGACACCGCCTAAACGACCGGCGTTGCCGTAGCTAGGTCCTTTGTAAACATTTCCGAAATTCTTACTTGTTTGTACAGGGACAAGCGTCTCGGGCACAGTTTCTTGAGGTGGCGGTTCAGAACTTCCATCAGCATGCGCAGAGCCAAGTGATATCAAGTTCAAAACCATTGCTACCATCAACAAACGTGTCTTTTTCATGAACACTATCCAGAAGTCATGCTAGATTTTGCTGCGAAGGAGTCCCCTTGAGACTAGCACGAGATTAATACAAGGCCTTTAACTTGGATAACTCGTGGGTTCATAAGTGCATTGAAGGGTTCGAATTTTGGTTTCCAAAACCTTACCTAGAAAAAGCAAGGGCCTCCGAAGAGGCCCAGCACCTGACAGTCGAAACCATCAGGGGGGTACTTGAATTGGCGTGTTTAGACGTTAAACAAAAAGTTCATCACGTCCCCATCTTGCACAACATACTCCTTACCCTCGGCCCGCATCTTGCCGGCTTCTTTGGCGCCTTGTTCGCCTTTGAAGGTAATGAAATCTTCATAGGCAATCGTTTGCGCTCGAATGAAGCCGCGCTCAAAATCGGTATGAATCACGCCGGCGGCTTGTGGGCCGGTGGCGCCGATGGGTACTGTCCAGGCGCGTACTTCTTTGACGCCTGCGGTGAAATACGTTTGCAAGCCTAACAAGGTGAAGGCGCCACGAATCAGGCGGTTTAAGCCTGGCTCTTGCATGCCCATATCTTCAAGAAAAACAGCCTTATCTTCGTCAGGGAGTTCTGCAATTTCGGATTCGATCGATGCGCAAATCGCCACGACTGGTGCATTGCGGGCGGCGGCGTACTCAGTCAAGCGATCGAGCATCGGGTTATCTTTAAAGCCGTGATCACTCACGTTGCCGACGTACATGGCGGGTTTGGCGGTGATAAAGCACAAAGGCGCAATCAAGGCCATGTCTTCGTCTGACAAGCCAAGCGCCCGAATCGGTTGAGCGTCGTCCAATTGTTTGATCACAACTTCAAGAATCGCGACAACTTTTTGTGCGTCTTTATCGCCCGAGCGAGCAGTTTTTTGGTGGCGATGCAAAGCTTTTTCAGCAGTTTGCATGTCGGCCAAGGCGAGCTCGGTTTCAATCACTTGAATATCAGAGATCGGATCGACACGGCCGGCGACGTGGATGACGTTGTCGTCTTCAAAGCAGCGCACCACGTTGATGATGGCATTGGTTTCGCGGATGTGTGACAAGAACTGATTGCCCAGACCTTCGCCTTGGCTGGCGCCAGCCACTAAGCCTGCGATATCCACAAATTCAACCGTGGCATGCAAGATGCGCTCGGGGTTGACGATTTTGGCGAGCTTGCCTAAGCGGAAATCAGGCACTTCGACCACGCCTACGTTGGGCTCGATTGTGCAAAACGGGTAGTTTTCGGCGGCAATGCCGGCCTTGGTGAGGGCATTAAAAAGGGTTGATTTGCCGACGTTGGGCAAACCAACGATGCCACATTGCAGAGCCATGAGAATCCCGAAAATCTAGTAAGTGAAGACTGCTTATAGAATAGGAGTTTAACCGCTCTGAGTAGGGGTGTTGTCGGCATAGCCACCTCTGTCATGTTTATCACTGCCAAAGTTCTGCGCCAACGGATTCTTTTGCTCGCTTACCCATGACTTTCGCTCACTCTTTCTGATGAAATTACCTGACCTTTTAGCCCAGCCGAACGGCTCGCTGCCCGCACTTCTTAGCGCCGTGGCGCAACTCCGCCCAGAGCATCCAGCGCTGATCCTAAATGGGGTCACGCTGAACTATCGCGAGTTTGACCGCTTGGTGTCGCGCGCGGCAGCAAGCCTGCAGCGTGACGGTGTGCAGCCTGGGGATGTCATTGCGGCCTGCTCGGGCACCTCGCTTGAATACGTTGCCTTGTATTTTGGCGTGCTGCGGGCAGGCGGCGTGATGACGCCTTTGCCGCCTTCGGCGACCGCTCAAAATCTGACCGGGATGCTGGCAAACTCTGAGGCGCGATGGCTGTTTTTAGATCAGCCTGTCGCAAATGCTTGGGATCTTGAAGGCTTTATGCCCGCGGCCAAAGCCGGCCAAGCGCCCGTTGCGCTCAAAAAGATCTGGTTTGATCTCACGACGGGCTCCAACAGTTGGCCGCAGTGGTTAGGCACGCAGGCTAACCCTAAGCCTGTCGCCAACGATCCTGAGCGTGCCTTCAATCTGATTTACTCGTCGGGCACGACGGGTGTGCCCAAAGGCATCGTGCAGCCGTGTTCAATGCGCTGGTCGCAAACCCAGCGCGCTGCAGCCAACGGCATCGGCTTTGCGTCGGTTTTGCTGCTGTCTACCCCGCTTTACTCAAATACAACGCTGGTACCTCTTTTGCCGGGCTTGGCACTTGGTGCCACGGCTGTTCTGATGAGCAAGTTCGAGACGCGTCAGTATCTTGCCCTGGCCACGCGCCACCGCGCCACGCACACGGTGATGGTGCCGGTGCAATATCAACGCTTACTGGACGACCCAACCTTTGATGCGCATGACTTATCTTCACTGCGCATTAAGGGCTCAACCAGCGCCCCCTTTAGTGCCGCGCTCAAGGCCGAGGTCTTGCAACGTTGGCCAGGCGAACTCAATGATGTGTACGGCATGACCGAGGGCGGCGTGCGCTGCGAGCTTAAAGCCCACCTACATCCAAATAAACTCCACACGATTGGCCAACCGTCGGCAGGGCATGATCTTCGACTGATTGATGACAACGGGGTCGAAGTGCCCGCAGGCCAAACGGGCGAGATTGTCGGGAGTGCTTCAGCCATGATGAAGGGCTATCACGGCTTACCTGAAAAAACCCGCGAGATTGAATGGTTTGATTCAACCGGCAAACGGTTTATCCGTACCGGTGATATCGGCCGCTTTGATAAAGACGGCTTTGTGATTTTGTCAGACCGTAAAAAAGATATGGTGATTTCGGGTGGCTTTAATATTTATCCGAGCGACCTTGAAGCAGAGCTAGAACAGCACCCTGAGGTGGCCGAGGCTGCCGTGGTGGGCGTGCCTTCACGCGCTTGGGGCGAAACCCCAGTTGGCTACGTTGTCTTGCGCCCAAACGCAAGCATTACCAAAGAAGCTTTACTCGCTTGGGTGAATGCGCGTTTAGGCAAAACCCAGCGCTTGGCCGACCTGCTGTTGATTACAGATCTGCCGCGCAATGAAATTGGAAAAACGCTGAAGCGCCAGTTGCGCGAGCAGTATGTGCAGGGGCAGCAATAACTAAAGCGGCCATTACTTCAGTCGCTGGCGTTCAAGGGTCTGTTCGTTTCAAAACTTGTTCATTAAATTTACTAGCCCACATCACCCAACAGCTGCAGCGCCAACCAGGCCACGCTCAAAGGCCCCGCATTAAAAATACCGTGCAACAGCATGGCTGCACCGATGCCGCGTTGCACGCGGATCCAACTCAACACCAAGCCCGTCACCCATTGTGGTGCAACCAATACCACCATCATCCACCAAGCCATTTCATCAAAGACAAAATTTTTAATATGAAGCGCAGCAAACGCCAAGACCGATAGATGCAACACCCACGGGAACGCCGCGCGATAGCGGCGCAACCATTGATAACCGGTAGCGCTCGGCGTATGCGTGCGCGCGCTCAGCCACCAGACGGTCAACACCGCCAATGCCAACAAGCTACTCGCCCACCACGCTACGCCATTGAGCAAAACAAACACCATCAAGGGCACCAGCCCAAGCGCCATCACAGGTCGGCGCAAGCCAAACCGAAACAGCATTTCTTCGACAATGGGCGCCCATAAAATGGCCTGCAACCAAGGTAAGTTATGCACGCTGATGCGATGGGTCGCACCGCTGAGTTCAAACACAACCAACACGAGCGGGCCCAGCACCAAGATGTTGAGCGTCCAAAGTGCTGCAGCCCAAGCCAGCAAGCGAGGCAAGCGAATATTAGGCCACCAATCACCCAGCCAGCCAGCCACAGCCAAGCTACGCGGCACCCGCCTAGCAAGACTCGGCCGCCGCACAAACAGCAAAAACTGCTTAAAGTCTTCGCGAAACCGCTGCGCCGTCATGCAGGGTTGTCGCGATGCAATTGCCCCGTGGCTTTAGAAAACTCGCCAGATAAAAACGATGGGATCACCGCACGGCAACGGGTCACGCAATCATCGATGGCAGTTTGATCTTCGCGGCGCGGCGCATGCAATACAAAATCTGCGACCTCTTGCACTAAAGACAAAGTGCGAGGGTGTCCGATGCCAAGGCGCAAACGCCAAAAATTTGCGCTACCCAACACCGTTTCAATATCGCGCAAGCCATTATGACCGGCGTGGCCACCGCCTTGCTTGACCTTCACCTGACCGGGCATCAAATCGAGCTCATCGTGCAGCACCAAGATGTTTTCTGGGGCGAGCTTATAAAACCGGGCCAGCGAGCCTACGCACTGCCCTGACTTGTTCATAAACGTTTGCGGCTTGGCTAAAAACACCTGGTCGTTGGCAACACGGGTTTTTGCCACCATGCCAAAAAATGTTTTTTCGTGCACGAAGTTTGTTTTCAAATCGCTTGCGATGTCATCCACCAACCAAAAGCCAGCGTTATGACGTGTTTTTGCGTATTCGTTACCTGGGTTACCCAGGCCAACAATCAATTTAATGGGTATCGACATGTTTGCATTAGAAAGCAAAACCCCCACCGGCGCAAAGCTTGGATGGGGGTTTTGTTAAAGATAACTGACAAGACAGGCTCTTGGCAGAACCTAAACACGACTCGCTTAAGCGGCTGGGGTAGCACCTGCGGCTGGCGCAGCACCTGCAGCTGGCTTGTCATCTTCTGCGTCATCGGCTGGGCCACCTTTAACTAAGGCTGTTGCCAACACGGGGTTAGCATCGCCACGGTGCGCAAGAAATGTCACGCCCTTAGGTAATGTAATGTCGGCCAAATGAATTGACGCACCCGCCACCAAGTTGGTGAGGTCCACTTCAATAAATTGAGGCAAATCAGCTGGCAGACAAGTCACTTCGATCTCGGTGAACAGATGCGAAATGATGGCTGCACTCATTTTGACGGCGGGCGAAGTCTCGGCATTGGTAAAGTGCAAGGGCACTTTAGTGTGCAGTTTTTGATTCGCATCGATGCGCTGAAAATCAATGTGCATGACGATTTGTTTGTAGGGATGCCACTGCACTGAACGCAACAACACTTGTTGGCTTTTGCCCTCAAGCTGCATGTCAAGAATGGATGAGTGAAATAACTCTTTACGCAAGGCGTGGTAAATCTCGTTGTGATCGAGTTCGATATTAGCGGGCTGCTCTTTGCCACCGTAAACGATGGCTGGGACACGGCTCGCACGGCGCAGGCGGCGGCTCGCACTCGTTCCCTGTACGCTGCGTGGGGTTGCATTAAATTGCATGAAATACTCCAAAGTGGGTGTCAGACACCCGGTTAATGCACTGCTCGACACCGAGCAGTGATGTTGCAGACCACCGCGACCAGTCGCCTGCAAATTTTTTAAGCCAGCCTAAGCTGGCCTTCCCTCAATCGATAAACAACGAACTAACAGATTCGGCGTTTGAAATACGTAGGATGGTTTCACCTAAAAGCGCCGCACACGAAAGCTGGCGGACCTTGCTGCAAGCCCGCGCTTCGTCAGACAATGGAATGGTATCGGTGACAACAAGCTCAGTGAGTTCAGACGCTTGGATTCGCTCGATCGCACCGCCCGACAACACAGCATGCGTACAGTAGGCATACACGCTGCCCGCACCACGCTCTTTAAGCGCTTGCGCCGCTTTGCAAAGCGTACCGGCGGTGTCGACCATGTCGTCCATAATTAAACAGGTGCGCCCATCCACCTCGCCGATAATATTCATCACTTCAGAGACGTTAGCCTTGGGCCGGCGCTTATCGATGATGGCCAGGTCGGCTTCAAGCTGCTTGGCCAACGCGCGTGCGCGCACAACGCCGCCAATGTCGGGCGAAACCACAACCAGATTTGACAGATTACGGCGCCAGATATCACCTAGCAAAATTGGGCCGGCATAAATGTTATCGACCGGAATATCAAAAAAACCTTGAATCTGGTCTGCGTGAAGATCCATGGTTAACACGCGATTGACGCCCGCCACTTGCAGCATGTTGGCCACGACTTTGGCCGAGATCGCGACGCGGGCAGAACGGGGGCGACGATCTTGACGACCGTAACCAAAGTAAGGAATCGCTGCCGTGATACGACCTGCTGACGCGCGCCGCAAGGCGTCGATCATTACCATGATCTCCATCAGGTTGTCATTGGTAGGTGCACAGGTAGGCTGAAGCACGAAGACGTCTTTACCGCGCACGTTTTCGTTGATTTCAACCATGACCTCACCGTCTGAAAAGCGGCCCACGGACATTTTGCCCAGAGACATATCCAGATGATTAACCACATCGACAGCCAGTCGGGTGTTGGCTGTGCCGGTAAAGATCATAAAACTATCGTTGGCCATGGTGGACGCAGTGACAGACTGTAAGTTAAGCAGACAGAAAACAAAAAAGCCGTTGAACGAAAGCCTTGTATTCTTGGGGGTGTATCCAAAGGCAAACGGGTTCAGCAGCTACACATTTTGGGGCTGGGGAGGAAGGATTCGAACCTTCGCATGCCGGAATCAAAATCCGGTGCCTTAACCAGCTTGGCGACTCCCCAACTAACTATCAACCCAGTGCCGAAGCGGATGTTCTGACAACCCCTCACAGACAGACATCGACTGGATTGGGTTGAACACCCCCGCCACGGCGGCACTAGCAAAATCTGTACGCTTTTTAGCGAGCAATTTCTGGAGGACCGCTGTGGCCTGCTGTACGTTTGCGAAGCCAGCAAAAAGACAGGCTCCGGAGCCTGTCATGCGAACGTTTAAATCGGCCTGTTGAAGCCAAGAAAATGTCTGCTGAACCACCGGATAGCGCTTAAGTACAACGGGCTGTAAATCATTACGACCGAAACTTTGCGAAGAACCTGATTTTTGATCAATTTCGCCGTAAAACTCATCAAAGAGTTTGATCCCAGAAAAGTCCGTCATTTTGACCGGATCGGTGTCTCTTGTCAAATCCGGATCCCCGAAAACAGCGAGTGTAGGCACACTTTGAGCCGGCTGGACAAGCAAGTAGGCGCGTTGGGGTAACAGCAGGGGGGTCAGTTGCTCGCCGATTCCTTGCGCAAAGGCGTTTTGACCCGCAATAAAGACCGGCACATCTGCGCCGAGCGCAAGACCGAGTCGCATCAAGGTCTCCCGATTCAGTCGCGTGTTCCAGAGCCGATTCAGGGCAATCAACACCGTCGCTGCATCGCTTGAGCCCCCACCTAGCCCACCGCCTGCAGGAATATTCTTTTGTACGTTGATCTGGGCACCTTGCGTGACTCCGGTGTGCGCCTGCAAGGCGCGTGCCGCCCGAACCACCAAATCTTGGTCGTGGGGTACGCCGACCATATCGGTTTCACGAACAATTTTGCCGTCAGTGCGCAAATCAATATCGATACGATCAGCTAAATCAATCAAACGAAAGACGGTTTGTAAAAGATGGTAGCCGTCGGTGCGCCGCCCAACGACGTGCAAAAACAAATTCAGTTTAGCCGGCGCAGGCAGGTCGTACAGCACGACTAATCGACCACCAGCCGAACCGAGATATTGCGCCCGGCTTGCGCGCGCAGCAAACTGATCAGCCGTGGCCCGAGCGCGTCAAAGTTTGAGAGGCGCGCCTGCCAGCCATCTTGCTCGAACGCGACGATCCGCCCCCGAGCATCGTGCTCGAGCACGCGCATGCCCGTCTGAGGAGTTTTTTGCACGCGCAGCCAACTGCGCAACCCCTGCACCGGAATGCTTTGCCCCAAGGCTTGATCGATCAAGCTATCGGGCGACGTTGTTTGAGTGATTTCGCCATTCGCACGCTCGAGCGTGGCACCGTTATTGGTCACGAGTACTCGAGCCAAAATACTGCCAAAGGGATTAGTCAGTTCGAGCGTCAATTGTGCTGCGGTGTCGCGCCAGACGAAGCCACCCTGCACTGCCTCGGGCGCCCGATTGAGCTCTTCGGTTTTGACGGCAAAACGACCAACTCGTAACAAGCTACCTTCAGGCGCCGCTTGCTCGGGAGGCGCCTGCGTTGCGCAACCCGCAAGCCCCAGCACAAAGGCGCAGAGCAGCAAACCCGCGCCAGCGCGTCTTCGCGCACGATCTTTGAAAAAACTCAAAGTTGCACCCCAAGGCGTTTAAGCGTTTCGAGTAGCGTGGCGTTATCAGGCTCTTTTGCGGAGGCCGCCTTCCAGAGGTCTTTCGCTTCCTCGCGCTTGCCTTGCACCCAAAGCACCTCTCCTAAATGCGCCGCAACGTCGACCTCAGGGCGAAGGCGATATGATTTTTCGAGGTACTGCACCGCCGCCGGATAATCGCCGAGCCGAAACTTGACCCAGCCCATGCTGTCTAAAATAAAAGAGTCATTGGGTGCGATCTCAAGGGCGCGTGTGATGAGTTTAAGTGCTTCAGGCAGGCGCTGATTACGGTCTGCCAACGCGTAACCCAGCGCGTTATACGAATGGGCGTGCCCCGGATCAAGCGCCATCACCTGGCGCAAGAACCGCTCAGCGTCGTTGAGTTGTTGGTTACGCTCATAGAGCATCGCCAGTTCGTACTTGATTTCGACGGTGTCGGGCAAAAGAATATCGACGGCCTCAAGGCGTTTAATCGCCTCGGGCAGTCGATTGGCATCACGCAAAATCTGCGCCGCCGCGGAGGCGGTCAGGTGCTTTTCTTGGGAAGACTGAGGCTCACTTGAATCCAGCAAAGCAAGGGCCTGTTCAATGCGCCCTTGCTGGGCGCGAATCCCAGCCTGGCGCACTCGCGCATTGTGCCGCGCCGAGGGATCTTCGATTTTTTCTAATAAATTGACCGCATCATCAAAAAACCCCTGCTCTTGCGCGATGCGAGAGAGCAACTGATAGGCCTCAGTCAGCGCCGTCGCACCCTCCGCATCGTTGGCTGGCGAGCTTAGCTCGTTTTCAGCTTGTCTTTTGACAAACTGCTCGAGCAGCTCACGCGCCTGAGGTAAGCGCTTAGCCCGATAAGCGACTTGCGCCTGTATAAACAATAAGTCGATGTCGTCGGGTGCTAACGTTGCCATCGCCACCAATTCAGCCATCGCCAGATCAAACTCGCGCCGCTCAGCCCACTGGGTAGCCAACAACAGACGCAGGCGCCGCGCCGACGGATAGGCCGCCGCAAAACCCCGGGCGTCGTTAAAGGCCTGCGCGGCATCGACAGGCAGACCATACTCAAACACGCGCATTGCCGCGTCTTCAGAGCGCGGGTCTATGTTGAGCGCCTCGCGGGCCGCACTGAGCGCGCGCGGCGCATCTCCGGCGGCACGCGCCAGATCGGCGATCGCAATGCTAGCCGCCAAGGTATTGCGCGCGCTGCTTTCTTGCAACACGTTAATTAAAATCGCGAGCCCAGCGCGCTTGTCGGGTACGCGACCTAAAATGCTCAGCGCTTGCCCGATCGCAGCTGTTTTGTCTTGAGCCTGATCAATTTGTTTGCGCAAGGCCGTGGTCAACCCACTGGTCTGACCCGAAGCGGCAGCCAGCGTCATTTCTGTTGAAATCGCCTCGGCATCTTTGGGGTCAAGGCGCAACCAGACGCGCACCGACTCAAGTGCGCCCGTTAAGTTGCCCCCTGCTAAATAAAATTCGAGCGCACGCCGAGCCAAACGCAAATCGCCCACCTCGATCGCCAGCTCAAGCATGGTTTTGGCCGCTGGAATAAACGCCGAGCGCTGCGCTGAGATTTCGGCCGCCAACACCCTGAAGACCATGCTGGACGTGAGTGTGACGACAGGCAACTGCCCCGAGCGCACGTGAATTTCTGCAGGTTCTGAGAGCCGCGGTTTGATCTCAAGGGGGCTCGTCTGCGATAACCCTTTATTGGGCTCGCTTTGTGCTTGCACAGTGCCCAGCCAGACGCCCCCAAACAGACCAAGTACAAGGGCTAACGATATCTTTGTCAAACTGCTTTTATGAAACGACTTCACGCGACCCGCCTCGTTGATGGCACAATCCTCTGATGACCTCTCTAGATGTTAGCACTCACCCATGCCAGAACTCCCTGAAGTTGAAACAACCCGACGCGGAATTGACGCCGTTGCAACGGGTCATACGTTAAAACGCCTCGTGATCCACGAGGCTCGTTTGCGCTGGCCAATCCCGACTGAGCTACCGCAACGGGTGCAAGGCCAAATTGTGCGCGCCTGTCGGCGCCGCGGCAAGTACTTGTTACTGGAGTTTGACCAAGGGACACAGCTGATTCACTTTGGCATGTCAGGCTCTCTGCGCAGCGTCCTGAAAGGCGAATTACTGCGCAAACACGATCATGTCGAATGGGAGTTTGCACACGCCACGCTGCGCCTGCACGACCCTCGGCGTTTTGGTGCCGTACTGTGGCACCCTAAAAGCGCGGGGCCCGTCGAGCAACATCCGTTGCTCAGCAAGCTTGGTGTTGAACCTTTTGACCCGGCTTTTGATGCGGCCCACCTCAGGCAGGGCCTGCAAGGCCGGCAAATGTCTGTCAAACAAGCCTTGCTCGCCGGCGACGTGGTGGTCGGAGCGGGCAACATTTATGCCTCCGAAAGCCTCTTTCGGGCACGTATTCATCCAAAAACTAAAGCGGCCCGAATCTCGCTTGCGCGTTGCGCCCGGCTAGTCGACGCGCTTCGCAGCACGCTGAGTGATGCGCTCGCTTCGGGCGGCAGTACGTTGCGCGACTACGTCAACGCAACGGGCGAGGCTGGTGCTTATTTCACCTTACATGCGGCCGTGTACGAGCGCGCGGGTCAACCCTGCCGAGTCTGTACCACCGTCATTAAACGTATTGTGCAGGGTCAGCGCGCCACGTATTTTTGTCCGACCTGCCAAAAGCCCTAGCGCTGTATGGCAGGCGGCAAAGCCGACATCTTCGCAAAAACTCCACCCCTCATTCAAAGCTTAAGTGACCCACGCCATGAGTAACCTAAACGAAACGCACGACCCTTCTCTGAAAAGTTGGCTTGCCAGCGCCAACGACGCGAGCATAGGGTTTCCGGTGCAGCATTTGCCGTTTGCGGTGTTTTGCCGCACCGCCAGCCGCGAGCCTTTCAGACCCGGCGTGGCGCTTGGCGATCAAATCATTGATCTGGCGCAGTTAGCCGCGCTCAAGCCCTTCTCAGGTCTGGCCGCCGAGGCGCTGAACACCTGCACTGGGCCCACGCTAAACGCACTGATGGCGCTTGGTCAGTCGCACTGGTCGGCGCTGCGTCTGGCGTTGTCACGCGGCGCACGTGAACGCAGCCCCTCGCAAGCTACGTTCGAACAAGTTTTGGTGCCACAGAAGCAGGCCGAATTTAGCTTGCCCGCGCAAATTCGTGATTACACCGATTTTTATATCTCGATTCATCACGCCACAGCAGGTGGCAAAATTTCGCGCCCTGATGCTCCCCTTTTACCCAACTTTAAGTGGCTGCCAATCGGCTACCACGGCCGCGCCTCAAGCGTCGTGATTTCGGGCCACGACGTGGTGCGTCCTGTGGGCCAGTCGCGTCCGTCCCAGCTCGGCCAGACACCCGGTTTTGGCCCAAGCCAAAGGCTGGATTTTGAACTTGAAATGGCGATGTTTGTGGGGCCAGGCAACGCTCAGGGCAAGCGCATCACGATCGATGAGGCCGATCAGCATATTTTTGGGGTCTGTATCCTGAATGACTGGTCAGCCCGCGACATTCAGGCCTGGGAGGTGCAACCACTCGGCCCCTTTTTAGCCAAAAGTTTTGCCACCACCATCTCGCCCTGGATTGTCACGTGCGAAGCCCTCGAGCCTTTTCGTCTGCCCTTTAGCCGACCTGCCTCTGACCCACAGCCTCTGCCTTATTTGATGAGCGAGTCTGTCTTGCGAGGTGGCGTCTACGACATCGAGCTCAGAGCTTTGATTTCAACTGACCACTCGCGCGCGGCCCAACAGGCCCCCGCCTTATTAGCCCACAGCAATTTACGCCACGCATACTGGACTTTATCCCAGTTAATCACCCATCACACGGTCAACGGTTGCAACTTGCAACCCGGCGATTTGATCGGCACCGGCACGATGTCAGGCCCTC
Source organism: Bordetella parapertussis (assembly GCA_945872285.1). Taxonomy (GTDB): domain Bacteria; phylum Pseudomonadota; class Gammaproteobacteria; order Burkholderiales; family Burkholderiaceae_B; genus Zwartia; species Zwartia parapertussis_D. The sequence continues at coordinate 35,600 of CAMBZR010000008.1, read as the reverse complement.
ATCCCGATCAGGCCCTGTCGTTCAATGAGCTTAGCGTAGGCGCGACACAAGCCGTCAAACTGCCTTGGGGACAAGAGCGCATGTTTTTAGAAGACGGTGACGAGATCACCTTGCAAGCCGAGTGCGTCAAACCCGGCTACCCAAGACTGAGCTTTGGCCAGGCGACCGGAAAAATCCTGCCGGCCGTTTAAGCCTGCAAAACCTTGCCAGGATTCATGATGCCCTGCGGATCAAGCGCTTGTTTGATCCGCTTCATCAACGCTAACTCAAGCGGACTCTTGTAGCGCGTCAGCTCGTCGCGCTTGAGCTGTCCGACGCCGTGCTCGGCGCTGATCGAGCCGCTATGCGCATGCACGCTATCGTGCACCAACTGGTACACGTCGTACTGCTGCGCCAACAGTTGCTCTTCGGTTTGCTCGGGTGCCCGCGCCACGTTGTAGTGCAAATTACCATCACCTAAATGACCAAACACGATGTGTTGGATGCCCGGAAACTTCACCTGCAAGGCTGCATTTGTCGTCTCCACAAACGTACTGATCAGCGAGATCGGAATCGACACATCATGTTTGATGCTTTTACCTAAGCCCGCCTCAGCTAAGGGGATGCTTTCACGCAAATGCCACATCGCCCGGCTTTGGGCGATCGATTCAGCAATCGCGGCGTCGCTCACCAAGCCGTCTTCAATCGCAGCTCCTAACACTGCCTCGAAACGGCTTTGTCCGTGCTCGGCGCTCTCGCTATCTGACAATTCAAGCAGGGCATACCAAGGGGACTGGGCTGAAGGCCCCTCAAACGGCAGACGTTGTTGTGGAAACAGCTTCACGACGGCTTGCAATACCGTGCCCATCATGACCTCAAATCCTGTCAGAGAGGCCCCGAAGCCTGCGCGTGCGCGCGACAACACGGCGGTAGCATCCTCAAGCGAGTTCAGTGCCAGCATGGCTGTGCATTGCGCGACCGGCAGTGGGTACAGTTTGAGCGTGGCCGCGGTGATGATGCCAAGCGTGCCTTCGCTGCCAATAAACAGATCCCGCAGATCGTAGCCAGTGTTGTCCTTGCGTAAACCACGCAGACCGTGCCAAATTTCACCTTCAGCGGTAACCACTTCTAACCCGAGCGCGAGTTCGCGCGTATTACCGTAACGCAAGACCTGCGTGCCACCTGCATTGGTCGACAAATTGCCACCAATTGTGCAGCTGCCTTCTGCTGCCAAGCTCAGTGGAAACAACCGCCCGGCCTCGCGCGCAGCCGTTTGTACCGACTGCAAAATACAGCCCGCTTCAACGGTCATGGTGTCATTGTCGGTGTCAACTGAACGCACACGATTTAAGCGCGCCAAAGACAGCACTACCGCGCGACCGGTTTCGTCTGGGGTGGCGCCCCCGCACATGCCGGTATTGCCGCCCGAGGGCACAATTGGGATCTGGTGCTGGGCGCACAGACGCACCACTGCAGCGACCTCTTCGGTTGACCCCGGCCGCACCACCGCCAGCGCCTGGCCCTTGTAACGCCCGCGCCAGTCGACCAAATAGGGGGCTGCGGCCTCACCCGTTAACACTTGGTTAGTACCTAATAATTTTTCAAGTTCGGGCAACAGGTTCATTTAGATCTCTGGGTTGGTTGTGGCGTGGGCTGCTACACCGGTTCGTCTAACACTGACTTTTTGTGCAAGGCAGTACAGAATTAAGCAAATTCGCCCGCACGGTGCACCTCACAGCCTCAAATTGTAAGGGAAGTCTAAGGCATAGAGGCTGTGGATCGGCCATAATAGGGCAAGGCGGTTTTTAGTGATTTTTTTAGTGAATGTTTGCCCCTGAAAGGCTTCGGAGTCCATCCTCGTGTCCAGTCAATACCCATTTCCGCATTCGTCTTTCAAGGCCTACGACATCCGGGGCATCGTTCCCTCAGCATTAAACCCACAATTTGCGCAAGAGCTAGGCCGCGGTTTAGCGGCCCGTGCTAAGGCAGTGGGCGTCACCGCAATGGTGGTCGGCCGCGATGGTCGGATCAGCAGCCCCTCGCTAGCGGCAGCCTTGCAACAAGGAATGCGCGATGGCGGCATTCACACGATTGACGTGGGAGAGGTTCCTACCCCTTTGGTCTATTTTGCTGCGTACACGTTAAAAACAGGCTCGGGCGTTGCGGTCACTGGCAGCCATAATCCACCTGACTACAACGGCTTCAAAATGATGATGGGTGGTGGCACCCTGCACGGCGACGCCATCCTCGCTCTGCGCGATGAAATCGCGGCGGGCCCCGCGCACGCCAGCACGTCGGGCACAGCCACGAGCGTCGACATTCTGACGCCTTATTTGGCGCGCGTGCTTGGTGACGTCAAGCTCAGCCGTCCCATGAAAATCGCGATCGACTGCGGCAATGGCGTGGCGGGTGCTGTCGCGCCTCAACTCTTTAAAGCCTTGGGCTGCGAAGTCACCGAGCTATTTTGCGAAGTTGATGGCACTTTTCCTAACCATCACCCCGATCCGGCTGATCCACACAACCTCGAAGACCTGATCCGCTGCGTGCAAACCACCGACTGCGAAATCGGACTTGCCTTTGACGGCGACGGCGATCGCTTAGGTGTGGTCACCAAATCAGGCGAAATCATTTGGCCCGATCGTCAGCTGATTTTGTATGCGCGCGATGTGCTGAGCCGTTGCCCCGGCCAAACCATCATTTATGACGTCAAATGCAGTCGCCATGTCTCGGTTGCTATTTGTGCCGCCGGTGGCGTGCCTTTAATTTGGCAAACGGGTCATTCCCTCATCAAAGCCAAGCTCGCCGAAACCGGCGCGCCACTGGCCGGTGAAATGAGCGGTCACGTGTTCTTTAAAGAGCGTTGGTTCGGCTTTGATGACGGGTTGTACACCGGTTGCCGTCTGCTTGAGATTTTGTCGCGCTCGGCGGATCCGTCGGCTGTACTTGAGGCGCTTCCGCAAGGGGTTTCAACGCCCGAACTCAAGCTCGAAATGTCTGAGGGTGAACCTCACGCTCTGATTAAACGTTTGCAAACTGAAGGGGTGTTTGACGGCGCGACTGAAGTCCTCAAAATCGACGGCTTGCGCGCAGATTACGCAGATGGTTTTGGCTTAGCACGCGCCTCAAACACCACACCTGTCGTGGTCTTACGCTTCGAGGGCGACACACCCGAAGCCCTCGCGCGCATTCAAGACGCCTTTCGTAAGCAGTTATTAACGCTTGCGCCTCACGTCACGCTTCCCTTTTAATTTTTTATCTGCGATTAAACCTATGAGCACGTTGTCTAAAAGCCCAGCTTGGCTTGCTTTCTCAACAGCCGTCTACACCAGTCCCCTCACCGCCGACAGCTTGCGCATTTTGTCTGCCGTCGATCTTGAGGTTGACCTGAGTACACAGCGGCATTCTGCAGCGCTTGAGCATGCGGCAGCAGCGCTGCTGCACCAACAAGGTTTCGAGGCCGCGCGCAAAGGGCTCTTTGCCGGCGATGCCATTAACTGGACCGAAAAGCGTGCCGCCTGGCATACTGCCTTGCGTGCCGAGCACCCACCAGCGGATGTGGCTCAAGCCGTTAAAGCCGAACAAGAGCGACTGGCCAATTTCGTTGAATTCGTTAACACGCAAAACCTGTATCGCAACGTTGTGCATCTTGGCATTGGCGGCAGCGACTGGGGTCCAAGACTCGCCGTGGAAGCGCTTGCCGGCGGCGCCGGGCGGCGCACGATTCGCTTTGCTTCAAACGTTGATGCGCACGCGATTACTGGCGCGCTCGACGGTCTTGACCCGCTTGATACGCTGGTGATTATCTCGTCAAAATCTTTCACGACCACCGAGTCTTTGGCCAATGCAGCGCGTGCCATCGAATGGTTTGAAGCGAATGGTGTGAGCGACCCGCTTAAACATTTTGTCGCTGTGACTGCAAATCCGGCAGTCGCACGCGCCTTCGGCATTCGTGAAGATCGCATTTTTGAATTTTGGGATTGGGTGGGTGGTCGCTATTCACTTTGGTCCTCAATTGGTCTGCCGATCGCCCTTGGGCTGGGCTTGAGTGCTTTGAATGACATGCGTCGCGGCGCCGCCGAGATGGACGAGCATTTTCTGAACGCGCCGGTCGCACGCAACGCACCCGTGCAAATGGCCTTGAGTGCTGTGGCGAACTGCAGCGTGCTTGGCTACGCGTCTTTTGCGCTTTGCCCCTACGATGCTCGGCTGCGCACCTTAGTGCCTTGGCTGCAACAGCTCGAAATGGAATCCCTGGGCAAGTCGACTCAGCGCGATGGCGGCACGCTTGATGTACCCAGCAGCCCCGCAGTGTGGGGGATGCCCGGTACAGATAGTCAGCACACCTTTTTTCAGTGGTTGCACCAAGATGGAAAGGGTGCACCTGTTGATTTTGTCTTGTGTGCCAAGCCCGATCATCAACACACTCGCCACCACCGCCTGCTCATTGCAAACTGTCTGGCGCAACGGGCGGCGCTGCGCGAAGGCAAAACGTTTGAACAAGCGTTGGCAGTGGTCAGTCAAACCGAAAAAGATCCCGTCCTTGCAGCGCAGCTTGCCCAGCACCGAGTGCACCCAGGCGGGCGCCCCTCGACTTTAATCGTGTTACCTCAGCTCGACGCGAAACAGCTTGGCGCACTTTTAGCGCTCTACGAGCACAAAGTATTCACCGAAGGTGTTTTGTGGGGCATCAACCCCTTCGATCAATGGGGTGTCGAGTTTGGCAAGCGTTTGGCCGATGATATTGAACTCAGTCTGGATGCCGAAGATAGCGAGTCTGCGGTAAGCGCCTTTGATCCCTCAACGGCACACTGGATTCGCCGACTTGCTACGAGCGCAAGCAACGAGCATGCTTACGAACGCCGGCGTGCTGAGCGACTGGCGCGCGAACAAAACCCCGACTCCTAACTAGCCTACGATCTCGCGCAAAACTCAAGATACCAAGGCATAGCAGCTTGCAAACCTTGCGCGATGGTGTGGGTCGGTCGATACCCTAGCAGGCGCTGTGCTTTCGAGATGTCGGCCTGTGAATGTCGCACGTCACCTGCTCTGAACTCACGATAGCTTGGCTCTAACGTATACCGCAGTCCGTTTTGCGCGAGCGTAGAGACTAGATTTTCAAACAGCACGTTCAGGCTAGTGCGTGCGTTGACCGCCACGTTGTAGACCTGATTAAACGCCTCGGGGCCGGCAACCGCAGCCAGAATGTTTGCCTGCACGGCGTTCTCAACAAAACAAAAATCTCGGCTGGTTTCGCCATCGCCGTTCACACTCACCGGTTCGCCTCGCAGCATCGCGGCAATCCACTTGGGGATTACCGCTGCGTAGGCCCCCTCGGGATCTTGTCGCTTGCCAAAGACATTAAAGTAGCGCAGACCGATCGTCTTGAAGTCGTACGCGCGCGCGAACACATCGGCATAGAGCTCATTGACATATTTTGTGACGGCGTAAGGCGACAGAGGCTTGCCAATCTGGTCTTCAACTTTGGGTAAGGCAGGGTGGTCGCCATAGGTTGAGCTTGAAGCGGCATACACAAAGGACTGCACCCCAGCATCGCGAGCGGCCACTAGCATATTTAAAAAACCAGAGATATTGACAGCATTCGTGGTGGCTGGGTCGCTTAACGAACGCGGGACCGACCCCAACGCGGCTTGGTGCAAGACGAATTCGACACCGGTCACCGCCTGCGCGCAGCTTGCCTCATCCCGGATGTCACCTTCGATCAAGCGAAAATTTTCCCACTGAGCGGCGCTGACATTGGCCTGAACCTCAGCGAGGTTATATGAATATCCCGTCGCAAAATTATCTAGACCAACTACGCGTTGCCCGAGTTTGAGCAGTGTTTCGAGCAGATTTGAGCCAATAAAGCCGGCGCAACCCGTCACGAGCCAGCTGCGCGGCGCGGCGCGCAATTGCGCCTGAGCTTGCGCGTAACGCGAGTCAGGGGTTTGCTTCATAAGCGCAAATCTGAATGCTCGGCAGGCAAAATATATTTAAGGTCGTACAACACGTGTTCGGGCTTACCGAGCGCGCGCAACGCCTGAGCACCCATCTCGACAAACTGGCGGTGAGCAACCGCTAGGATGATGGCATCGTAGCGCCCCGCTTCTAGCTGCTGCACGGGCGCCAAGCCATACTCAAGCTGAGCGTCTTGCGCCGAGACCCAGGGGTCGTGAACGTCTACCTCGACGTTGTACTCTTTAAGTTCTTTTACGATGTCGACCACGCGGGTGTTGCGCAAATCGGGGCAGTTTTCTTTAAAGGCCAAGCCCATTACCAACACGCGGGCGCCCTGCACATGAATGCGCTGGCGCGTCATCAGTTTGACTAGTTGCGAGACCACATAGCTTCCCATGCCGTCATTTAGGCGCCTTCCAGCCAAAATGATTTCTGGGTGATAGCCAATCGACTGTGCTTTGTGCGTCAGGTAATAAGGATCGACGCCAATACAATGCCCGCCCACCAAGCCCGGACGAAACGGCAAAAAGTTCCACTTTGTGCCAGCCGCCTGCAAGACAGCCTCGGTATCGATACCAAGTTTATTAAAAATCAGCGCCAGTTCATTCACCAATGCGATGTTGACATCACGTTGCGTATTTTCGATGACCTTGGCCGCCTCGGCGACCCTGATGCTAGGCGCACAATGAGTGCCAGCCAAAATGATTTCGCGATAAATTTGATCAACCAGCGCTGCGGTCTCGGGGGTCGAGCCCGAGGTCACTTTTTTGATCGTACTGACGCGGTGCTCTTTATCGCCGGGGTTAATGCGCTCGGGGCTGTAGCCCGCGAAAAAATCTTTGTTAAACACCAGACCAGACACTCGTTCGAGCACCGGCACGCAATCTTCTTCTGTTGCGCCTGGATAAACCGTTGACTCATAAATGACGAGATCGCCTTTTTTGAGCACGGCACCGATTGTTTCGCTGGCCTTTATCAGCAGGGTAAGATCAGGCCGCTTATATTCGTCGATCGGGGTGGGTACGGTAACGATAAAAACATTTGCTGCGCGTAGGTCGTCCCACTTTGCGGTACAGCGTAGGCCCTTGGCGCTGGCAAGTTCAGCGTCATCCACCTCAAGCGTATGGTCATGGCCTTGTTGTAAGGCAAGTATGCGGGCTGGGTTGATGTCAAAGCCAAGCACCGCTCTTTTTTTAGCAAACTCGACCGCCAGGGGCAAGCCCACATAACCCAAGCCGACAACCGCGATTTTGACATCCTGAATGAGCAAATTATTCTCCGCAATCCCTGCAGGCGCTCGGGCCGTCAGGTCGTAGGTTTTAAGGTGTGGCCCTCAGTTTAAAGGCTAGGGCAAAATTTTGTGCGGGCAACTGTCGCATGCTGCGACTTGGCGTTTGACAAAAAAAGAAGCCAAGACCTTGCGGTCTTGGCTTAAATCCACCAAAGGAGGAGGGTGGAGGAGACAATCGTGGCAAGTTAAGGAGTCAACATTTGCGTAATCAAATGAACTGAAACGCGCTGCTTACTCTGCGTATGATGTCTGAACGTTATCTTGAGATAACCCTTTCTTCAGTCAACACACTTATGACTCAACTTCCATAAACAAATAGTAGTCCAAGTTTTTGTGCAATGCAAGAAAATCTACAAAAAAAAACATAAATATTTATTTTGTTGTTTTTGTACATCGCAATAAAGCAAGGCTTAGCCCTGCCATGGGCGCCAAACAACTCTGCTACAGACGATACGCCGTTGCGGTCATTAGTTTAGACATCAGCGTCATCAAGCCCCGCACAGGTGCTGGCATGCCCACAGCACCCGCTCGCTCTGCTGTGACGCGATGGCCAACTTCGTCACGTTTCATTTGTTCAACGATTTTTCGCGACCGCCCATCGCCTGCCGGCAGGCGCTCACGGTGATCATCGAGGTGAGCCTCGACCTGTCGTTCGGTTTCTGCCATAAAGCCGAGGTTACGGGCAACCCCGGCACGCGCCGCCAACACGCCAAGGGTAAAAGAACCCACATACCAAACCGGATTCAATAGACTGGGCCGGCTGTTGAGTTCACGCAGGCGCTGCTGACACCAGGCAAGGTGGTCAAGTTCTTCGGCAGCCGCAGCATAAAAAAGCGCTGGGCTGGTCGCGTCTTGGCTGGCGGCAGCCTGGCCACGGTAAAGCGCTTGCGCGCAAACTTCACCGACATGATTCACACGCATTAAACCGGCCGCGTGTTTTGTCTCGGGCTTGGTCAGAACGGCTTCAGGTTCTGCGCCAAGCGCACCCGCTGGATTAGGCCTTGCGGGCGCAGCCTGCCCCGCCAATACCTGCAAAGCGACATCGAGTTCGGCGATAAATGGATCCAACCAGTGCTGGCGACGGATAAAGTGCGAAGAGCCAACTGAAACCGCTTGGGGAGCTGCCATGAAAGACCTTAGAGTGAGATGCTGATCGCCCAAAAAACGGAGCGTACTGCGGCCAGGCGCGTGATGCGAGCGTCTCGCTTCGTGAAAGCTCGACAGCCCGACCAAACAGAATGCGCCGCGCCAAACTGACATCTCAATTTTAAGGCCTGCCGAAAAATTTTGCTTAAACAAGATTATGATTCCGACTTAACCACCAAGGATTCGCTATGGAAGTCAAAATCGATTGGGGCGGCCCAGACGGCATGCTCTTCGTCGCACAGACGGGCACCGGACACATCGCGGCCATGGACGGCGCGCCCGACGGTGGCGGCCATAACCTTGCCCCGCGTCCGATGGAACTCTTGCTGGTTGGCACCGGCGGCTGCACCGCCTATGACGTGGTGTTGATTCTTAAGCGTGGTCGCCACGCCATTGTGGGTTGTTCGGTCAAGTTAGTCGCAGAGCGCGCAGAAGTCGATCCCAAGGTCTTCACCAAGATTCATTTTGTCTTCACGGTGACCGGGCACAACTTACCCCGCGCCGCCGTCGAACGTGCCATTGCGTTGTCGCACGAAAAATACTGCTCAGCGTCAGCGATGCTTGCGCACACGGCAGCCATTACCTGGGCCGTCGAGATTATCGACACTGGCCTGGTTGCCGCCGAAACACCCTGAGCAGCGGACTCACGCCCATGAACCAATACGAAACCTTCATGCGTCATGTCTATACAGCGGGGGTCAACAAGGCCGACCGTACCGGCACCGGCACGCGTTCGGTCTTTGGACATCAAATGCGCTTTGATCTGGCGCAAGGATTTCCATTGATCACGACTAAAAAACTGCACACTCGCAGCATCTTTGTCGAGCTGCTCTGGTTTTTGCGAGGCGACTCAAATGTTAAATGGCTGCAAGACAATGGCTGTAGCATTTGGGACGAATGGGCCGGGCCTGATGGCGACTTAGGTCCCGTCTATGGCGTGCAATGGCGCTCGTGGCCCACACCCAACGGCGGGCATATCGATCAGATCAGCCAGGTACTTGAACAGATTCGTAAAACCCCCGATTCGCGCCGTCTGATTGTGTCGGCCTGGAACGTCGGTGAAATCAAAAACATGGCGCTACCCCCCTGCCACGCGTTCTTTCAGTTTTATGTTGCCGACGGCAAACTTTCGTGCCAGCTGTATCAGCGCAGCGCTGATATTTTTTTAGGAGTGCCTTTCAACATCGCGAGTTACGCCTTACTGACGCACTTAGTGGCGCAACAGTGTGAACTCGAAGTGGGTGACTTTGTCTGGACGGGTGGTGATTGCCATATCTACAGCAATCACTTTGAACAAGTTGAGCTGCAACTCTCGCGCGCGCCCTACCCCTATCCAAAGCTGCTCTTGCCGCGCAAACCCGACTCTTTATTCGACTATCGCTACGAAGACTTTGTCATTGAACATTACGAGCACCATCCACACATCAAGGCACCCGTTGCCATTTGATCTTGCTTAAGAGACTTGGCTGATGCAGCTTTCTTTAATTGTTGCCTATGCCCGCAACCGCATTATCGGACGGGATAACACCTTGCCCTGGAAGCTGCCTAGCGATTTGGCGCACTTTAAACGCACCACCTTAGGTTGTCCGATCTTGATGGGGCGTAAGACTTGGGATTCACTTGGCAGACCGCTGCCCGGCCGGCGTAATATCGTGCTCACTCGCGACGCGACCAAAGCCCTGAACGGCGCTGAGTGCTTCTCCAGCTTGGCCCTGGCGCTCGAAGCGGTCAAGCAGGCCGATGAGGTCTTTATCATCGGCGGCGCTCAAATTTATCAACAGGCCTTACCCTTCGCTCAGCGTATCGTCGCAACCGAAATTCAAGTCGATATCGAAGGCGACGCAAGCTTTGCGCCGCTGGACAAGACGGCTTGGCAAGAAATCTCTCGTTCGCCGCAAGCCCCAGAAAACGGGCTCGCTTACGACTTAGTCGAATACCATCGGCTTAAAGGCTAGTCATGAATAAAAAACTGCTCGGACTCTTTGGTGCAGCGGCGCTACTTTTTGCGCTGTACGCCGGCACGAGTTGGTATATTGGTGCGCGCGTGCAAGCCGAAGCTGAGCAAGTGCTTGCAACCACCAACACTTACCTCGCAAAAAACTGGTCAGAGCAAGTTCGAGTCACGCTGCGCGACTACCAACGCGGCTTGTTCACAAGCAAGGCCTCGTACTTGCTAAGTTTTCCGGCCTCAAAAACCACCACGTTCATGCCTGAAGTCTTGTTCGTGAATCACATCACCCACGACGCGCTGTCGTTGAGCCAAATCGCCCATGGGCGCTTTGAGTGGCTGTCTGCCTCGATTCACACAACGCTCGAACCCAACGATTTCACGCGAGCCTTATTCAAAGCCACCGGCGGACGATCCCTGATTGATGGCCACACTCAACTGAGCGCTAATGGCAGCGCCAAGCTTGCCTGGACAATTCGTGCTGTCGAGCATACGCAAGACACGGTGCGTTCGCGGTTTGCGGGCGCCACCCTTCACGCAGAAATCGGCCCAGCACTAAGTTATACAAAAGGCGAGCTAAACGTCAAAGCCCTGAACATCACCGACGGCAAAGCCACGCTAGACATCCAGACAAGTCGCCTGCACACCGATACCCAACTGAGTCAAACAGGCTTGAATCTTGGTGTGAGCGGCGCAGATATTGGCGAACTCAGCCTGACCACCTTAAGTTTTCCGACGGTCGCTGCAAAAAAAATTAACACTCGCTTGGTGTTAACCGAGAAAGATAATCTATTAAGCGGGCAGTCTCATTACGACATCGAACGACTGTTGATCGGTCAAAAAGACCTGGGTACGCTGCAACTCACGGCGTCTTATGACAAGCTCAACAGCAACACCGTCAAGTCGCTGGCAGATCTGTACAGCGATATTTTGACCCGGTCTTTGAATAACGAACCAGAGGCAGATTTAATTACCGCGGCAGACCTCAAACAATTTTGGGGATACCTCCAGACACTCGTCAAAAATAGCCCAACGCTGCGAGTCGATCCCTTTTTGTGGCAAACCTCAGAAGGCCAAAGCTCGGTCACCTTGACTACGGTGCTGGCCCCCGTTGATTTACGCAGCGGCGGCTTAGGCTTGAGCGGTAACCCAATTCAATCGGCCGACCTCACGCTTGCAGTCTCGCGTGCAATGGTCACTGGCCTGCTGACAACAGGCCTTGAGGCTTCGGGCATCAACCCAAAGCAGGCTAAAAGCAATGCTGAAAAAGAACTTCAGTCGACGCTTGAACTGGCCAACAAACTAAAGCTCGGCACCTTAAAGGGTGATCGGTTTGTGGTGCAGTTAAGCTTTAAAGACAACGCCTTTAAAGTCAATGGCCAGGCGGTTTCGCCCGAGGCTTTACTGACCTTCGCGGCGGCGCTGGTACCCTCAGACTGGCTGGCTGGCGACCCGGTGTCCGCCTCAGAAGCACCCGATGAGGCTGCCGTCACTCGCCACCTAGACCCTTCGGTTCTTGCTAGCCTATTGAGCGCCGCTGACTTTACTTTTGAAGAGTTGAAAGACGAGCAAGGCGACCCCATGCTCAAGGTTTCACCCGGCGACTCGGGTGCCGCTAAAATCGAGATGCTTTTTGTGGGTTGCGGCAGCGACCCCACCTGCGAAGATGTCTTGTTGCGCGCAACCTACTCACCCAATCAAGCCGTGGCACTTAGCGTGGCAAACGACTGGAACCTGCGCAACCGATGGGCCCGCGCCTATGTCAACGACAAGCGAGAGGCTGTCATCGAGATGGATATCAGCGCCTATGGCGGCATCGGGCGCGATGCCGTCGAGGGTATGGTGAATACTTTTTTTAAAATTGTTCGCGATTTTTCTAAAGAGCTTGCGAACTCAAGATAAATCACCAAAGCCTAAGCGCTAACGCTCAGGCGTAGGCCTCAAGCGGCAGGCAGGCACACACCAAATTGCGATCGCCCCAGGCATTATCCACACGACCGACCGTTGGCCAATATTTATTGGCACGCAAGCTCGCCACAGGATAGGCCGCCTGCTGCCGTGGGTAGTCGTGATGCCACTCTTCGGCCAAGAGCATCTGCGCGGTATGCGGCGCGTTTTTAAGCAGATTATCGGTGCGATCACGCTCGCCACGTTCGATCTGCGCAATCTCTTGGCGAATCGCAATCATGGCATCCACAAAGCGGTCAAGCTCAGCAAGGCCCTCAGATTCGGTCGGTTCAACCATCAAGGTGCCGGCCACCGGAAAGCTCATGGTCGGGGCATGAAAACCATAATCCATTAACCGCTTAGCAATGTCTTCTGCCGAAATACCTGATGCCTCTTTGATATCGTGCATATCCAGAATGCATTCGTGCGCCACGCGACCATTACGCCCACTGTAAAGCACCGGGTAATGGCCCGCGAGTCGACGCGCAATGTAGTTGGCGCTTAAGATCGCGACCTCAGTTGCCTGACGCAAGCCCGCCGCACCCATCAACGAAATATACACAAACGGTATCGGCAAAATGCTCGCAGAGCCAAACGGAGCTGCTGACACAGGCCCCACCGGTACGTTACCAGACAGCGTACCGTTTTCGCCCACAACGCCTGGTAAGAACGGCGCTAAATGCGCGCGCACACCCACCGGCCCCACGCCTGGGCCGCCACCGCCATGCGGAATACAAAACGTTTTATGCAAATTCAAATGCGAAACATCAGAGCCAAACTTGCCAGGCTGCGCAACACCCACCATGGCATTCATATTTGCGCCGTCCATATACACTTGGCCACCCGCATCGTGGATCAGATCGCAAATGCCAGTGATGGCTTCTTCGAAGACCCCGTGGGTTGAGGGATATGTCACCATCAGCGCGGCCAGGCGATCGCCGGCTTGCGCAATCTTGGCCTGCAAATCGTCTAAGTCAACGTTGCCGTGTGCGTCAGACTTCACAACCACAACTTCCATCCCGACCATATTGGCCGAGGCCGGATTCGTGCCGTGCGCCGACGAAGGAATCAGACAGATATCGCGTTGCGATTGGCCATTGGCGCGATGATAAGCGCGAATCGCCAACAAACCAGCGTACTCGCCCTGCGCACCCGAGTTTGGCTGCAAACTAATCGCGTCATAACCTGTAATTTCACAAAGATCTTTTGACAAGCGTTCGATCATGGTCTGATAACCGAGCGTCTGCTCGGCGGGTGCGAACGGATGAATGCTCGCGAACTCGGGCCACGTTACTGGGATCATCTCTACTGTGGCATTGAGCTTCATGGTGCACGAACCTAGGGGAATCATCGTACGATCAAGCGCCAAGTCCTTATCCGACAATTTGCGCAAATAACGCAGCATATCGGTTTCAGATTGAATACTCGAAAAAATCGGATGGCTCAAGATCGCTCGTTTGCGCTGCACGACGCCAGGGATGCCGGGTAAGCCAGTGATCGCCAACGACATAGCGGGCGCGGCTTTGCCAAGCGCCTTCGCGAACAGTGCAACGAGCTGTTCTAGGTCGGCTTCCATGACGGTTTCATCCAGCGAAACTGAGAGTTCGTTTGCATTGACGCGCCGTAAGTTGATGCGAGCGGCGCGCGCGGCTTGCAAGACGCTTTCAGTGTGCGCACCGGTATTCAACAACAAGGTATCGAAGTAGGTTTGATTGGCCACCTCGATGCCGAGCGCGCTCAGCGTTTGTCGCAGCAGCGCGGTGGCCTGGTGCACCCGCGTAGCCATCGCCACCAAACCCTTGGGGCCGTGCCACAACGCATACATACTAGACATCACGGCCAACAAGACTTGTGCAGTGCAGATATTAGAGGTCGCTTTTTCGCGGCGAATATGTTGTTCGCGGGTTTGTAATGCCAGACGCAACGCCGGATTACCTTGGGCATCTTTAGACACGCCCACCAACCGGCCGGGCATATTGCGCTTGAAAGCGTCTTTACAAGCCATAAAGCCCGCGTGCGGACCACCAAAGCCAAACGGCACGCCAAAGCGCTGCGCCGAGCCGATCGCAATATCGGCATCCCAGTGTCCTGGGGGTTCAAGTAAGGTGAGCGCCAGCAGATCGGTGGCACACGCCACCACGCCGCCCTGAGCGTGCACCTGTGCCGTCAATCCACGGTAATCGGCTACGGTGCCTAAAGAGTGCGGGTACTGCACCAGCAAACCAAAACAGTCCGGGACGCCTTTCAGCTCGTCACCCACGACAACGTCGATATCGAGACCGTCAGCACGGGTACGAATCACTTCAATGGTTTGAGGATGGCAGTGCGCAGAAACAAAAAATACTTTGCTCGCAGCTTGAGAAGCTCGCCGCGCAAGCGTCATCGCCTCGGCAGCGGCCGTGCCCTCATCGAGCAGCGAAGCGTTCGAGATGTCGAGCCCTGTTAAATCAGCCACCATCGTTTGATAGTTCAGGATTGCCTCAAGGCGCCCTTGCGAAATCTCGGGTTGGTAAGGGGTGTAGGCCGTATACCAAGCCGGATTTTCAAGCACGTTACGCAAAATCACGTTTGGCGTCTGCGTACCGTAATAACCCTGACCAATGTAATTCCGAAAGACTTGATTGCCGGCTGCGATTTTTTTCATTTCGGCCAGCACGTCAGCCTCGGCACGAGGGGCAGGAAGATCGAGCTCTCTCGTCATGCGAATGTTGGCGGGCACAACCTCTTGCATCAAGGCCTCGAGGCTTGGCGCTCCGATTGCCTCGAGCATGTGTTGTTGATCCGCCTCGTTGGGGCCGATATGGCGGGGGATAAATTCGCAAGACGTGTTCATCATGTTTGGCATAGTTATTGGCCTTAACTTGCGTCAGCGACAGCCTGATAGCCTGCTGCATCGAGCAAGCCATTGACGTCGGCTGGGTTATTGGCTTTGATTTTGAAAATCCAAGTGCCGTAGGGCGAAGCGTTAATGGTTTCGGGTGCGTCGTTCAACGCCTCGTTAAAGCCGACGATTTCACCCGCGACAGGTGCATAAATATCAGAGGCCGCCTTGACCGATTCAACCACCCCTGCCGTCGCGCCCGCGGCGAGCTTGGCGCCAACTTTAACGTCGCCGACAAACACCAAATCACCGAGCTGCTCTTGCGCGGGACCAGTAATGCCGACCAACATGACATCGCCCTCGGCCTTAATCCATTCGTGACTGGTTGCGTATTTACGATCGTTAGGAATGCTCATGAAAGTCTCCTGAAATTTTTGGGATTCGATAAAGTCGAAAAAAATACGGTACGAAAATTTATAAATACTGTGTGACTTGCAACGTGTGTCGCTGATTTCTGAGATTGCTTACTTTGCGTGTACTACCTCAACGCCCTGACGGACGAAGGGCAGCTTGCAGACCTCGGCAGGCACCCATTTGCCACGAATATCAATCTCAACGTGATCGCCCACTGCGACACCCAGGGGCAAACGTGCAAAGCCAACCGACACGCCTAGCGTGGGAGACATCGTGCCACTCGTCACCTCGCCCAAGCCATCATCGGTACGCACCACCATGTGTGCGCGCATCACACCGCGATCTAACAACTTGAGCCCGATAAACATTTTTGGATCGGCGAAGTGCTCGAGCGCCTTGCGGCCAATAAAGTGACGCTCTGGGTCTTTAAGCGATACCGTCCAAGTCAGGCCGGCTTGATTAGGATGAAGCAGTTCATCCATATCCTGGCCGTATAAATTCATGCCAGCCTCTAAGCGAAGCGTGTCACGCGCGCCCAAGCCGCAAGGGTGAACCTGTTGGCCAATCAGGTCAGCCCATAATTGGGCAGCTTCAGTGGCTGGCAACACAATTTCAAAACCATCTTCCCCTGTGTAGCCAGTGCGGGCCACCAATACATCGCCCACGAACACTGCGGCACAGAACACACCCAGATTTTGCGTGGCTGCTTGCCAGGCTGGGCGCGCAGCCCAGACCTTGGCACGTGCGTTTGGCCCCTGCACCGCCACCATAGCCAGATCGCGCCTGGGCGTCACGGTGACTTTAAATTTGCCGGCAGCGGCCACCCGCTGCATCCAAGCGATATCTTTATCGGCCGTACCCGCATTGACCACCAGACGCCATTGCGTTGCCGTGAAGAAATAAACAATCAAGTCGTCAATCACGCCACCCTGCGGGTTCAACATACAGGAGTAAAGCGCCTTGCCAGCTTGGGTCAGTTTGGTGACGTCGTTGGCCACCAGTCTGCGTAAAAACGCGGTCGCATCCGCGCCCGTTACATCAACATTTAACATGTGCGAAACGTCAAACATGCCAGCGTCACGCCGCACCGCATGGTGTTCTTCAATTTGCGAGCCATAATTGACCGGCATATCCCAGCCACCAAAATCGACCATGCGCGCGCCTGACATGACATGGGCCTCATGCAGAGGGGTGCGTTTTAAAGTGGCAGACATGAAAAAGCTCCAGAACAGTCAAAGGGCGAGCGGTTCAGCCACCCGCGTTAAACGTGAGTGGTAGCACCAGCATTCGCCCCTCTGTCCTTTTGCCTGAGAGTTGCCCTGCATGACAGCAGGTGTGCACCTTCGGCGCCCGTTTTGGCCATGAGGCCGCGGGTCTCTCCAGAGTGTTGTGTTGTTGCATGCCTGTCAAACATGCAACATTGCAGATTGCGGTATGGGAAGCCTGAGCGATTCTGGGCGAATTGCGCCTTCGGCGGCAAACTAAGGCAACAATCGCGTTACCCGCTGCACTCTCCCGCAAACTGCGTTCACAGCGTTGATATCGTACCGCGAAACTACGCCCTCAGACAATCCGTTCAGACTTTTAGTCACGACCTAAGTTTTTTGCAGTTTGCGCCTAGCCCGGACGTTTAAAGGCTGCGCCCGCAAGCCACAGCCGAGGCCCACGCCCACTGAAAGTTATAACCGCCCAGCCAGCCCGTCACATCGACCGCTTCACCAATAAAGTGCAAGCCAGGCGCCGCTTTAGCCTGCATGCTGCGTTGATCGAGCCCTTTGGTATCCACACCGCCTCGCATGACTTCGGCTTTTTTATAACCAGCAGTACCGTCTGGGATCAAAGACCAGGCCTGGATGCGTGCAGCAAGCTCGCGCAGCAAGCGATCGGGTGCATCGGCAATGCGTAGCGCTGCCTGCTCGCCAAGCCACTTTTCGGCTAGGCGCTTAGGCCAAAGCCCACCCAGCAAATTACCCAATTGTTGGCGTCCGCCAGCCTTCGCCTCAAGCAACGCCGCCGTCATATCTTGACCGGGCGCCAAATCAAGGCGAATGGCCTCGCCTGGCTGCCAGTAGCTTGAAATCTGCAAAATCCCTGGCCCTGACAGGCCTCGGTGCGTAAACAACACATCTTCAAGAAACGCAGGCGCGTTGCGGCCGGCCCCGGTTGAAATATTGGCTTCAAGCGCCAACCCGCTCAACTCACCGAACTCAGCCCACTGCACACCATCAAACGTCAGTGGAACGAGCGCTGGCCGAGGCTCAACGACTTTTAAGCCAAACTGGCGCGCGATTTTTAAACCGTAGTCGGTTGCCCCGAGTTGAGGGATCGCCAAGCCTCCTGTCGCAATGACCAGCTTGTCAGCCTGCAGCAGCCCCTCTGAGGTGGAAAGGTCATACCGACTTTCGCCACTCGTCTCGACCCGGGTGATCTGTTGAACCGTGCAAGGCATGCGCCATTGCACATTGCCCAGATCACACTCGGCACGCAGCATCTCGATAATATCTTCGCTGCTACGATCACAAAATAATTGCCCGCGATGTTTTTCGTGCCAGGCAATGTTGTGGCGCCCCAGCAGGGCAATAAAATCTTGTGGTGAATAGCCGGCTAACACCGACTTACAGAAATGCGGATTCGCTGAAATAAAGTGTTCAGGGCCCACGCGCCGGTTCGTGAAGTTGCAGCGGCCTCCGCCTGAGATACGGATTTTTTCGGCCAGCAATTGTGCGTGCTCAATCAACACCACCCGACGCCCGCGCTGCGCGGCCACCGCCGCGCACATCATACCGGCCGCCCCTGCGCCGATTACCGCGACGTCAAAGTGCTGCATTGAGTGCGCCTACTGTTCGAGCAGACAATCAACGTAATAGCGTTTTTCGCCATTGGGCAGAATCTCTTCGGCTAAACCATGGATATAGGTTTCAAAGCCAGGAAATTTTTCGTTGAAGGCACGCGCAAATTGCAGGTATTGAACGATCGTTTTATTAAAGCGCTCGCCAGGAATCAACAACGGAATACCAGGTGGATAAGGGGTGAGCAAGACTCCGGTCACACGGCCCTCAAGCTGGTCGATTGACACGCGCTCAACCTCGCGGTGGGCCATCTGGGCAAACGCATCAGAAGGCTTTAGCGCGGGGATCATATCGCTTAAATACATCTCAGTCGTTAACCGCGCCACATCGTGCTTACGGTATTCAGCATGAATTTGCTGACAAAGGTCGCGCAAGCCCATTCGCTCGTACTGACGATGCCCTTTGCAATAGTCGGGCAAAATTCGCCACATTGGTTGATTCCGATCGTAATCATCTTTGAACTGCTGTAAGGCAGTCAGCAAGGTGTTCCAGCGCCCCTTGGTGATGCCAATCGTAAACAAGATAAAAAACGAATAGAGGCCGGTTTTTTCAACCACCACGCCGTGCTCTGTCAAAAACTTCGAGACTAAGGCCGCGGGGATACCGGTTTCACCAAAGCTGCCTGACATATCCAACCCAGGCGTCACAATCGTCGCCTTAATCGGATCCAGCATGTTAAAGCCGTCTGCCAAGTCACCAAAACCATGCCAATGGTCATTCGATTTGAGCACCCAGTCGGCTTGCTCACCCACGCCGCGCGAGGCAAGGTAATCTGGTCCCCAAACGGTAAACCACCAGTCATCATCGCCGTATTCAAGATCGACCTTGCGCATCGCGCGCCTGAAGTCTAAGGCTTCACGAATACTCTCTTCAACCAGCGCCGAGCCGCCCGGAGCCTCCATCATCGCAGCGGCCACATCGCACGAGGCGATGATGGCGTACTGCGGCGAGGTCGAGGTGTGCATCAAATACGCTTCGTTAAAAATATTGCGATCGAGCTTACGGGTTTCGGGCTCTTGCACAATAATCTGCGAGGCTTGCGAAATACCAGCTAACAACTTATGCGTTGAGTGGGTCGCAAAGACCATCGCCGTGCGACTACGCGGCCGGTTGGGCCCAATCGCATGCATGTCTTGATAAAACTCATGAAACGCCGCATGCGGCAACCACGCCTCATCAAAATGCAAGGTGTCGATGGTGTCGCCAAGTTTGTCTTTAATCATCTCGACGTTGTAAATCACGCCGTCATAGGTACTTTGCGTCAAAGTCAAAATGCGGGGTTTTTTATCTTTGACCTTACGGGCAAACGGATTGGCATCGATTTTTTTCTGGATATTTTCAAGTTCAAATTCGGCCAACGGAATCGGCCCAATGATGCCCATGTGGTTGCGCGTCGGGCGCAAAAACACGGGGATGGCGCCCGTCATGGTGATGGCATGCAAGATCGATTTATGACAGTTGCGATCCACCACGACGATGTCATCGGCGGCGACGTTAGCGTGCCAAACCACTTTGTTTGACGTCGAGGTACCGTTGGTCACAAAGTAGCAATGGTCGGCATGAAAAATACGCGCGGCATTTAATTCAGACTCTGCAATCGGCCCCGTGTGATCCAGCAACTGACCCAGTTCATCGACCGCATTACAGACGTCGGCACGCAACATGTTTTCGCCAAAAAATTGGTGAAACATTTGTCCGACCGGGCTTTTCAAAAAGGCGACGCCACCTGAGTGCCCGGGGCAATGCCACGAGTATGAGCCGTCTTGGGCGTATTTGACCAATTCGCGAAAAAACGGCGGCGCCAGACTGTCGACGTAACTGCGAGCTTCACGGATGATATGCCGCGCCACAAATTCAGGCGTGTCTTCAAACATATGAATAAAGCCATGCAGCTCACGCAAGATATCGTTGGGGATATGTTCAGAGGTGCGCGTCTCGCCGTACAAATAGATTGGGATATCAGCGTTACGAAAGCGCAACTCACCAATAAACGTACGTAGGTTTTTAATCGCGCCGGCAACATCTTCAGGCGAGTCGATATCAAACTCTTCATCATCGATCGACAAGATAAAGGCGCTTGCGCGGCTTTGCTGCTGTGCAAATGAGCTTAAGTCGCCGTAACTTGTGACGCCAATGACTTCCATGCCTTCAGCTTCAATCGCAGAGGCCAGCGCGCGCACGCCCAAGCCCGAGGCATTTTCAGAGCGATAGTCTTCATCGATGATGAAAATAGGAAAGCGAAATTTCATGCGAAACGCCCCGCAAACGAAGAAGAGATTAAAGAGGGGCGAATATAGCGCCCAAACATGTTAATGAAATGACATCTTGGCAAACTCAAGTTTTAGGCAAGGTCACGCCGCGCTGACCCTGATACTTGCCGCCCCGATCTTTATACGACGTTGCGCAGACCTCGTCACTTTCAAAAAACAACATCTGCGCGCAGCCTTCACCCGCATAAATCTTGGCGGGTAGCGGTGTTGTGTTTGAAAACTCGAGGGTCACGTGACCTTCCCACTCAGGTTCAAGCGGGGTCACGTTGACGATAATTCCGCAACGCGCGTAGGTGCTTTTGCCTAAGCAAATCGTCAAGACGCTACGCGGAATCCGAAAATATTCAACCGTGCGCGCGAGCGCAAACGAGTTGGGCGGAATAATGCAGATCTCGCCCTTGAAATCAACAAACGATTTTTCATCGAAGTTTTTTGGGTCAACAATCGTAGAGTTGATATTTGTAAAGATTTTGAATTCGTTGGCACAACGCACGTCGTAACCGTAGCTACTGGTGCCATAACTGACGATTCGACCCTTTTCGTTTGAACGCACTTGGCCCGGTTCAAAAGGCTCGATCATGCCTTCTGACTGCGCCACGCGGCGAATCCAGTTGTCACTTTTAATACTCATGACTAAGCGTCCCAATCGTTATCTGTGCCAAGAGGGCGGATTTTACCCCCATCTTGCTCAGACCCGTTTGATCGCGATCGCCCCAAATTTCTCACTCAGATCCTTAGGCAAGGTGGCCACCCGCGCAGCCAGCCGCAAAGCGATCTCGCGGTACAAGCCGGCGGCCTCACTTTGGGGGTGCGACACCACAATCGGCTGGCCGGCGTCGGCCTGTTCGCGGATCGCCAGCGCCAAGGGTAGGCTGCCCAGCCACGGCGCTTTGTAATCGGTCGCCATGCGCTGTGCCCCACCCTGCCCAAAGATCGGCTCAGCGTGCCCACATTGGCTGCAAATATGAAGCGCCATGTTCTCGACAATACCCAGAATGGGGACATTCACCTTCTCAAACATCTTCAAGCCCTTACGGGCGTCAATCAGGGCGAGGTCTTGGGGGGTGGTGACAATCACCGCCCCCACCACAGGCACGCTTTGAGCCAGGGTCAAGGCGATATCGCCTGTACCCGGTGGCATATCGACAATCAAGTAATCAAGATCATCCCAAGCGGTTTGACGCAGCAACTGCTCAAGCGCTTGAACCACCATGGGGCCGCGCCAAATCGCCGGCGTGTCGTCATTCATCAAAAAACCAATTGAATTCGCCTGTAAACCGTGGCCTAGGATCGGAACCATTTTTTTACCATCAAGACTAGCTGGTTTTACCGATACCCCAAGCAACAGCGGCACACTCGGCCCATAGATGTCGGCATCCAACAAGCCAACACGCGCACCCTCAGCCTGCAGCGCCAAGGCCAGATTGACAGCCGTTGTACTCTTACCGACCCCGCCTTTGCCTGAGGCGATCGCAATAATATTACGCACGCCCTCAACCCGCGTAACGCCCGTTTGCACGGCGTGCGCAGCGATCTTGACGCTGATCTGAACGTCGGGGCTAGGCACTCCACGCGCCTTGAGCGCAGCATAAATCTGCCCGCGCACACCGCCGAGCTGACTTGCCGCGGGGTAGCCCAGCTCAACTTTCACGCTGACGTACTCACCCACTAACTGGATTTGACTGTCTTTGAGCCCCGCCCCAAGCGAGCGACCGGTATTGGGGTCAATCATGCTTTCAAGAACCTCGCGTACCTCAGCCAGCGTTACACTCATGGGTATTCCTCTGTCATTTGTCACCGATTTTAGGCTCGCAACATGCTAATTCTGCTTCAGCGCTTAGTTCAACTCGTGGTGTTAGTTGTTGTCGCGCTAGTCGGGCTGGTGATGGCCACAGTGTTTGTCGCCTCAACGATTGTGGCAGTAATGATCTTAGTGGTCGTGGCGCGTTTACGCGGCAAATCCTTCTCGGCCAAAGAATACTGGATGGCGCGCAGCGCAAAACGCAAGCCAATTTTAAAGAGTGGGCCTTTTTCTACAAAAAATAGCGCCGACGTCACTGACGTGAAGGCTCGCGATATCTCTTAGCCCTTGCCCGCCCCGCTCATGAACTCACCGCAACGTTCGATTAGTTTGTTTGAACTGTTTAAGGGCTTTGCCACCATCGGCCTGCTCGGTTTTGGCGGCGTTGCCGTCATGGCGCGACACGTGATCGTTGAAAAATATCAGTGGCTCTCTGAAAAAGAGTACGCGACTATTTTGGGGATGGGGCAAGTCTTGCCCGGCGCCAATGTTGTGAATGCCTCGGTCGTGATTGGTGATCGTTTTCAAGGGCCTAAGGGGTCAATTGTTTGCGTGCTGGGCATCATGGTGCTGCCGATCATGATTCTGTTGATGTTGGCCATGCTTTACGACAAGTTTGGTCAGTTACCTGCGATCAGCGTGGCGCTGACTGGCGCTGGTGCTGCCGCCGCCGGAATGGTGCTGGCTACCGGCCTCAAAATGGCAATCAAGGTCAAACTCGACTTAGCTGGTTGGCTCATTATTGGCTTTGCCATCCTGGGGATTCTGGTGTTTCGCGTGCCCATGGTCTATGTCGTGCTGGCGCTGATCCCAACAGCCTTGGTGATCACCGCATGGTTGGGTAAAAAATGAACGAACCTAGCGTCCTAGGCCAATTGGCCCGTAGCTTCGCGATGATTTCTCTGATCGCTATTGGCGGCATCAATGCGGTGCTACCGGCGCTTCGCCATGTCGTCGTCGACTCGATGCGCTGGATGGACGACGCCACGTTTATGCAACTATTCGCCGTCACACAAATTAACCCAGGTCCAAATGTGGTGATTGTGAGCTTGGTCGGCTGGCAAGTTGCTGGGTTTGCGGGTTTATTGGTTGCCACGCTGGCCATGCTTGTACCCGCCTGTCTGCTCGCCTTTTTAATCGGGCGTCTCGCGAATCGACTCGAGGGCAGCAAGGGCCTGCGTCTGGCACAAAACGCGCTGGTCCCCGTGGCGATTGGCCTGATTTTGGCTGGAGGGCTAGATTTAAGCCAAGCCGCCTACCGAGGCTGGCTGACTCCCCTGATCGTGGCGGCCAATGTCGCCGGCATCCTTTTCACCAAGCTCAATCCCGTTTGGGGCTTAATGGCCAGCGCCTTGGTGAGCTTGGCTGCGCACTACTCTGGCTTGTTCGTGTTGAGTTGAACGACCACAGCAGTTGACCTTGTTAAACTCGTAAGCCTGACCCTTTTACTAGCAACCTCCATGTCCCGCACCCTGTTCGTTACGACTGCCCTGCCTTACGCCAATGGCTCTTTTCATATTGGCCACATCATGGAGTACATCCAGGCCGACATCTGGGTACGCGCCATGCGCATGGCGGGTCACACCGTGCACTTTGTGGGGGCTGACGACACACACGGCGCGCCCATCATGCTCAAGGCCGAGGCCGAGGGCGTCACGCCCAAGCAACTAGTCGAGCGCATCGGTGCCGAGCGCCCCCAGTACTTGAAAGGTTTTCAAATTGAGTTTGATCACTGGCATTCGACTGACTCAGCTGAAAACGTTGAATTGTCTCAAGACATCTATCGTAAGTTGCGCGCAGCAGGCCTGATCAACACCCGCGAAATCGAACAGTTTTACGACCCCGTCAAAGGGATGTTTTTAGCCGATCGTTACGTCAAGGGCGAATGCCCCAAGTGCCACGCCAAAGACCAGTATGGCGACTCTTGCGAGGTCTGTGGCGCAGTCTATGCCCCGACTGATTTGATCGAGCCTTACTCAACGCTCACCAATGCACGACCTTTACTCAAAACCTCTGAGCACTATTTCTTTCAGTTGTCCGACCCGCGCTGCATTGAGTTTTTACAAACATGGACAACCGGCAGTAACGCTCAGGGTAATAAACATTTGCAGGCAGAAGTCTTAGCCAAAACACGCGAGTGGCTCGGCAACGGCGACGAGAAAGCCAACCTGGGCGATTGGGATATCTCGCGCGATGCGCCCTATTTTGGGATCGAAATTCCTGACGCGCCAGGCAAGTATTTTTATGTTTGGCTCGATGCTCCGGTCGGCTATCTGGCATCCCTCAAATCGTATTGCGCCAAAACTGGCCTCGATTTTGAGGCCCTGCTCGACCCGAACGGCACGACCGAGCAGGTGCACTTTATCGGCAAAGATATTGTGTATTTTCATGCTTTGTTTTGGCCCGCGACCTTGCAGTTTTCAGGTCGCAAAACGCCCGATCAACTCAATGTGCATGGGTTTATTACGGTTAGCGGCGAAAAAATGTCAAAAAGCCGTGGCACGGGGATCTCGCCTCTGCGCTACCTCGAGCTTGGCATGAACGCCGAGTGGATGCGCTATTACATCGCCGCTAAGCTCAACGCCCGCGTGGAAGATATTGACTTTAATCCTGACGATTTTATTGCTAGGGTCAACAGCGATTTAGTCGGTAAATACATCAATATTGCAAGCCGGGCCGCCAATTTCATTAGCAAGTATTTTGACGGGCAGCTTGCTTACCCCGACGATGCTGCCATGTTGGGCAGCAACTGGGCACAAGCTGCAGACCGCATTCGCGCGGATCTTGAGGCGCGCGAATACGGACGGGCGATTCGCGACATCATGGCGCATGCCGATCAGATCAATCAAGCCTTTGATGCGGCACAGCCCTGGCTGATCGCAAAAACTCTGGCGTCGGCCGAGCCCTCGCAACGCGCCGCACTACAGCACATCTGCTCGTCGGCGCTGGCGGGTTTCAAGGCGCTCTCGATCATGCTGGCCCCCATCTTGCCCGCCCTGTCACAACGTGTCGCCACTGAATTGTTTGGCCAAGCCAGCAACTTTGTTTGGACCGATGCAGGCGTATTGCCCAGTCATATCAACCCCTTCAAGCATCTCATGCAGCGGGTTGAACCGACGATGCTGGATGAACTGTTTGAGATCCCAGCGCAGGATGCAGCGCCTAAGCAAGGGATCTCTGCAAAGAAAAGTGCTGCAGCGACTCAAACAACCGCGACCAAGCCCCAACACCAACAGCCTACCAACGCACAAGCGGCCGATAGCAATCTTGCCGAGGTTGCGGCCGCGGCCGCGGGCGGCGAACCGCTCGCCCCCACGATCACAATTGATGACTTTGTCAAAATCGATTTACGCGTAGCGCGCATCGTCAACTGCGAATTGGTTGAGGGTTCGACCAAGCTCTTGAGGCTGACGCTCGATGTAGGCGAAGGCCGCCTGCGAAACGTATTTTCTGGGATTCAGTCTGCCTATACACCCGAGCAATTGATTGGGCGCCTGACCGTCGTCGTCGCCAACTTAGCGCCTCGCAAGATGAAGTTTGGTATCTCTGAAGGCATGGTATTGGCGGCCAGCCATTTTGATGCCAAAATCGATGCCGGCATCTACGTGCTTGACCCGTCGTCAGGGGCGCAGCCTGGTATGCGGATTCATTGACACCATCTTTCATTTACGTCCTGATTCTCATCCTCGATTTACACCTTCAACTTACACCTGCCCGCCGGAGGAAATTATGAAATTCGTCAAGCTGCTATCTGTCGCACTCGCTCTTTTATTTTCAACTCTTGCCCAGGCTCAGGCTTGGGAGTATCGAAGCAAGACCGATCAAATGCGCAGCACAACGACTCGCTTTGCAGAGGCGACCAGCACCAATAAAATCAACTTTGCTGCGCCCTACTCGGGTGGCTCTTATCTAGAGTTGACTTTACGCGAGCGCTCAAAAGACGGACTGAACATTTTGTTCACGATCAGCAAAGGTCAGTTTCAGTGTGTAACCGGCTGTAAGTTCTTTGCAAAATTTGATGAAGGCAAGATTTATGAGCTTGCTGCAACAAATTCGTCAAGCGGCAGTGCCGATACGATATTTGTTGAGGATGAAGCACCATTTCTTGAGGCGTTACGCCAATCAAAAAAACTGATTGTTGAAATGGAGTTTTATCAAGAAGGCTCAAAACAGTTTGTGTTCAACACGGCTGGGCTGAAGTGGTAACAGGCTAGGGCCTGAACATACAAGAGATTACTTAGGACTGGAGCGGGTGATGGGAATCGAACCCACGCCTGAGGCTTGGGAAGCCGCCGTTCTGCCATTGAACTACACCCGCTCTGGCGCTCAGTCGGAGCGAATTATACGAGATCATTGCCAAACAGTCTGACAGACGGGGCTGGCTGCCACTACAATACTTGGCATGGAAATCGTACTCAATGGTCAGGCAAAAACTTTAGCCGGCCCCCTCTCTGTTGCTGCACTTGTTGCCGAGCTTGGTTTTATCGGCAAACGGATCGCCGTTGAACGCAATGGCGAAATCGTACCTAAGAGCATCTATGCCCAGGTGATAATCGCCGCCGCAGATCGCCTCGAAATCGTCGTCGCTGTTGGCGGGGGCTAGCCATGCACCCCACCCATATTCGCAGCTTTGTGAATCGACGTAGCCACATTACACAAGGTCAACAAGAGGCACTTGAGGCCTTTTTAACCACGTGGTCGCTGGCCTATCGCCCGACCTTACTGAATTTGACCGAGACCTTTGAGCGCGAAGCACCAACGATTCTTGAAATCGGCTTTGGCATGGGCGAAACCACCGAAAAAATAGCGCTTGCACGACCTAGCGATAATTTTTTAGGCGTCGAAGTGTTTAACGCTGGTGTGGGCGCCCTGCTCAAGCGCATTGAAGCCTCAAGCCTGAACAACATTCGTATTATTCAACACGACGCCGTTGAGGTCTTGCGCGATATGCTCGCCCCCAAAAGCCTGGCTGGCGTGCATATTTATTTTCCGGATCCGTGGCCCAAGACTCGCCACCATAAACGACGCTTACTTCAACCACTGCTCGTTGAGTTGCTTGCAAGCCGGATGGCACCCGGTGCCTACATCCATTGCGCGACTGACTGGGAGCACTATGCCGAGCAAATGTTAGCGGTGCTCTCGGCCGAAACAAGCTTGCAAAACACCTGCGAGGGCTTTGCGCCGCGACCTGAGTTCAGGCCTCTAACCAAATTTGAAAACCGCGGCTTACGCTTAGGCCACGGCGTCTGGGATGTGATTTTTATAAAGCGCTAGCGCCCAAAGCCACCGAGTTTGCCCAGGTTTTTCATGCCACCCATGGCGCGCATCATCTTGGCCATCCCGCCTTTTTTCATTTGCTTCATCATGCCCTGCATTTGCTCAAACTGATTGAGCATGCGATTGACCTCTTGCACCGGCACACCGGCACCGGTCGCGATGCGGCGTTTGCGCGACGCCTTAAGCAGCTCGGGTTTGCTGCGTTCCAGAGGCGTCATTGAGTTGATGATGCCTTCAGTGCGACGCATCTGTTTTTCGGCCTGCCCGCTTTGCAACTGACCCGCAGCTTGCGCAAACTGCGCTGGCAGTTTTTCAAGCATTGAACTCATATCGCCCATTTTTTTAACTTGGGCAAGCTGCTCTTTAAAATCATTTAGATCAAACTTATCGCCGGACTTAATTTTGGCTGCAAACTTATTCGCCTCGTCGACATCAATATTTTGCTGAGCCTGTTCAACCAGCGACAAAATATCGCCCATGCCCAACACCCGCTGCGCCATACGCTCGGGATGAAAGGGCTCAAGGCCATCGAGCTTTTCAGATACGCCCACAAACTTTAGAGGCTTGCCTGTGACATGACGCACCGACAAGGCCGCGCCACCACGCGCATCGCCGTCAAGCTTGGTCAACACGACGCCAGTTAACGGCAAGGCCTCAGCAAAGGCGCGTGCCGTATTGACGGCATCTTGACCCTGCATGGCGTCAACCACAAAGAGCGTTTCGATCGGCTTGAGCATCTCGTGCAGTTCGCGGATCTCGCGCATCATCGCTTCGTCGATACCCAAGCGACCTGCGGTATCCACAATTAGCACATCAAAATGATGACGTTTGGCGTAATCAAGCGCAGAACGCGCAATATCGACGGGTTTTTGACTCACATCAGAGGCGATCCATTCGACCCCCACCTGTGCCGCCACTGTTTTTAACTGCTCGATTGCCGCTGGACGATAGACGTCGGCGCTGACCACGGCCACTTTTTTCTTGCCGGTTTTCCGTCCGTGCGCGACGTGCCCGCCTTCGGTCAGCCAGCGGGCTAATTTACCTGTGGTGGTGGTTTTGCCGGCGCCTTGTAGACCGGCCATTAAGATGATTGCCGGTGGCTGCATCGCCAAAGACAGCTCACTTGCATCAGGGCCTAAGTCGCCCCCCATCAGCGCAGTCAACTCACGATGCACCACGCCCACTAAGGCTTGACCCGGCGACAAACTGCCGACCACATCTGCGCCCAGAGCCTTTTCTTTAACGTTGGCGACAAACTCGCGCACGACCGGCAACGAGACGTCCGCCTCAAGTAAAGCCAACCGCACCTCACGCAACATCTCTTGGGTGTTCGCTTCAGTCAGGCGGGCTTCGCCCCGAATGGTCTTGACGACTCGGGATAGTCGCTGAGTTAGATTTTCAAGCATGATGGCTGTTTCGATTTACACTAGACACATGTCTGCGCCTATTGTATTTCACTCGCTTGCCGCTGTGGCCTATGCTTTGCTAGCCGTGGTGCTGTGGCGCATGTTCTCTTCAAATCAACCCCCTGTTCAGGTCGGTTATTTTGCCCGAGGCAGCCTTTTAGTGGCCATCGCGCTGCACGGCTATGCGCTGCACCAGTCTATTTTGTTTGATCAGCGTCTTCAGCTCAGTTGGGCGCTCGCCCTGTCAACCGCGATTTGGCTAGGCATGCTCGTGTTTTGGCTCGAAAGTCTCATTATCCGTATCGATGGCCTGCAATTGCTGTTATTGCCCGCCGGCGCGGGCGCTTGCCTGTTGGTCATCTTATTTCCTAAAGAGCAACTCGTCGCCCACGCGACTGACTCTGCCTTGCGGATCCATCTACTGATCGCACTCTCGGCCTATGGTCTAGTCACGATCGCAGCCTTACAAGCGCTGCTCATGTCGGCGATTGATCGCAGACTGCATTTTCCGATGGCATCGGCGCAAGAGGCAAACCGGCTTAAAGTCGTGCTGGGTCGTATTCTTGACGTGCAACCTCCCCTCCTGGCTCAAGAGCAGGTGCTGTTTAGGGTCATTTGGGTCGGGTTTGCCTTGCTGACGATGGCGGTGGTGTCTGGCTCACTGATTTCGATGGCAACCGCAGGTAAATGGTTGCGTTTTGACCATAAAACGATTTTTACGCTGCTGTCGTGGTTCGCCTTTGGTATTCTGTTGATTGGTCGTTATACCCGTGGCTGGCGTGGCCGCATTGCCCTACGCTACACCTTGGTCGGCTTCGCCTTTATTGTGTTGTCTTACACTGGCAGTCGCTTCGTCGTTGAAGTTATTTTGCAGAGAAACTAATGGATAAAGCTCTTTTCTGGACAGGCGTATTTTTTGTTGTGATCTTCATCACGCGCTTGTTGGCCGTTCACGCCGCCAAAAAAAGGCAACCACCCCCTCAGGCGCCCGCGCAAACAAATGCCCCCGTCGCCGACTCTGAAGCGATGGTACGCTGCGCCCACTGTGGCGTGCATCTGCCTCGCTCTGAGGCCTCACTGGTTGATCAAAATACTTGGTGCACGCCAGCCCATGCGAAGCTTGGCGCGCGCCCACAAGATTAAACAAACTCAAAGCGCGCTGCCCTGGCCGCACAACACTCGTTCAGCTTATTGCAAAAAAGGATCGACTTTGTTGACGCTTGAACTGCATGGTTGGCTAGCGACTGGGCCGGGCGTGTCGCTGCGGCCCTCGCCTAACTTCAACAGCCGTCCGACCGGCACTACCGTGTCATTATTGGTGTTGCACAACATCACCTTGCCGCCAGGGCGCTTTGGTACGCCTTACATCGCCGATTTGTTTTTAAATCAACTCGATATTTCTGCAGATCCATGGTTTGTGAATGTGCAAGGCTTAAAAGTTTCGGCGCATTTTGTGATCGACCGGCTTGGACACATCACCCAGTTCGTGTCGTGCGACGACCGCGCCTGGCACGCCGGGGCGTCTTCTTTTGAAGGGCGTGAACAATGCAATGATTTTTCGATCGGTATTGAGCTTGAGGGCACTGACGCGCTACCCTTTGAAGACCGTCAGTACGAGCGGCTTGCAGCGCTGACTCAGTGCTTACGCGCGCGCTACCCACTTGCCGCTGCCGCTGGGCATTCTGAGATCGCCCCAGGGCGTAAAACAGATCCTGGACCTTGCTTTGACTGGTCACGCTTTAGAGTTTTGGCGCAGTGGCCGCAGGCTCGCCGCGTCGGCAAACCTGCGCAACGCACTTAAGCTAACAACAACTGATTTACACGCTTCACAAAAGCAGTTGGGTCTGGCAATTGCGAGCCGTCGGCCAACAGCGCCTGTTCAAACAACAAGGTTGCCCAGTCGCTAAACGTCTCGTCTGAAGCGGTTTGTATACGTGCCACCAAAGCATGCTCGGGATTGATCTCAAGCACAGGCAACACGTCAGGGGCAGCCTGACCCGCCGCTTTCAGCATGCGCTGCAGGTGCGGGCTTAAATCATTTTGCCCCACGACCACGCAAGAAGGCGAATCAACCAAACGCAACGTGACGCGCACTTCTTTAACGCGATCTTTTAACGACTCTTGCAAGCGCTGAATCAATGGTTTGAACTGCTCGGCCACCTCGGTTTGATGTTTCTTTTCTTCATCATCAACCAGCGCCTCAAGATCAAGCCCGCCTTTGGCAACCGATACCAACTGCTTGCCATCAAACTCACGCAGGTGCGACAGCATCCACTCATCGACACGATCCCACATCACCAACACGTCGATGCCTTTCTTGCGAAAGATCTCGATATGCGGGCTGTTGCTACCCGCGGTATAACTGTCGGCCGTGACATAATAAATTTTGTCTTGACCGTCTTTCATCTCAGCAACGTAATCGGCCAAGGTGACGGTTTGCGCGTCTGAACCCTGCTTGGTTGAAGCAAAACGCAACAGCTTAGAGATACGTTCAATATTGCCCGAGTCTTCGCCCGTGCCTTCTTTCAAAACCTGACCAAACTCGGTCCAGAAAGTTGCGTAATCGTCTTTATTATTTTCAGCCAAATCCTCAAGCATGCTGAGAATACGTTTGGTTGAGCCTTCACGAATCGCTTTCACATCGCGACTTTCTTGCAGCAACTCACGCGAGACGTTTAGTGGCAAATCGGCCGAGTCAATCACCCCACGCACAAAGCGCAAGTACGAAGGCAGCATCTGCTCAGCATCGTCCATAATAAACACACGCTTGACGTAAAGCTTAACGCCACGACGCGCATCCCGATCCCACATATCAAACGGCGCATGCTTTGGGATAAACAACAGTTGCGTGTATTCGCTGCGGCCTTCAACGCGGTTGTGCGTCCAGGCAAGCGGATCGTCAAAATCATGTGACACATGCTTGTAAAACTCGCGATATTGCTCGTCGGTGACATCAGACTTGCTGCGTGTCCATAATGCATTGGCTTGATTGACCGCTTCCCATTCGGCTGTCTTGACTTGCTCAGACTTATCCTTATCCCACTCTTCTTTGAGCATTTCAACAGGCAAAGAAATGTGGTCTGAATAGCGGCGCAACACTTCGCGCAATTTGTAGCCATTCAAAAACTCGTCTTCCTCGGCGCGCAAATGCAGCGTGACTTCGGTGCCACGTTCGGCACGCTCGAGTGCCGCAATCGTGAACTCGCCCTGGCCGTCAGATTCCCACACCACGCCTTGCTCTGCGGGTGCGCCCGCACGGCGCGTGCGCACCGTCACCTTGTCTGCAACAATAAAAGATGAATAAAATCCCACGCCAAACTGACCAATTAACTGCGCATCTTTTTTGTTGTCGCCGGTCAGCTTAGAGAAAAACTCGCGCGTGCCTGAGCGTGCGATGGTGCCTAAGTTAGCGACAGCTTCGTCGCGTGACATGCCAACGCCATTGTCCGTAATCGTAATCGTGCGTGCAGCCTTGTCAAAATCAACACGCACGTTCAAGACACCAACGCCCTCAAGCAGCGCAGGCTGATCAATCGCTTCAAAACGCAACTTGTCGCAAGCGTCTGAGGCGTTAGAGATCAATTCACGCAAAAAAATCTCTTTATTGCTGTAAAGCGAATGGATCATCAGGTGCATCAGCTGTTTGACTTCAGCCTGAAAACCCATTGTTTGAGCGGCGTCTGCCGCTGGAGTTGCTTGATTCATATGCTCACCGAAAAGTTATCCACAGGGTGATCACAGACCTTACTGCTCGGGGTCTGAGATTACGTTGGGTAGTTGGGGGGTAAATCTTAAATTTCAAGAGCTCACCGATCAAGGATCCCCCCTGGGCACTCAGCGGTTTTTAGTGCCTAAATACGAGACCTCAGTACTTCGGCGCCATCTGACTGAGCAAGTCTTCAAGATCTGGGCGCTGTTCAAGGGTAGCAACAAGCTCTTTGATTCGAACTGACGGGTGCATTGGCTGTGACGCCAGTTGCCAGCAGCGATCAAATTTTATTGCACAAGCCTCGGGGCTCAATGGCCGCGTCGGGCTGGCCAACATGGCATCGATATGATGCTCAAGCACTGTGCCATCGGTTAAACGCACACGCACCACTTGCGGGCCCAGAGCATTTGGATTGGGATTGTCGTCGACCTGCATGACGACTTTGCAGGCGAGCGCATAGGTTTGTGCGTCGCTCAAGGCGTCACCTCTAAAATGCATGGCATCTAAAACGCCGTGCTGCAACACTTTGGCCAACACAAAAGGCATACACAGCCGAGCATAGTTTGGCGTAGGGTTCTGCACAGGCGGGCGATTAACCAAATGATTGATCAATGGCGGCCCAAGTACATGGATTTCAGCAACGTCTTGCATGGAAAACTTGGCCTGCTCACGCAACACCGTCACGCCTTCTACACCACCGTGCGTGGCGCGGCCGCTCGGATAGGGCTTATGGCTGAGTTCAGCGATTTTTGATTGTTGACCCAAGTCAACCATTGCGCGTTCCAGATCCCAGTCAGTTTCAAACATCGTGAGATAGCCAAATTTTCCCGTCAAGGGAGACTGTAAGCTCGGAAACCCTGCCTGAGCCAAGTCACACGACTGCATCGCCGCACGTGCGTTTAAACCAATCTGCAAGGGCAACACCACACTCCCCTCAGTGTGTGCCTGCATAGTGCCACTCACCTGCGCCAGTTGATGTCCAAACGCCGCTAAAGTGGTGTCGGCATCAAAGCCGCGCAGGTTGGCCAAACCAGCTACTGCGCCAAAGCCGCCCGAGGTTGCCGGGCGAAAAAATCGCAGCCCTAAATTTGAGGCGAGGCCTATGGTGCACGCAATATCAACGCCTGCGGCTAAGGCGGTAAGAAGCGCCTGACCAGTCACGCCACCCCGAACCTGGGCCTCGGCCAACAGTACCGGCAGCAGCGTTGCCATCGCATGCAGTACTGCGCCCTCGTGCAGGCAGTCGTACTCTTGGCAGTGGATTTGATAGGCATTGACCAACACGGCCTGCCCCCGCGGCAGTTTGAGATCGGTGCCCCAAACAGCAACCTCTGCACCCTCGCCCCAGCCGCGTACCGCCTTGAGCAAGGGCTGGATTTCAGGCGTACTGCCACCGGCGATACCAACGCCAAGGGTGTCAAGTAAAAAGACCTTTGCGCGCTCAAGCGCGTGAGGCGTCAAGGCGGCAAAGGTTAGCGCTGAGGCATGGTGTGCAAGTTGTAGATCGAGGCTTGGCATGGAGTAACCGTTGGCTGTATTAGGAGTCGTGTTGGGGCTTGTTTGCAACAGATCTTACTGAAAAGACGGGGCGAACCGCAGCTTGAGCAGACCCCGATGCCGCGATTGAGAATACCCAAGCGCAGCCCCGCACGCAAAATTTGTATACGCCGTATAATGCACAACTTCGTTCCAAAGCGCCTCGCGCGCGATCCCCCAAGGCCCGGGTGGTGAAATTGGTAGACGCAGGGGACTCAAAATCCCCCGGAGAAATCCGTGCCGGTTCGATTCCGGCCCCGGGCACCACCATCTCAGTCATTGGTATTGAAAGAGATGAAGGGGATGTTGGTCATCTTCAAACAGTAATGTGTGCTGAAGTTCGGCGCTTCAAGACTAGGTTTTCTAGCACTTTGCCCCCCTTTTGCTCGGCTGACCTGACGCCCCCGCATGTTCAAAAAATCAAAAACGCTCGCTCGTGCGAGGTTTTGGATCAGGCAACCACGATCTAGGCCAGGGCGTTTGATTCGTGCTCACCGGGTTCTGTTGCTGCCTGCGCGGGGTTGAGCCGCGGCTTTGTTGGTGCAAGTTGCAGCTCTTAGCTTGGCTGATGGGTTCTTTGTCGTTGGCAGGGGCAGTCAAAACGCCGGTGTTTTCTGGAAATTGGCTCGGATGGATATTTTGACTAACAGCATTGGCTGCGCCGCGCCTGTACGCCCTTCTTGATTGAAAAATTTCCTGCAAAACCAAGACCAAAATCAAAACCAAAATCGACTACGATCCCCGCGCATTTCCGTGCGTACTCGCCCGGCTGTGTGTCCACTTATCTTTCGGGAAATGCTGTTCAAGCAAATCGATCCACTTCTCTATCCGTCTTTGAGGTCACTGCAGTGTTTCATATTCGTGCCTTTTTTCTGACCCTGATAACGGCCGCAATGCTTTCAGCTTGCGGTGGCGGTGATGTCCAAAATTCAGCGGCAACCGATACCTCGCAGTCAGGTTTTGAGCCGAAACTGCCGCTTCCTCGGGCAGCTGCGGAGATCACTCCAGTCAGCACGAGTTCTGCGCTGGCGAGCCAGGCAGTTAATCTGCAAGATGCGATCGCCATTCTCAAGATGATCGTCGGCCTGGAGGTTAACGGTTCAGGTCAGGCCGTGACTGCGTATCAGGCTTATGCGGCTGATGTGGACGGCAACGGCAAGGTCGAGTTGACCGATGCGATCACTGTGCTCAAGCGAGTCGTTGGCCTTGAAACACAAACAGCCAATTGGCTGTTTTTCAACCAGTCAGGGG
>CAMBZR010000007.1 GCA_945872285.1 Bordetella parapertussis | reverse complement strand
CTCCCTGCCATTCGTGGGGTGAGCGTGTCAAATCCTCAAAGACGTCCTATACTCACAATCATTATGCGGGGGTACTTGGCCAGTGGCCAGGTTGAGAGAGTCCCTTCGTACCAGTACGGATAATGCCGAAGCTGGGAGCGCTTTCCGACCTGCTCGGAATCCATCCCGATTCGGCTCCAATTAAAAAATCGGAGCCTTTCAATGAATGCCACCCCAAAATTTTTAGCTGCCACCGCTGAAGTTGATGCGGCCGCGGTTGCGCCTTTGCCAAAGTCACGCAAAGTCTACGAGATCGGTTCGCGGCCAGACATTCGCGTACCGTTTCGTGAAATCGAGCAAGAAGATACTGCGACCTCTTTTGGCGGTGAAAAAAATCCACCCTTAACGGTCTATGACTGCAGCGGCCCCTACTCTGACCCAGACGTCAAAATTGATATTCGTCGTGGCTTGCCAGACATGCGTCGGGCCTGGATCGAAGAGCGCGGCGATACAGAAGTTCTGGCTGGCCCAAGCAGCGCTTACGGCCAAGAGCGTTTAGTTGACCCGAAGCTCACGGCCATGCGTTTTGATTTGCGACGTCACCCACGCCGTGCCAAAGCCGGCGCCAACGTGTCGCAAATGCATTATGCGCGTCGCGGCATCATTACCCCTGAAATGGAGTACGTATCGATTCGCGAAAACCTTCGCCGCGAACAATACATTGAAAGCCTGCGCGCGACCGGCCCAGAGGGTGAAAAAATGGCGCGCCGCATGTTGCGTCAGCATCCGGGCGAGTCGTTTGGTGCGTCGATCCCCAGCACGATGACGCCCGAATTTGTGCGTTCTGAGATTGCACGTGGTCGCGCCATCATCCCCCTCAATATCAATCACCCTGAAGTTGAACCCATGGCGATTGGGCGCAATTTTTTGGTCAAGATCAATGCCAACATCGGCAACTCGGCCGTGAGTTCGAGCATTGCTGAAGAAGTTGAGAAAATGACCTGGTCGATTCGTTGGGGTGGCGACACCGTCATGGATTTATCAACCGGCAAAAATATCCACGAAACACGCGAATGGATTTTGCGCAATTCACCTGTGCCGAGTGGTACCGTGCCGATTTATCAGGCGCTTGAAAAAGTCGACGGCAAGGCCGAAGACTTAACTTGGGAAATCTTTCGCGACACACTGATTGAGCAGGCCGAACAAGGCGTGGATTACTTCACGATTCACGCAGGCGTGCGTCTACCGTTTATTCCGATGACAGCCGACCGCATGACCGGTATCGTGTCGCGCGGCGGTTCGATCATGGCAAAGTGGTGTCTGGCGCATCACAAAGAAAGTTTCTTATACGAGCGCTTTGAAGACATCTGCGAAATCATGAAAGCCTACGACGTGAGCTTTTCACTTGGCGATGGCTTGCGCCCAGGCTCTGGCTTTGACGCCAATGACGAAGCGCAGTTTGCTGAATTAAAAACCTTGGGTGAGCTCACCAAGGTGGCCTGGCAGCACGACGTGCAAGTCATGATCGAAGGCCCAGGCCACGTGCCCATGCAATTGATCAAAGAAAATATGGATATGCAGCTCAAGCATTGCGACGAAGCGCCCTTCTATACTCTTGGCCCCTTGACCACCGATATTGCACCGGGCTATGACCACATTACCTCTGGCATTGGCGCGGCGCTGATCGGCTGGTATGGCACTGCGATGCTTTGCTATGTCACACCCAAAGAGCATCTGGGCTTGCCTAACAAAAAAGACGTCAAAGACGGCATCATCACCTACAAGATCGCAGCCCACGCAGCGGATCTGGCCAAAGGCCATCCTGGCGCTGCGATTCGCGACAATGCTTTATCTAAGGCGCGCTTTGAGTTTCGCTGGGATGATCAGTTTAATCTTGGTCTGGATCCTGACACGGCCAAAGACTTTCATGACGAGACTTTGCCTAAAGACTCAATGAAAGTCGCACATTTCTGTTCAATGTGCGGCCCACACTTTTGCAGCATGAAAATTACGCAAGACGTGCGCGATTACGCTAAAAAACTCGGCGTCGAAAACGAAGTTGCACTTAAGGCCGGCATGCAAGAAAAAGCCATAGAGTTTGTGAAAAAAGGTTCTGAGATTTATCACAAAACTTAAGAGCTTCGTGCTTGCAAGTGCGAATGCTCAAAGGCAAACGATCAGGCCCTGCGTCAAGCAGGGCTTGATCATTTAAACCTGATGACAACTTCTCGCCTGCCCTTGCTCGACGCCATGAAGGGTCTGGGGTGCCTTGCCATTGTGCTGCACCATCTTGCGGTGTATGGCCCGATGTCTGACGTTGTGCGTGCTGATTTCCCTGCACTCATCGGTGGACTTGAGGTCTACGCGCGCTTAGCCGTACAAGTGTTTTTTGTGTTGGCTGGGTTTTTAGTCGCGTCTCAACTTGCGCCCGAGGGACAGCCCTCTACCACTGCAACGACTTCGACATTGAGCTTAATCCTCAAGCGCTATCGCCGCCTAGTCACGCCATTTTTATTTGCGATCGCCTGCGCGATACTGATCACCGCGATCGTCAGGCCCTGGTTTGTCCATGACTCGCTTTCAGCACCCCCAAGCCTCGCCCAGTTACTTGCGCACGCCTTGTTATTGCACGACCTCGCTGGCGTTGAAGCTTTGTCAGCGGGCGTCTGGTATGTGGCGATTGATTTTCAACTGTTTATAGTGACTGTTTTACTGACGGCCCTGAGCGCACGCGCAGCACCGGCCTGGCGCTGGGTATTCCCGGCGGTGATCATCAGCCTAGCTGCGGGTTCGCTTTGGGTGATTAACCGACACGATCGCTACGAAGACTATGCGCCCTATTTCTTTGGCGCCTATGCGCTGGGGATGCTAGCGTTTTGGTCAACGCGCCGGCCCTCGGGTG
This sequence comes from Bordetella parapertussis, assembly GCA_945872285.1. Lineage (GTDB taxonomy): Bacteria > Pseudomonadota > Gammaproteobacteria > Burkholderiales > Burkholderiaceae_B > Zwartia > Zwartia parapertussis_D. The sequence continues at coordinate 64,097 of CAMBZR010000007.1, read as the reverse complement.
GCGGTCTGTTATTCACCATCGCCCTGCTTGGCTCGATGGCCTTGTGGCTGCAGCATCGCAACCCGATTGTCGTAGCACTGGCAACTGCAATCATTGTCGCAGTCGCGGGCCAGCGCGGCTGGCTGGCCAAATGGCCTAGTCCCGGCCTGCTCACGTGGTTGGGTCAACGCTCGTATTCAATTTTTTTGATTCACTATGGCTTCGTGATTGGCGTGAATGCGCTTTGGGCTCGATTTTTTTCGACCGGTGTACTGCTCAATGCCGCGGGGATGCTGCTCGCGGTACTGAGCTCGGTTGGAGCCGGCGCACTTCTGTACCGTTTTGTTGAAAGCCAACCTAACGCGCTAGACCGGAACTGGACTACCGCCCTCTTAATTGCCGCGGTTGCGACTACTTTTTTACTTGAGACGCTGGCCTGGTGAACTCACGCCTCAGCCTAGGTTTGGCGCCAGAGTTCTTTTGACGTCTTTTTCTGTGCGACCCGAGCGCTTGACGTAATCCGCCACTTGATCATCGCCAATGATGCCCACGCTAAAGTACTGTGATTGCGGGTGGCTAAAGTAAAACCCCGAAACGCTTGCAGCAGGATGCATGGCATAACTTTCTGTCAGCATCATGCCAATATCTGCACCGTCGAGCACCCCAAACATTTCGCGCTTGACCACGTGCTCTGGGCAGGCAGGATAACCCGGTGCAGGTCGTATCCCTTGATACGTCTCTTTGATCATTTGCTCGTTGGTCAAGGTTTCATTTGGCACGTAGCCCCAAATATCTTTGCGTACGCGCGCGTGAAGGGCCTCGGCAAACGCCTCGGCGCAACGGTCTGCCAATGATTTAAACAGGATGGCCGAATAGTCATCGTTGGCACGTTCAAATTCTTTTTCTTTTTTCTCGACGCCTAAGCCGGCTGTGACCGCAAACAAACCGATGTAATCCATCACACCAGAATCTTTGGGCGCGATAAAGTCAGCCAAACATTTGTTTTCGACACCCTCGCGCTTCATGCCCTGCTGACGCAGGCCGCGCCAAGTGAACAATACATTTTCGCGAGTTTCGTCTGTATAAATTTCGATGTCGTCGTCATTGACAGTATTGGCAGGGTAAAACGCCACGGCGCCGTTGGCAGTGAGCCAACGCCCAGCGACCATGCGCTTGAGCATCGCCTGCCCGTCTGCGTAAACCGAGCGCGCCTGTTCGCCTACTATTTTGTCCTCCAGGATTGCCGGAAATTGTCCGAACAGACTCCAGGTTTGAAAAAAGGGCGTCCAGTCAATAAAGCTTGCCAGCTCAGCTAAGTCGAAATTTTTAAAGGTGCGTCGCCCGATAAATTTAGGGCGTGGCGGCGTATAACCCGCCCAATCAATCACGGGCTTTGCCGCACGCGCGTCAAGCAAAGACATCAGCGGTGTGGCTTTACGTGCAGCGTGACGTCGACGCACGTCTTCGTATTCAACCGCAAGCTCTTCAAGGTAGGTATTGGCGGTTTCAGACACCAGATTTTGCGCGACCCCCACCGACCGACTGGCATCGGGCACATAAATCACAGGCCCCTCGTAATGCGGTGCAATTTTTACGGCCGTATGCACCCGACTCGTTGTGGCACCCCCAATCATCAAAGGGATTTTGCGGCTGCGAAAATATTCATCGCGTTGCATCTCGCTGGCAACGTAGGCCATCTCTTCAAGGCTCGGCGTAATCAAGCCCGACAGGCCAACAATGTCAGCCTTTTCAGCTTTAGCACGCGCCAAAATCTCGGCGGCCGGCACCATCACACCCATGTTGACGACTTCAAAGTTATTACACTGAAGCACCACCGTCACGATATTTTTGCCAATATCGTGGACATCGCCCTTAACGGTCGCGATCACGATCTTACCTTTCGCGCGCACATCGCCGCCCGCAGCCTCGATGAGCTTTTTTTCAGCTTCGATAAACGGTATCAAGTGCCCGACCGCTTGCTTCATGACGCGGGCAGACTTCACCACTTGCGGCAAAAACATTTTGCCTTCGCCAAACAAATCACCCACGATGTTCATGCCATCCATGAGCGGGCCCTCGATGACCTCGATGGGGCGCCCTTTACGATCGTCAATCTGCTGACGAATCTCTTCAGTATCTTCAACAATAAACTGCGTCATGCCATGCACCATGGCATGCGCCAGACGCTTTTCTACCGACTGCTGGCGCCACGCAAGATCTTCTTCGCGCTTGATGCCGTTGCCTTTAAAGTTTTCGGCAAACTCAACCAGACGCTCAGTGGGTGTGCGCGTATCGTTTGGGTCTTTTTTTCCCAAAGCACTCGTTTTATTCACGATCAAGCACCACGTCTTCAACCAATTCGCGCAGCGCTGGGTCGATATTGGCGTACACGCCCAATTGTCCCGCGTTCACGATCCCCATCGTCATTCCCTCGCGGATGGCGTGATACAAAAACACAGTGTGGATCGCCTCTCGGATGGGCTCGTTACCCCTGAACGAAAAGCTGACGTTCGAGACCCCGCCCGAAATACGTGCGTGGGGCAGGTTCTCGCGAATCCATTTGGTAGCTTCAATAAAATCCACCGCGTAATGGTTATGTTCATCGATACCAGTGGCAATAGCGAACACGTTTGGATCAAAAATAATGTCTTCAGGTGGAAACCCGACTTTTTCGATCAATAAATGATAGGCACGCGTACAAATCAGTTTGCGACGCTCAAGGCTATCGGCCTGACCTTGTTCGTCAAACGCCATCACGACCGCAGCGGCACCGTACAAGCGGCACAAGCGCGCCTGCTTCAAGAAGGGCTCTTCGCCCTCTTTTAACGAAATTGAGTTCACAATCGACTTGCCCTGCGCGCACTTCAGGCCTGTTTCAATGACTGACCATTTTGAACTGTCTATCATTATCGGCACGCGCGCGATATCGGGCTCAGAGGCAATCATGTTCAAAAACCGGTGCATGCACGCAGCCGAATCAAGCATGGCTTCATCCATGTTGACGTCAATGATTTGCGCACCGTTCTCGACCTGTTGTCGCGCCACGGCCACTGCCTCATCGTACTTTTCTTCGCGAATCAGTCGGGCAAAGGCTTTACTGCCGGTTACGTTTGCGCGCTCGCCGACGTTCACAAACAAAGACTCGTCGTCAATATTTAAAGCCTCGAGGCCAGATAAGCGCGTTTTAACAGAGATGTCTGGCACCACGCGTATTGGCAACGACGTGACTTTCGCTGCGATGGCCTCGATGTGCTCGGGCGTCGTCCCGCAACAGCCCCCAGCCATATTGACCAGCCCTGCTCGTGCGAACTCTTCGAGCAAGGCTGAGGTATCGGCCGGAGTTTCGTCAAAGCCGGTATCGCTCATGGGGTTTGGCAAGCCGGCGTTGGGGTACACACAGACATAGGTGTCGCAGATTTTGGACAGTTCGGCGATATAGGGGCGCATTAAGGCTGCACCGAGTGCGCAATTCAAACCAATCGTGATGGGTCGGGCATGGCGCACTGAATTCCAGAAACCTTCGACCGTCTGACCCGACAGGATCCGCCCCGACGCATCGGTAACGGTACCCGAAACCATCACGGGAAGGCGCTCGCCGCGCGCCTCAAAAACTTCTTCGACGGCAAAGATCGCTGCCTTAGCGTTCAGCGTATCAAAAATAGTTTCTATCAAAATAAGATCGACGCCCCCGTCTAGCAACCCGTTGAGTTGCTCGGTGTAAGCCACGCGCAATTCCTCAAAGGTCACGTTGCGCGCGCCCGGATCATTCACATCGGGCGAGATAGACGCCGTTTTAGGCTGCGGGCCGAGTGCGCCCGCGACAAACCGCGGACGTTCGGGCGTGCTGTGCGCGTCGCAGGCTTGGCGAGCAAGTTGTGCAGATATTAAATTCAGTTCGTAGGCAATTTCAGCTAAGTCGTAATCGCCCTGTGCAATCGTCGTGGCCCCAAACGTGTTGGTTTCAATGACGTCGCAGCCGGCAGCCAAATACTGTTTATGAATTGCGAGAATGATGTCGGGGCGCGTGAGTGACAACAACTCGTTGTTACCCTTGACGTCTTTGCCATGTGCGGCGAAGCGTTCAGAACGAAAGTCAGCTTCAGAAAGTTTGTATTGCTGAACCATCGTGCCCATTGCGCCATCAAGAATCATGATGCGCGCACCGAGCGCGCGTGCAAAAGCAGCACCGCGGGTATAGCTTGCAAGCGGATAGGGTAATTTAGGGTGTGACATCACGACGCTAAAAATTTAAGTGACGATGCACAGAACCATTGCACCGGGTTTAAAGCGCCCTCGCGTTCAAGCACTGAAAACTGGAAAACCACTGGCAAGCTGCTTTGTTTGGATCGGACCGCCAAAGCCTCGCTCAACTGATGGTGGATTTTACCAAAAACAGACTGGTGTAACATCAGTGACAGAATTGGTGCTTTCGATGCTGTCACGTGATGCCCAAAAAAGGTATCCGTCGCATTGGGAAAGTTAAACGGGAAACAGGGAAATACGTCACAAGACGGTTGTGCCTGTGCTGCCCCCGCAACGGTCAACGCCACGGTTTTAGTCATTAAACCCGAGCGCCAGCCCGATACCGGCCAGTTTAAGCAAAGAGCAAGGGCCTTTTAGGCACTGACTCTTTTTTGAACGTTCAAGGTCTGCGGGGACGCAGGCCCTCGCGAGGCTTTACAGATGCACTCTTCTACTTTTCGGCTCTGCGCCGCTGCCGCGGCTTGGGCGCTGACGGGCGGCACGCTCGCCCAAACCACAAGCGAACCCAACCCTTCCCCGACCCCACAACTTGCCACCATCGTCGTCACGCCTGGGCGCGCCTCTGAGCCCTTAGCAGACACGCTCGGCGACAACAGCGTGATTGGTCGCGACGAGCTCGACACGCTGCCCAACGGCACCTTGTCTGACGCGCTGCTGCGTGAACACAGTATTGAGGGGCTGAATTATGGCGGCCCGCAGTCGACCAGCAGCATTAACATTCGCGGCACGAATAGCAATCAATCGTTGATTTTGATCGACGGCTTGCGCATAAACAGCGCCACGAACGGTAACGCGCCGCTGGGCGCGATTCCGCTCAACAGCATCGAACGTATCGAGGTGGTACGTGGCACGAGCAGCAGCCTTTACGGCGCTGACGCCATTGGTGGTGTGGTCAACATCATCACGCGAGGTGATCAAGACCGGCCGTTTTCGGCCTATGCCAACGCGGGCATAGGCAGTTATGCTTCGACGCAGTACGATGCGGGATTTTCGGGCGCCTCAGAGGGTTGGGTTTACAGCTTGTTTGGTGGCTATGGCCAAAGCGGTGGCACCAATGCCACCAAGCCCAGTCATTATTACTACAACCCAGATAAAGACTCTTATTACCGCAGCAACGTCGGGGGCACGCTGGGCTACACCTGGAAACCCGGACAGACACTCACCGTACAGGGCTATCAGTCGAGCGTGAATGGTGCCTATGACGCGGGCTCGCCCTACTTCAACGATCGTGGCATTCAAACCGTCAGCACGAATATGCTGACTAGCAAAAATAAACTGTCGGAGTTTTGGACCAGCACCCTACGAGCCGGCTTTACAACGGAGCGCTATCAGACCGTCAATGCGGGTGCAGAACTCGTTCCCTCAAATCCAGCGGATGGTAAACAGCACTTTGAGACCCGCCAAAGTCAGTATTTGTGGCAAACCGATTTAAAGTTTTCGCCGACGCAAAGCGTCTCGGTGGGCTACGAGCGCCTAGAGCAAAGCGTCGACGGCGTTCTATCAAACGGCGGGTATCCGCAAGCCTCGTTCGTCAATTATCAGCAAACCGCGCGCTCGACCAACTCACTTTTTGGTATTTATCGCGGCAGCTGGGGGCCGCAGGCGATACAAGCCAGCGTGCGCAACGACAACAATTCCCAATACGGAAACTTTGTCACCGGCAGCTTGGTCTATGGCCTGTCACTGACCCCACAATGGCGCGCGACGGCGGGTGCCAACACTGGGTTTCGAGCCCCGAACTTTAACGAGTTGTATTGGCCAGTTACGCCTTTTTTTGCCGGCAACCCAGCGCTAAAACCAGAGAACTCTCGCAATATCGAGCTTGGCCTGAAGTACTCAACTGAACAAACCCAACTGAGTTTGGTTGCATACCGTAACGAAATCAGTAACCTGATTGTGAACCAGCCCGTTTTGCCCGGCGATGTTTACTCTCCCTACGCGCCAATTAATATTGGTCAAGCGCTGATTCAAGGTGTGAGTCTGTTCGGTACGCATCGCTTAAGTCGCAACACCCAAGTACGCGGTAGCCTGAACTGGCTCGATCCTCGTAACGCTGAGACTGGCGCTCTGCTTCCACAGCGCGCGCAGCAGGTAGCAAAGCTCGCCGTTGATCAAACAATCGGTGCCGCCAAGCTCACGGCCGAATGGTATGCCACCAGCGAGCGAAAAGACACTATGTCTGGCGGCACGTTGGGGGGCTATAGCTTGCTGAACTTGGCGGGCAGCTACCCTTTATCGCCGGATGCAGATATTCAAGTGCGCTGGAACAACGTCTTTGCTAAGCAATACACCTTAATCCAGGGCTACAACACCCTGGGCTCGAATGTGTTTGTCAACTTGGCGTGGCGGATGTAGCATCAAGACTCGATTCACTGCTTAATCGTTGGCATGATGCGCGCGTTTTTTTTGAGGGTCTGTCGTCTGCTGGCGTGCTGCGTCGTGACCTTTACCGCCGCCGCCACTGAAATCGAAGTCATCGACGACAGCGGCCGCGCGGTGCTACTGAAGGCACCTGCGCGTCGAGTCATCGCGCTTTCACCGCATGCCACTGAATTAATCTTTGCGGCCGGCGGCGGTGACAAACTCGTTGCCACCATGGTTGGCAGCGATTACCCAGTTCAGGCCCTGGCGCTGCCAAAGCTTGGCGAGCGTAAGCCCTTAAATCCCTCTGTGGTTGCCGCCTACAAGCCTGATTTAATTTTTGGCTGGTTACCTGCCGAGCTTGAGCCTCTTGAGGCACTCAACATTCCTGTCTTTATTAGCACCCCTGGCTCGCTCATTGAGATCGCAGACAGCGTTGAAACCTTTGGCGTCCTGTTAGGCACTGCCGGTGTCGCACACGGACGCGCTGAAGCCTTGCGCCACAAGCTCGACGCGCTAGCCCGGGCCTCTGTCAAGAAACGCGTGGTACGCGTACTTTTGCAAACCGATACGGACCCCGACAGTGGTTTAACAGGCGAACATCTGCTGTCAGAGGTCATTGCTTTATGTGGCGGACGCAACGTGCTGACCGAAAACGCTTCGGGCGCACCCAAACTCACGACTGCCGCGCAGCTTGTGGCAGCAGCGCCCGAAATGGTGTTGATCGCGCGTACGGGCGCAGGCACCACGCCTGTCGTTGACCGTGTGGGCGTGACGTACTGGCAAAACGCAGGCTTACCCGCCGCGCGGTTAGGGCGTGTGTTTATGATGGAGCATGAAGCGTTGTTTCGCCCCGGACCGCGCCTGTTAGAAGCCGCTGAACCTCTTTGCGCGCTGATCGAACAAATCCGCTAAACGCGAAGCTCAGCACTCAGAAAAACGTTTCGCCTGCCCGCGTTAAACTACGCTAACGGTGCCCAGCCTTTAGCAAGGCGTCGACCGAAAAATTTTGAATAAAAACATATGCAAAAAGTCTCGTCTGATCCATTGACCCTCGCTGGTAAAGCCTACCAGTCGCGACTGCTTGTCGGCACCGGCAAATATAAAGACTTTGCCCAAACACGAGAAGCGATTGACGCCAGCGGTGCGCAAATTATTACCGTAGCGATCAGACGCACTAACATCGGGCAGACCGCCGGCGAGCCGAACCTGCTTGAATACCTGCCCCCCAGCCAGTTCACCCTGCTGCCCAATACCGCGGGCTGCTATTCGGCTGACGAGGCGGTGCGCACGTTGCGCTTAGCGCGCGAACTGCTTGACGGACATCGCTTAGTCAAACTCGAAGTCCTAGGCGACCCGCACACGCTGTTTCCGAATATGCCCGAAACTCTCGCCGCAGCCAAAACTCTGGTTGCCGAAGGTTTTGAGGTCATGGTGTATTGCACCGACGATCCGATTCAATGCCGAATGCTCGAAGAGCTTGGCTGCGTTGCCGTCATGCCTCTGGCCTCCTTAATTGGCTCCGGTATGGGAATTCTGAACCCCTGGAACCTTCGCCTGATTATCGATCAAGCGAGGGTTCCCGTTTTGGTCGATGCCGGGGTTGGTACGGCCTCAGATGCCGCAATTGCGATGGAGCTTGGCTGTGATGGCGTGCTCATGAACACCGCGATCGCCGGCGCACAACAGCCGGTGTTGATGGCCAGCGCAATGAACAAAGCGGTCCAAGCGGGTCGCGAAGCGTTTCTGGCGGGTCGCGTCCCGCGCAAGACGTATGAGGCCGCGCCAAGTTCGCCAAGTGCTGGCCTGCTCACGCCTATCACTCCCTCTGCGAAGACATGAGCGAACCGCAAGCGCCACGCGCGATTCCCAACACGCTAACCATCGCGGGAATGGACCCCTCTGGGGGAGCAGGCATTCTTGCCGACATCAAGGCCATGAGCGCCTTAGGTGCCTATGGCTGTGCCGTGGTGGCTGCGCTGACGGCGCAAAATACGCAAGCAGTGACCGACATCTCGCCGGTCAACCCACAATTTGTGCGCGCACAAATCGACACGCTCTTCGCCGATATCGATATTCACGCCGTCAAGCTCGGAATGCTCGGACAAACCGGCATCATTGAAGTGGTGGCTGATCGGCTGGGGCACTACCAACCACCTCACCTGGTGCTCGACCCAGTGATGGTGTCAAAAAGTGGTGACCTGTTGCTCGAGCAAAAAGCCATCGGTGCCCTGCGAGAGCAATTACTGCCCTTAGCCACACTTTTGACCCCCAACTTACCCGAAGCTGGAGTTTTACTTGAAATGCGTACGGTCGAAACGGTGCGCGAGATGCGCCGGGTCGCCGAGCGCCTGCGCAACCGGATGACACATGGGGGGCACCGCTGGGTGCTGGTCAAGGGGGGACATTTGCCGGGCAACGATACGATTGATGTCTTGCATGATGGCGACAAAATGCTAGAGCTACCGGGTCGTAGGATCCCCACCCGCAACACCCATGGCACAGGCTGCACACTGTCTGCTGCCATCACGGCCCTTCTGCCCCAAATGAACGATGTGCCGGCGCTCACGAAACGGGCAAAAGACTATCTTGTGCAGGCCATTGCCCACGCCGACGCCCTGAATGTGGGACAAGGCCACGGCCCGGTGCACCATTTTCATGCCCTTTGGTCAGGAAAACCCTTACAATAAGGGTTTTCCGCAATAGATGGCAGCGCCCTTAAACCGATGAATGCAACAGCTTTAACCGCGCTTGAACTCGCCCGCTTTAACATGGTTGAACAACAAATCCGTCCGGTAGGCGTGTTTGATTCGAACGTGCTTGAGGCTCTCTTTAGCGTACAGCGCGAGCAGTTTGTACCAAAAGCCTATCGCGCCCTCGCCTTTGCAGATATCGAAATTCCACTACACCTTGAGTCTGCGGATACACGGCAAACCATGCTTAGCCCCAAGCTTGAGGCGCGATTGACGCAATTGTTGCAGCTCAAGCACGATGACTGTGTGATCGAAATCGGTACAGGCTCTGGCTATCAAGCCGCCTTACTCGCGCGCTTAGCGCGCTCTGTCGTCTCGGTTGAAATCGATCCGCGCTTAGTCAGCTTTGCACAACAAAATTTACAAAAAGCGCAAATCAAAAATGTCAGTGTTGAAACCGGCGATGGTAACAACGGCTGGGGAACCGCTGAGTACGATGCGATTTTGGTCAGTGGCGGTGTCGACAAAATCTCAAACGCCCTGAAGTATCAGTTAAAAATTGGCGGTCGAATGGTGGTGATTGCTGGGCATGCCCCCTCAATGACAGCCTTTCGCATTACACGCACAACAGCCGCAAGCTTTGAGACTCTTTCGCTGTTCGAAACAGTCGTTAAGCCTTTGACCGGTGCCTGTGGTTCGCGCTTTAAATTTTAAGGCTGGCGGTTGAGGGTTTGCTCGCGCGCTTCAAGTGCCAGGGCAGCGCGCCTACCGTGCGTCAGACGCGGCGGATTTTTTCAACGAGCGTCGTCGTTGAACGCTTGAATTCAAACGGAATCGCGATAGCTTTCCCGCCCCACGACTCAACAAGCTTGGTCTCTGGCAATACCTGCATATCGTAATCACCCCCTTTGACGATGATGTCAGGGCGCAGAGTCGCAATGATTTCGACCGGGGTATCTTCGTCAAAAATGATCACCGCCGTCACACAACCTAGCGCCGCGAGTAAGGCCGCACGGTCTGTCGCGGTGTTCAACGGTCGGTCGGGCCCTTTGCCCAGGCGTTTGGCTGAGGCGTCTGAGTTAACGCCAACCAGCAAGGTAGCGCCGAGTTGCGCGGCCTCGTCTAGATAGGTCACGTGCCCGCGATGCAAGAGATCGAAGACACCGTTGGTAAAAACCAACGGTTTTGGCCATTGGCCACTTGCGATCTTTTCGCCAGCCTGTTGTGCCGACAAGATCTTGGCTTCAAAACGCGCGCTCAAGCGGTTGCGCCTACGACCCCCGCCGCAGACCGAAGCAGCTCTTTACGATAGCGGTTCAGATCTTGTACGGTTTTAAAGGAGCTATCCATTAGCAGCGACATGTTGTGCAAGATGCGGGTGCTGACCTTGTGCTCCCAATCTTTATCAAAGACGATTTGATTGTCTAACCACCGCTCGAGCCAGCCGGGTTCAGGTAACTTTGACTGGACCGTATCGTTTGGAAACATCTCTTTATTGACGTGCAGATTAGTCGGGTGCAACGCTTGCGGAGTCCGGTGCGCAGATGCCATCAAGACACCGATTTTGGCGAACGCCATGCGCGCTTGCGCACCAATCTCTTGGCCGCGCTGCGTGAGGGCGCGCTTCATGTAGCGCAGATACGCGCCCGCATGACGCGCTTCGTCTTGTGCAATCACTTTATAAATTTCTTTAATCACGGGCTCGGTGTGCCAGTCAGAGGCGCGCCGGTACCAGTGGTTTAAACGGACTTCACCACAGAAGTGGAGCATCAGGGTTTCGAGCGGCGGTGCGGGATCGAACTCAAACCGTACGCGATGAAGTTCTTCTTCGGTGGGTACGAGGTCTGGCGCAAAGCGCCGCAGGTATTCGATCAAGACCAAAGAGTGTTTTTGCTCTTCAAAAAACCAGACAGACATAAAGGCTGAGAAATCGCTGTCGTCGCGATTGTCGCGCAAAAACATTTCTGTCGCCGGCAATGCTGCCCATTCAGTGATGGCATTCATCTTGATCGTTTGTGCTTGCTCATCGGTGAGCTTGCTGCGATCAAAATCCTGCCAAGGGATATCGGTGTCCATATTCCAGCGCACGGATTCCATCGATTTAAAGAGTTCTGCGTAAAGCATAGTCACTACCTTTAATGTTTAAATTTCAATCAACGCATCAGCGTCCAGAGCACGACTGCCAAACCCATGGCCGCCACACCCGTTAATGCCATCAACACGCGATTGCTTTGTTCACGCGCCCGTCGCATCTGCTGCAACTCACGCAGCACCTCAGCAGAGACATCTGCGCGACTCAATTGCGCGTGCACCAACCGAGGTAATTCAGGTAACCACTGTGCCCACTGACCAGCCTCTTGCGTCAGTTTTTTGCGAACTCCCTTGAACCCGACCCTCTCAAGCATCCAGCGCTCAAGATACGGCTTTGCTGTTTTCCATAAGTCTAACTGCGGATCAAGCTGGCGTCCTAATCCTTCTACATTTAAAAGGGTCTTTTGCAACAACACCAATTGTGGCTGTATCTCGACATTAAAGCGCCTAGAGGTCTGAAAAAGCCGTAATAACACTTGTCCGAGTGAGATTTCAGCCAAAGGGCGATCAAAATAGGGCTCGCAGACGGCGCGAACCGCACCCTCGAGCTCTTCTTCGCGTGTGGTGGATGGTACCCAGCCCGATTCGATATGCAAGCGCGCGACGCGCCGATAATCGCGCTGGAAAAAAGCCAAAAAGTTTTGAGCTAGGTAATTTTTATCAAATTCGGATAAGGAGCCCACAATGCCGAAGTCTAGGGCGATATAGCGCCCAAGCGTCTCAGGGCGATCAGAGACATAAATATTGCCTGGATGCATATCCGCATGAAAAAAACCGTCATCAAACACTTGCGTAAAGAAGATCTCAACGCCGGTACGTGCAAGGGTTGGGATGTCGACTCCCACTTGCTTCAGGCGTTCGATCTGGCTGACCGGTATGCCGTACATCCGCTCCATGGTGAAGACAGTTGAGGCGCAATAATCCCAGATCACTTCAGGCACCCACAACAAGTCGCCGCGTGTGCTTTCTGGGCCAAAATTACGACGCAACTGGCTGCAATTCGCCGCTTCGCGCAGCAGATCCAGCTCATCGTGCAGATGCTTGTCGAACTCTGCAACAACCTCGCGTGGCTTGAGGCGACGCCCATCGGGCACGAGCCCCTGAATCAAACCGGCAAGCACGCGCATCAGTGAAAGATCTTTATCAATCACCTCGAGCATGCCGGGGCGCAATACCTTGACCGCCACAGCGCGCCCGTCATGCAACATCGCAAAATGCACCTGAGCGATCGAAGCAGAGGCTACCGGATCCGTTTCAAACTGAGCAAAAAGTGTCGAAGTTGGCGCGCCCAAGGCCTGCTCGATCAGTGCCGCAGCCTTGGCTGAGGCAAACGGCGCAACGCGGTCTTGCAACAACGCGAGTTCGTCGGCAACATCCGTCGGGATGAGATCGCGACGGGTCGACAGCACCTGACCGAACTTGACAAAGATGGGGCCCAGCGACTCTAGCGCAAGGCGCAGGCGCGGGCCACGCGCCATCTTGGGGCGCGAGCCCAGACGCACGAGCCAAAGCAACCGATAGGCCACTGGGTGTGCGATGCCCGACAACACAAGCTCATCGAGCCGATAACGCAAACACACGACAATGATGCGCAACAGGCGCGGCACAGACATCATGCGCGCGCACCCGGGGGGGCCACCAGCCGTTGCAGCCGAGCCTGTAACGCAGCCTGACGTTGCGCAAGCTGCTCAAGGTGTGCCAACGTGTGGGTTCGGTTTTGAACAAGAACGGCCAAAGCAGGCGTACCCGCTAACGTGCCCGATTCTTCAGCAAGATATTCAGCCATGTTTTGGGTGAGGCCGCGCGCCAGCGATTGTGCTGCACCAAAGAGGCTTTGTGCGCCGCGCACAAGCCTTCGTGCGGGGATATCGCCAACCCACTGTGCCAGCGCGTCTTCAGGATCGGGGCGTAAATCTTGCACTAGGTCAGAGATGGTTTGTGCCAATGCAGCCTGACCCGTAATGTGAACCCACTGCGCAAGCTCGGGACGTGCCCCGGGATCAAGCAAGGCCGACCAAGAGAGCTTTTCAGCGATCAACTCAAGCACGACATTTGGAACCACCGTTGGTTCGGCAGCGACTAAGGTGCCTTGAGGCTCGATGGTGAGCGTCAGTTGAAAGCCGCCCAAACAAATTCTCAGCGTCTGGCCCGCATAAGGCACTAGCCGCTGCGCAGCCCAGGGCTGCTGTCGGGTCAACAGATTGAACGCGCGCGCCAAAAATTTGACTGGGTGCAACTCAGAGGATGCTGGCAAAAAAGGCGGGGGGAAGATCACGTAAGTTCAAGCACCGAGAATCTGAGTGAGGCGACAGTTTAACGGCTGAACCGCCTGCTAGCGCGGTTAATTTAACGGCCTAGCCGCTTGGCTTGCGTTTGAGACAAAAAAACACCCGCTAAGCGGGCGCTTTTTTTTAAACCGTCAACTGCCAAGCTTAACTAGCGTGTGTGACTGGGATTTGTTGGATACCCGCGAGTAACCAGCCGCCTTGTTCTGGCTTAAACAGGTTCCAGACCTCCTCGAAACGGAACGCCTCAGCGCCAACCTGCTCGCGCAGCATGCCCGAGAAGCGAACGCTTGCCAAATGGCCATCGGTGACCTTCTCGATGCCAAGCATCTCGGCATTGAGCAACACCACCTCGGTGTGATTTTCACCCACGCGTCCAGACAATTGCGCCTGTAACTCTTTAAGCAAATCCTCAGTCAAGAAGTTGCGCATTTGCGTCAGATCACCGCTGTCCCAAACCTTTTGGATCGAGACAAATTGCGCTTTAGCTTCTTGCAAGAACCGGTTGGTATCGAAATCAATGGGAATAAACCAGTTTTGATCAGGCGCCGGAGCGTCTGAACCAAAACCTGCCGCAGACATCGAGCCCGTGGCCGAAGCCGGTAACGCAACGGGGGCAGCGGCTGGCGCAGCGGTCTCGCGATACATTTCGTTGGCGGGCGTTTGAGCGCCGCCTGTTGTGCCCGTACCTGCACCTGCACCTTGCGCTGCAGGCTGAGCCGAAGAGCCACGAATCATTCGAATCACGAACAACACGCCAAAGATCGCGACGGCAGCTAACAGTGCCACCATCAAAAAGTCACCCATGGCGCCGCCTAGCCCAAAATGGGACAGCATGGCAGCGATGCCTAAGCCTGCTGCGATACCAGCCAAGGGGCCTAACCAACGCGACGCACCGCTTGGCTTGGCGGCTGCTGCTGCAGCTGGCGCAGCGGCTGCAGGTGCTGTTGCGCTTTTTTGTGTGGTTGAGCCGGTGGCGGCCGCTGGGGTCGCGGGCTTTTGGCTGCTGACATTACTTGACTGTTTGCCAGAGCTCGTGCCGCTACCTGCGCGGGCTGCCTGGGCCTCGAGCGTCACCGCAGTCAGCGCGACACCGCCTAAGGTCATGAGTGCTACAGCAAAAAAACGGGACAAAAATCTGGACATATCGAGCTCCTGGGCGACTAAGCGCCAAAACCTTCACATGAGTTTGAAAACCTACGCCTTCAAATCTTACTAGAACCTGAAGCTTACTAAAAGCTGAACAGGTTGTAAAGCACAGACTGGCTAAAACGAAAAAAGTTCAGCTTTGACTCAAAGTTAGCTTAGCTTGACTCCCTCGTGCAGGGCCGTCAGCCCCGCTGACAAATTGAAAAACTGCACACGCGACAAGCCAGCCTCGCTTAGCATGCCTTTGAGCGTTTCTTGGTCGGGGTGCATACGAATCGATTCGGCCAAATAGCGATAGCTGTCAGCATCACCCGCCACTTTTTGGCCCAGCCAGGGCAAGATCTTGAACGAATACCAGTCATAAGCAGGCGCGAAAGGCGCTGCGATCTTTGAAAACTCAAGCACCAACAGCTTGCCACCTGGCTTCAGAACCCGCGTCATCTCGGCCAGGGCGCGGTCTTTATGGGTCATGTTGCGCAAGCCGAACGCCACCGTGACCCGATCAAAGTACCCAGAGGCGAACGGCAGGCGCTCGCCATCGCAGACCGCGCAAGGAAGCACCAAGCCGTCATCAATCAGGCGATCGCGCCCCACCCTCAGCATCGAGTCATTAATGTCGGTCAGCCACACTTCGCCCTGCTTACCGGCCTGTTTAGCAAACGCGCGCGCCAAATCGCCAGTGCCACCCGCGATGTCTAAGACTTTCATGCCCGGGCGCACGCCTGCCCGAGCCACCGTGAAGGCTTTCCAGACGCGATGCAGGCCCGCGGACATCAAGTCGTTCATCACGTCGTAACGCGACGCCACAGAATGAAACACCTGTGCCACCTTTGCTGCTTTTTCTGACTCGGCAATCGTTTGATAACCAAAATGCGTATTGTCTTGTGCCATGCGTCTTGCCTCAGTTATGCAACGCACCACTGTCATATACATGACACATTGCAGCCATACTATAGACATGTCGCTCGCGTATGCGCGCTTTTAAAATGGTACTCACCATGTCAAGCACTATTCTAGTCGTTGAAGACGAGCCCGCCATCCAAGAGCTTATTGCTGTGAACTTGTCCTTTGCCGGTCATAAGGTCTTACGCGCCTTTGATGTCGCGCAAGCAGAGACGCTGATTCGCGCCGAGCTGCCAGACTTAATCCTGCTTGACTGGATGCTGCCAGGCGCCTCGGGCCTGACCTTAGCCCGAAAATTACGCAGCGACGAACGGACCCGCTTGGTGCCTGTCATTATGCTGACCGCCAAGGGCGCCGAGCAAGACAAGGTCGATGGGCTTGAGGCCGGCGCCGACGATTACATCACCAAACCGTTTTCGCCCAAAGAGCTCATGGCGAGGATAAAGGCGGTTTTGCGCAGACGCGCGCCCCAACTCACCGACGATTTGATTGAAGTTGAAGGACTGAAGCTTGACCCCACCTCACATCGCCTGACGGGTAACGGCCAACCGCTTGCGATCGGCCCAACTGAGTTTCGACTTTTACATTTTTTTATGACGCACCCAGAGCGCGTCTTTTCTCGCGGCCAGTTACTCGATCAAGTGTGGGGTGATCATGTCTTTGTCGAAGAGCGAACGGTCGACGTACACATTCGTCGCTTGCGCAAGGCGCTAGAGCCCTCCAGGCACGACCTGCACGTTGAAACCGTTCGTGGCAGCGGCTACCGGTTTACCCCCGTCATACCCAAGTCTTAAGCTTGATGCGACAATCCGTCGTATGAACTGGCAACGCACTCTTGTTTTTGTAGGCTTTGGGTCGGTCCTTGCCCTAGCGATCGAGTATCGCTGGCAAAGCTCGCTCGGCTGGATCCTCATGGCGCTCGGTGGCGGTTTGCTCTTAGTCGTGCGGCGCCGTCACGCTGAGAGGATCGCGCGCTGGCTAGTTTCTCCCAATGACGAGCCGCCCGCAAACGTCGGGCCCTGGGATGACGTTGTCGCAGCCCTATATCGCCGTCTTCGCGATCAGGTTGCCACCATTCAGGAGCTTGAAGAAACCAGCACAGGCGCAATGGCTGCCGGCCAAGCCCTGCCGATCGGCGTGGTCGTCCTGAACACCGAACTGCAAATCAGATGGTTTAATCACGCTGCCGAAAAACAACTGCACCTGCAAGCCGAAAACGACCTCGGGCAGAACCTGCTCAACATTTTGCGTGCGCCGGCGTTCGCCGCGTACGTCAAGGAGGGCGACTGGTCTGAGTCCTTAACGCTTAAGGTCAATCACTCCAATGGCGACCACAACCTGCTGCTCAGCTTGGTGCGCTACGTCCGCGACCGCACTCTGCTGATTACACGCGACCTGACTCAGATCGAAAAACTAGAAACCACACGCCGCGATTTTGTTGCGAATGTGTCACACGAAATGCGCACGCCTCTCACTGTGCTGGTGGGTTTTGTCGAAACGCTGCGCGACGCCCCAACGGACGCTTTAAGCCACGCGCAGCGTCAATATTATTTTGGACTGATGCATGAGCAAGCGCAGCGTATGCAGGCCTTGGTCACCGATTTACTGACACTCTCGGACCTTGAAACCTCGCCAAGTGCTGAACTGACACCAGTCAATATCGCGAACTTAATCGATACGGGTCGCGCGCAAATTGAGGCGCTTTCTGCCGGACGGCACCAGTGGAGCTGGCAGATCGAGCCCAGCCTGAACCTCGCGGGCAATTACTCAGAAATTGCCTCGGCCTTTTCAAATCTTCTGACAAACGCAGTTCGTTATACGCCCGACTCGGGCACGATTTGCGTGGTCTGGCAGCGCGAGGCCGACGGGCGCGCACGCTTTAGCGTGACCGACACCGGCATTGGCATCGCCTCTGAACATCTGTCCCGTTTAAGCGAGCGCTTCTATCGGGTTGACCGCGGCCGCTCGCGTTCGCTTGGCGGCACAGGTTTAGGCCTCGCTATCACCAAGCACGTGGCCATGCGCCACGATGCAGCCCTGGACGTGCAAAGCAAACTGGGACAAGGCAGCTGTTTTAGCTTGGTGTTTGACGCAGAGCGGGTCTTGCGCGAAGCTTAAGCGCTCGGGCTGCGCGCGCGCATTCCGTTAAACTGCTTTTATTGACGCGAACGCAGCGTTTGTCTTTCGCCAACTTGTGCACCGCATGACCGCAGCTAATTTTCAGCTTCGCCACCAAGGCGATCATTGCTTGAGCATCGATTTTGGCGATGTCATTAGCGCCGAGACTGGCTTAACTTGCTTAGCGGCCGCCAATAAAATTCGCAAAGCGCAGCTCGCTGGCGTGACAGACGTGGTGCCCTCCTACATTGCTGTTGCCGTGCATTACGGGCCAGACCCTCAGACGGCTTTACCTAGTTTTGACTCACTGTCCGAGCAACTCATCGGGTTGCTTAAAACCGGGCTGCCCCGCACGGATCTCAACGCACGCAGCATCGATATTCCCGTGTGCTATGGCGGCGAGCACGGCCCCGACCTGAGCGCAGTTGCTCAAACAACAGGCCTGACCGAACAGCAGGTGATAGAGCTGCATTGCGTGCCTGGCAGTATGGTTTTTATGCTGGGCTTTGCACCCGGCCATCCTTATATCGGCATCCATGATCCCTTATTTGCCTTGCCGCGCCGCGATGTCCCGCGTACCGTCGTACCTGCAGGCTCGGTTGCGATTGCCAACCGTCAATCTACGATCTACCCGACCCGTTTGCCCGGTGGCTGGCATATTTTAGGTGCGACACCCCTTAAGTTATTTGACCTGGCCCGCCCGCAGCCAACTTTACTCATGCCTGGCGATCACGTTCGATTCGTGCCTATTTCACCAGAAGAGTTTGACCGGTTATCGGTGCTAGCGCACGGGGTGGTCTCATGAGCCTGGTGGTTAGCAAGCCCGGTATGCTTTCGAGCTTCCAAGACCTTGGTCGTTTTGGGCAACAGCACTTGGGCGTCTCGGTTGCGGGGGCGATGGACCTGCGAGCCCACACACTGGCCAACCTGCTTGTGGGTAATGATTCAAGCCTAGCCACCCTCGAAATCACGTTAACAGGCCCCACGCTTTGCTTTACCAAAGCTTGTTGCATCGCGCTTTGCGGGGCCGACCTGAGTGCAATACTTAACGGGCAACCCGTTGCACTGAACCGCCCTGTCGTCGTGCGCCCCCAAGATGAGTTGAGTTTCGCAGGGCGCCGCCACGGCACGCGCGGCTATTTATCGGTGTTTGGCGGCTTCGCGCTGGCTCCCGTGCTTGGCAGCACCAGCACCTACATTCGTAGTGCAATGGGCGGTTTTGAGGGGCGTGCTCTGCAACGAGGCGATGAGATCCCGTTGCTGTGTCCGCTCAAAAACAAAAAACTTGAAGAACTTGCAATGGATTTGTGGGCCACCAAAGTCTATTTGCCCGCTGCCATCGCGGCCTCAGCGCGCGCAAGAGTGCGCCTGCTCAAGGGCGCGCAGTGGCACGAATTCACAGCCGAAAGCTGTGCGGCGCTTCTTTCAGAGCCCTATCGCGTCAGCACGGACTCTGAACGGATGGGCTACCGCCTGCAAGGCGCACCCCTGCTCATGACCGCACCGCGCCAAATGATCTCAGAGGCCACCACCTTTGGCACGATTCAAGTCCCGGCAGGCGGCCAACCTATCATCCTGATGGCAGATCGCCAAACCACCGGCGGCTATCCAAAGATGGCCTATGTCGCGAGTGTAGATTTACCGCAGCTAGCGCAGCTAGGGCCGGGCGATACTGTCAGCTTTGAAGCCATCACCCTCAAACACGCGCAACAGCTCGAACACGCACGCGGGCAGGCTTTTGCAAGACTTGCGCAAGCACTACTACCTGTGCGAACTTTACTGCTCAATCACTGAGGCAATCATGACACTACGAATTGACTTGAACTGCGACATGGGCGAGAGCTTTGGCGTCTGGAAACTCGGCAACGACGAAGAGATCTTGCCGTTTGTGTCGTCCGCCAACATCGCTTGCGGTTATCACGGAGGCGACCCCGCCACGATGCGCAAAACGATTGCCGCAGCGCTCAAGCATGGCGTCGCGCTCGGTGCGCACCCCGGACTGCCTGATCTGCAAGGCTTTGGCCGACGCAATATGGCGATCACCGACCAAGAGGCCTACGACATGATGGTGGTTCAGATCGGCGCGCTGGCTGGCGTGGCGGCCTCGCAGGGCGCGCGACTGCGGCATGTCAAAGCACACGGCCAGCTTTACAACATGGCGGTCAAAGACGAAGGCCTGGCGCGCGCCTTAGCGCAGGCCACCTACGACGTCGATCGTGAGCTCATATTTTTTGTGTTGGCAGGCAGTGCCATGGTGCCGATCGCCAAAGCGGTCGGCCTGCAGGTTGCGCAAGAGGTATTTGGCGATCGCAACTATGCCCCCGATGGCACGCTGAGCCCCCGCAACAAGCCAAATGCCATGATCACAGATGTCAATGTGTCGATTAAGCAGGTTTTACAAATGGTGCAAACTGGCACACTGACCGCCAATGATGGCGCTACCGTCAAGGTACAGGCTGACACGCTCTGCATACACGGCGATCAGCCTGGCGCTGTGCTTTTTGCAAAAGCTATTCGTGACGCGCTGCTAAACGCTGGTATTGAAGTCGGTGTATAAGCCACAAGCTTGAAGACACCCTAAACTAAGACGCGCTCGATGCCCCCAGCGTTGGCTTTTTTGACATAATCTTCGAGCCAGTTTGCACCCAAGATCAAACGCGCCATCTCTACAACGATATAGTCGGCACGGGCTTCCGTGTCTTGTTCAAAGCGAGATAAGCCTTGCAGACAAGACGGGCACGAGGTCAGCATTTTGATGTCGCCATCAAAACCGTCAGCGCGCAGCTCGGTGGTGTTTTTAGCGAGCTCTTCCTCTTTGCGAAACCGCACCTGCGTCGAGATATCTGGACGCGTCACTGCCAACGTGCCCGATTCGCCACAACAACGTTCAGTTTTAATGGCGGAGTCGCCCACCAGTGCTCGTACCGTCTTTAAAGGGTCTTGTAACTTCATGGGGGTATGGCAGGGATCGTGATACATGTAACGCGTTCCCTGCACGCCCTCAAGCTTGATCCCTTTTTCAAGCAGATATTCGTGAATATCAATCAGGCGGCAACCCGGAAAAATCTTTTCAAACTCGTAACCTGAAAGCTGGTCGTAACATGTCCCGCAGCTGACAACGACCGTCTTAATGTCAAGATAATTCAGCGTATTGGCGACTCTGTGAAACAAGACACGATTATCGGTAATGATTTTTTCGGCTTTGTCGTTCATGCCGTTCGCGCGTTGCGGGTAGCCACAGCACAAATAACCAGGTGGCAAAACGGTTTGCACCCCGGCATGCCAAAGCATGGCTTGCGTGGCCAGCCCGACTTGCGAAAACAGACGCTCTGAACCGCAGCCCGGAAAATAAAACACGGCCTCAGTTTCGGCCGAGGTTTCAGGCGGCCGGATAATGGGCACGTAATCGACGTCTTCAATATCTAATAATTTACGCGCGGTTTGCTTGGGCAGATTACCCGGCATTTTTTTATTAATGAAGTGCACCACCTGCTCGCGCAGGGCGGGCTTGCCAACGGTCGCCGCAGGCGCAGCCGTTTGTTTGCGAGCTAATTTTGAAAACAAATCGTTTGCAAAGCGCTGCACTTTGTAACCGACACCTATCATGGTTGCGCGGGTGGCGTTGATCGTCGCAGGGTCTTTGGCATTTAAGAAAAACATCGCCGCGGTCGTGCCAGGATTAAAGGACTTGTGTCCCATCCGACGCAAGAGCGCGCGCATGTTCATCGACACTTCACCAAAATCGATATCAACTGGGCAGGGGTTGTAGCACTTGTGACACACGGTGCAGTGATCGGCCACATCTTCGAACTCTTCCCAGTGCTTTAAGCTAATGCCACGACGGGTTTGCTCTTCGTATAAAAACGCTTCGATCAAGAGCGAAGTCGCCAGAATCTTATCGCGCGGCGAATACAGTAGATTTGCGCGAGGTACGTGGGTTGCGCACACCGGCTTGCACTTACCACAACGCAAGCAGTCTTTAATCGAATGACTAATCGCCCCAATATCGCTTTGCTGCATGATGAGCGATTCGTGCCCCATTAGGCCAAAGCTCGGTGTCCAGGCGTTGCGCAAGTCTGCGCCAGGCATCAGTTTGCCGGCATTAAAATGATCGTTCGGGTCGATCTTGCGTTTGTACTGCTGGAAAGGAGCGAGTTCAGCCGCAGAAAGAAATTCGTACTTGGTGAGCCCAATACCGTGCTCGCCCGAGATCACGCCATCTAAGTCACGGGCGATTTGCATGATGCGCGCGACCGCCGCGTTCGCCTCGCCAAGCATCTCGTAATCATCCGAGTTAACGGGGATGTTGGTGTGTACGTTGCCATCACCCGCATGCATATGCAGCGCCACAAAGACACGGCTCTTGAGCACGCGAGCATGAATCGCCTGCACCTCGGTCAACACGGGCGCAAAATCGGTGCCGCTAAACAAGCCCAACAACTCGGGCTTGACCTCGATTTTCCAAGAAATTCGCAGCGTGCGGTCTTGCACCAGATCGAACAAGCGCGCCGCCGGTTGCGCGGTCAGTCGCTCAGCGGTTGCCTCTAGCAACGCCTCTAAGCCGTATTGCTTGAAAACCTGAGCGGCCTGCTGCAAGGGCAGATCGAGATTGTCGTGCACCCACTGCCAGCGCTGGCGGACCTGCTCAAGCAAATCAAGCGCGCGCGAGCTGCGCTCGCTGAGCGCCTCTTCGATTGAAACTCCCTCATCGGTGCTTCGGTCAAGCTTGGCGACCGGCAATACGCCTTCGCAAAAAACCTTTAGCGCGGCCAGCAGCTTAAGTTTGTTGCGCGTCGAGAGCTCGATGTTGATACGCTCAATGTGATCCGTGTATTCGCCCATTCGCCCAAGCGGAATCACGACGTCTTCGTTTATTTTGAACGCATTGGTGTGACGCGCGATCGCCGCTGTGCGGGCCCGGTCGAGCCAGAATTTTTTGCGCGCTTCAGCACTGACCGCAATAAACCCCTCGCCATGGCGGGTATTTGCAAGCCGCACCACTTCGCTGGTTGCGGCGGCCACTGCCGCGTCGTCCTCGCCCACGATATCGCCAAACAACACCATTTTTGGCAAAACGCCCCGCTTGCTTTTGGTCGAGTACCCCACCGCGCGTAAATACCGCTCATCAAGATGCTCAAGCCCCGCAAGAAGCGCGCCTCGCGCACGCCCCGTGCCATCGAGATAATTTTTTATTTCGACAATCGAGGGAATCGAATCGCGCGCCTGACCAAAAAACTCAAGACAGACCGTACGGGTGTGACGGGGCATGCGGTGTAACACCCACCGCGCCGCCGTGATCAGACCATCGCAACCTTCTTTTTGGACACCCGGCAGACCCGATAAAAACTTGTCAGTCACATCTTTGCCCAGACCAACTTTACGCAAGCCCGCGCCGTCGACGTCTAAAATTTCAGTGCGTAAGAGGTGCGCACCGGCGGGGGCGGTTCCGTCAGACCATTTCAGCTCGAAGCGCACGCGTCCAGCTTCATGGATTTTGCCCATGTTGTGCTCAAGACGCGTGACGTCGAGCCAGTTTCCATCGGGGTCAACCATGCGCCACCAGGCAAGATTATCGAGCGCAGTCCCCCACAAAACAGCTTTTTTACCGCCAGCGTTCATGGCGACGTTGCCGCCCACGCAGGAGGCATCTGCCGAGGTGGGGTCAACCGCGAAGACAAAACCTGCCTGCTCGGCGGCTTCTGACACGCGCCTGGTGACCACCCCCGCGCCTGCCCGCACCGTTGCCACCGGAGTCGCAACGCCAGGTAGCGTAAGCAGTTCGACGGCCCCGAGTGTGTCGAGTTTTTCGGTATTGATGACGGCCGAGCGCCAGGTCAGTGGAATCGCGCCACCCGTGTAACCGGTGCCGCCCCCGCGCGGCACAATGGTTAAACCAAGCTCAATACAACCCCGCACTAAACCCGCGATCTCGTCTTCGGTATCCGGGGTGAGCACCACAAAGGGGTATTCCACCCGCCAGTCCGTGGCATCGGTCACGTGTGACACCCGCGAGAGGCCATCAAACTTAATGTTGTCTTGCTTAGTCAGCTTACCCAAGGTTTTTTGTACCTGACGGCGCAGCTTTGCGGTTTGCTCGAACCCTTGCTCAAACGCCTTGACCGCTTCGCGGGCAAGGTCAAGCAGACTTGCCACCTTATCGTCGCGCCCGAGGTCGTCACCAAGGCGGCGTTTGTCGATCTCGCCCAAGCGATGTTGCAAGGCTTCGATCAGCAGTTTGCGGCGTTTGGGGTTGTCGAGCAGATCGTCTTGCAGGTAAGGATTGCGGCGAACCACCCAAATGTCACCCAAGACCTCGTACAACATGCGGGCAGAGCGGCCGGTGCGGCGTTCGCCGCGCAAATCAAACAGCAACGCCCAGGCTTGTTCTCCGAGCAAGCGGCAGACCACTTCTCGGTCTGAAAACGAGGTGTAGTTGTAGGGGATTTCGCGCAAACGAGCCTGAGACCCAGACTGGGGTTCGACGCTTAACAAATGGCTGGCAAAGGGAGCGTTCATGGGTCAAAAATCTTCAGGGTTACCCTCAATGTCTTATTTTAAGCGAAGCGACAAAGATATTTTGAATACCCCCAGCAGAGTGCGCAGACAACCCTGCTGTTAACAGGCTATTTCGGGCGCGCGAGCATCGCACTAGTCTAGCCAAAGTTGCAACAACCCTGCAAGCACGAGGTAGCGGGCGAATTTACCCAACACGATAAAAAACAAACACGCTCGCCACGGCAGGCGTAACCAACCCGCCATCGCGCAAAGCGGATCGCCAATCAGGGGCAACCAAGAGAGCAAAAGAATCGGCGCGCCAAAGCGTTGCACCCACACCAGACCAAGCGACGCGCGGGAGGCGTTGCCGCCGGACTCACCGACAAGATTGGCTGCGGGCTCGGGGTGCAGCACTTGCGCTGCGGGCGCCGCGACCCGATGTTTAAAGCGCCAGTGACGATAGCCCTGCTGTGCACCGGCGCCCATCAGGTAGGTCAGCATGCCCCCCAGACTATTACCCGCGGTCGCGACCCACACTGTGGCCCAGAACAGTTCGGGCTTAAGCGCCAAATAGGCCACAAAAACCGGCTCAGAGCCTAACGGCAGAATCGTCGCCGCCAGCGCACTCACAACAAAGAGCGCGCCAAGACCAACCGAGGGCAGAGCCAGCCAACTTAGCAAGTGCGAGAGCAACGAATCCAGTGCGAACTCCTAAAAAATCGAACGCGCTTAGCGTGGGATAATTGTGGCCCATCGTTAATGGCACAACGCCACAGAACCTTGCCATCGATCGCGCGCAGCCAAAAGACTCATGAATACAGATTATCTGAAACGCATTTTGACATCGAAAGTGTATGACGTGGCGATTGAAACCGCGCTTGAGATAGCACCGCAACTCTCGGCGCGGCTGGGCAACACCTTTTTACTTAAACGCGAAGATACACAAACTGTCTTTAGTTTTAAGCTGCGTGGCGCCTATAACAAGATGGCGCATTTACCCCAGAGCGCACTCGCGCGTGGGGTCATCGCAGCCTCGGCGGGCAACCATGCGCAGGGCGTCGCGCTATCGGCTAAGCGTCTGGGCTGCAAGGCGACGATCGTGATGCCCACCACCACGCCCGACGTAAAAATCAATGCCGTGCGAGCACTTGGCGCAACGGTGATTTTAAAAGGCGACAGCTTTAGCGACGCTTACGCGCACGCGCTGACACTCGAACAAAAACACGGTATGAGCTTCGTGCACCCTTTCGACGATCCCGACGTGATCGCCGGGCAAGGCACGATCGGCATGGAGATCTTGCGCCAGCGCGCGGGTCGCCTCGATGCGATTTTTGTTGCGATTGGCGGCGGCGGGTTAATTAGCGGAATTGCCGCTTACGTCAAACAATTGCGTCCCGAAATCAAAATCATTGGGGTTCAAACCGTCGACTCAGACGCCATGGTCAAAAGCGTACGCGCCGGCAGACGCATCACACTGGCCGAAGTGGGTTTGTTTTCAGATGGCACCGCCGTCAAGCAAGTCGGAGTAGAAACCTTTCGTCTGGTACGCGAATACGTCGACGACTTTGTCGTCGTGGATACCGACGCGATTTGTGCCGCGATCAAAGACGTGTTTCAAGACACCCGCAGCGTTCTTGAGCCCGCGGGTGCGCTGGCCCTGGCGGGCGCCAAGCAATACGCGGCTCAACACAAGCTGCAAGGCAACACCCTGGTTGCGATCGCCTGCGGTGCAAATATGAATTTTGACCGCTTGCGCTTTGTCGCCGAGCGCGCTGAAGTCGGCGAAGCCCGCGAGGCACTGTTTGCCGTGACCTTGCCCGAGCAGCGCGGCAGTTTTCGCGCTTTTTGTGAATTGGTCGGCAACCGAAGTGTCACTGAATTTAATTACCGCATTTCAGAGGCGCACCTCGCGCATGTTTTTGTAGGGATTCAAGTTGCAAATGCCACCGAGCCCGCTCGAATCGCAAAAAACTTTCGCGCGCATGGTTTTGCAACGCTAGACCTGACCCACGACGAAATGTCAAAAACGCATTTGCGCCACATGGTTGGCGGGCGCTCGACACTTGCCGACAACGAGTTGCTGTACCGTTTTGAGTTTCCAGAACGTCCGGGCGCGCTCACCCGTTTTCTGCAATCGATGAAGCCCGACTGGAACATCAGCCTGTTTCATTATCGCAATCAAGGCGCAGCCTACGGGCAGGTCTTAATCGGGATCCAAGTTCCCCGCGGCAGCAAAAAAGCCTTCAAAGACTTTTTAGACGAGGTTGGTTACCCTTATTTCAACGAAACCGACAACCCCGTTTACAAACTGTTTTTGTAAGCTAGGCCTCACTGCGTCGGTTTGACTCAGCTTGAATCAACGCGCGTTGCCCGAGCTCAACCACCCTCAAATTCGCACACGCACAAAAACGGCGTCCCCGTCTGCGCAATCAGGGCTGAGCCCCCGAGCGCCGGCAAATTCACCACCGCGGCCGCCTCAGCCACGTTACCACCGAGCTGCTGTAACAGCTTGATCGCCGCCAGCATCGTGCCCCCTGTGGCCACCAGATCGTCGACCAACAACACCCTTTGACCTGGTTTAATTGCGTCTTGGTGCACCTCGACCGTCGCGTCACCATACTCAAGAGAGTAAGGCTGCGCAACCGTCTTAAAGGGCAATTTGCCTTGTTTACGAACCGGGACAAAGCCAACATTTAAAGCATAAGCCAGCGCACTGCCAAAGATAAAGCCGCGTGCGTCGATCCCCACAACCACATCAAGCCGGTTGCGCATGTGGCGATAAACAAACATATCGATTAAGACCCGAAACGCGCGCGGATCGAGCAGCATGGGGGTAATGTCGCGAAACTGCACACCCGGCTTAGGCCAGTCGGGCACGGTGCGAATCAGACCACGAACCAGTTCAATAGGGTCTTGGTACGGCATGGGTGTAATCATTAAACGGCACTCCGCGAGTAAAAATCGGTATTAAACACACCGCGCAGCCTCTGCGCGCACCCGTAGAATACGCTAGCGGCGCCCCATCGTGGCGCCGAACCGTTTAAACTCAAGCTATGGCAAGCACAGAATCGCACCCACCTCTCACCACGTTTGATCTTTCGGCGACGCTGACTTCTGCGCGTCAAACCCTTGAACTTGAAGCCCAGGCGATTCTAGCGCTCAAACAACGGCTGAGCGAAGACTTTGTGCGCGCCGTCGAACTCATGCTCGCCTGCAAAGGCCGCGTAGTGGTCTGTGGCTTGGGCAAGACCGGGCACATTGCCCGCAAAATTGCCTCGACACTTGCTTCAACCGGCACACCTTCGTTTTTTTTACACGCGTCAGAAGCCGTTCATGGCGACCTTGGCATGCTTGGCCCTCAAGACCTTTTGGTGGCGCTGTCGTATTCAGGGAGTGGCCAAGAAATTCTTTCTATTCTGCCCGCAGCGCACCGACTTGGCGTCAAAGCCATCGCCCTGACCGGCAATCCCGACTCTGAACTGGCCCGACTGGCAGACGTCCACTTAGATGTCAGCGTCACGCTCGAAGCCTGCCCACTGAATCTGGCACCCACCTCAAGCACAACCGCCTCTCTCGCAATGGGCGACGCGCTCGCTGTGGCTTGCCTGCAGGCTCGTGGCTTTGGGCCCGCGGACTTTGCCCGCTCGCACCCTGGTGGCGCGCTGGGGCGAAAACTCTTAACGCGCGTCTCTGATGTGATGCGCAGCGGTGTGGCTCTGCCAGTCGTGGGTGCCGACGCTACGATGTCGCAAGCGCTTGAAGAAATGTCTCGTAAAGGGATGGGCATGACGATCGTTCTTGACGACCAAGGCCGGGCGCTGGGTCTGTTCACAGATGGTGATTTGCGCCGTCTGATTGAACGCGAAGGTGACGTCCGTCTGCTCACTGTTCGCGCGGGCATGACCATCAATCCGCGTCACATCCATGCGCAAGCGCTGGCCGTCGATGCTGCGTTGGTGATGGATAGACACCGCCTGAACCACTTGCTGGTCAGCCAAGACGATGGACAAATCATCGGGGCTTTGCATATGCACGATTTGATGGCCGCAAAAGTGATCTAGGGTGACCGGTTAAAGATGAAACCTTCTCAGACACTTCCCCACCCCGCTGAGGCCTTGATTTTGGCGCGCATCGAACCCGCTTTGCGCGAACGGCTGGCGCGCCTCAAACTAATGGTTTTTGATGTCGACGGGGTGCTCACCGACGGCGCACTTTGGTACACCGAACAAGGCGAGACCATCAAACGCTTTCACGCGCTTGATGGCCATGGCCTAAAGATGCTGGCGGTGAGCGGCATCAAAGTCGCACTTATGACGGGCCGCGAGAGCCCGATCGTCGCCCGACGCGCAGCTGAACTAGGCCTGGGCGCAGTCATGCAAAACGTGCGCGACAAGGGAGCCACCCTCAAAGCGTTAGTCGCCCGCGAGGGCCTTAAACTTGAGCAGGCAGGCTTTATGGGCGATGACTTGATTGATTTGCCTGCCATGCAACTCGCTGGGTTTGCGGCGTCTGTTCCCGACGCTCCCGCCTACCTGACGCAAGCGGCGCACTGGGTCTCAGAGCGGCGCGGCGGTCAGGGTGCCGCGCGCGAATGCTGCGACCTGCTCCTGGCTGCTCAGCACCGCCTCGGGGCGTTCTTTCAACCCGGGCTGCTTGGCTCTGGGGCGGTACAGTAAAGGCCGCGCATGAAAGAACGCTTTGCGCTCATTGTCTCGTTTGTGATTCTGACCTCCTTGGTGATGGGTACCTGGTGGGCTGCCGAGTACTCGCAACGAGCCGTCGACATCGATCCGCCCGTGCGCCTCACCCACGAGCGCGATAACTGGGCCAAACAGATTGTGTTGGTTCGTACCAACGAACTCGGCGTGGTGATCCATCGCCTCGAAGGTGATTTGATGGAGCACTTTCCGGACGACAAGTCCTACGATGTCGTGCGGCCGCGCGCCTTTGCCCTCAAGTCCGACAATCCACTCACCATCGCCACCTCGCGCACCGCCACGGTCTACGACGAAGGGGATCGCATCGTCATGAAAGGCGATGCGATCGTACTCAGGCTTGGTGACACCAAGCGCCAGCCACTGAATTTTCGTACCGAAGCGGTGACTATGCTGATTAAAGAAGACCTTGCCTATACTGATCTGCCCGCAATCGCCACCAGCGGTCGTTCGCGCATGAGTGGCACCGGCATGCGCTACAACAATGCAACTCAGCAACTAGACGTGTTTAAATCAACCGATGTTGAGATTGCACCCAAAGACAAGACCGACAACACCGAACCCGCAGCTTCACGGCCAAAACAATGATGACTCACTTACCCTCACCCCACCTGCTTCGTCTGCTGCTCACCTTGGGTTTGTGCGCGCTGCTGAGCTTGGCACACGCTCAAAAAAAGCCGTCTTCACCCGCGGCACTGGTGCCCCAAGAAGAGCCCAGCACCATGATTTTGTCTGACACTCTGCATTTTGACGACACCAAGCGCGAGAGTACGTTTTCGGGCAATGTCGTGATGACCCGCGGGTTCATGACCATGAACGCAGACAATCTTCATCTGCGCGAAGACGCCGAAGGCTTTCAGTACGGCACCGGCACCGTCAAACCAGGCAAGCGAGTGTTTATTCGCCAAGTACGGCCCGAAGTATACGAAGTCCTCGAAGGCGTTGGTGTGCGCGCCGAGTACAACGGCAAGACCGAAACCTTTGACTTGCTTGGTCAGGCGGTTGTCACCCGTTACATCTGTGGGCAGCACTTTGATACCGTCAGCGGCGAACGCGTGCGTTACAGTCAAAAAACCGATATCTACGAGGCGTTCTCTGGGCCAGACTCTGCCAATGCCGGGGGTAGGGTACGTTCGATCGCACAACCTCGGGCACGCGCAGATGCGGCAGTCGCTGAATGTAAAGCCAAAGAGGCCGGCTTACCCGCCCCAACGCCAAAGCTCTCACCGGCAACCCCTGCAACGCCAGCGGATAACACGCGCCGTCCACCTGCGCCCGCTCGCCCTTAAGCCCGTTCGCCCTTACTTTTTCAGGCTCATGCAAACCTCAAATGAACCCGGCTCGTCGCAGCCTGAATACTTAACGCCCGGTCGCCTCAGCGCGACGGGATTGCGCAAGTCTTACGGCGGGCGCATGGTCGTACAAGACGTCTCGCTCTCGGTCAACAGCGGTGAAGTGGTGGGTTTACTGGGCCCGAACGGTGCTGGCAAAACCACTAGTTTTTATATGATTGTTGGTTTGGTTGCGGCGGATGCGGGCCGCATTGAGATTGACGAGACCCCCATCAGCAGCATGCCGATTCACCAGCGCGCCCGCCGCGGGGTGTCTTACCTGCCACAAGACGCGTCGGTGTTCAGGCGTTTGACGGTCGAAGAAAACATTCGCGCCGTGCTCGAGCTCCAAATCGATCACAACGGTAAAAAATTCTCTAAACCCTTAATCGAGCAACAACTCGATGCGCTGCTCGAAGAGCTTCAAATTACGCATATTCGTCGAAACAGCGCGCTTTCGCTTTCGGGCGGAGAGCGGCGGCGGGTTGAAATTTCGCGTGCCTTGGCGACGCGTCCACGCTTTATTTTGCTCGACGAACCGTTTGCCGGCGTCGATCCAATCGCTGTGATTGAAATTCAACGGATCGTGCGTTTCCTTAAAAGTCGCGGCATCGGGGTGCTAATCACCGACCACAACGTGCGCGAAACACTCGGTATTTGTGACCGCGCCTACATCATCAGCGAAGGCAAAGTGCTCACCACCGGCAAACCCGAAGACATCATCAATGACGCCTCGGTACGCAAGGTTTATTTAGGCGAGCATTTCAAGATGTAACTGCCTGTTTGGGCGCAACAAATGTGCACAAACATGCTCAAACTCAAACACACGCAAAATATATGTCTTTAACGTGACATAAATGTCGATTTGCCGCTTGATTTCTTTGGCGAACTGACTAAACTCAAAGTGTCATCTACTCACAAATCGAGGTTTATCCGCTGCCCTTTTCGCGCACTCGCGCACCCCTTCACTTTTTTTTGGAGAGTACGCTATGAACCTAAGCATCATCGGTCACCACTTAGACGTTACCCCTGCAATTCGTGAATATATCCATAGCAAAATGGCGCGCGTGTTACGGCATTTTGACCATGTGATAGACATACAGGTCATGCTGTCGATCGAACCCCTCAAGCATCGCGCCGAAATTACCCTGCATGTCCGAGGCAAAGATATCCATTGCGAAGCCTCAGAGGCAAATCTCTATGCCTCACTGGACTTGCTGATCGATAAAATCGATCGCAAAATTATTCAGCATAAAGATCGCACACAAAACCACCACCATCTCGCGGCCAAACGCCAGCTTTTCGAAGCGGCCTGAACAGTAGCCCCTTCGCCACAACTGCCCCGCAAGCCCTTAAACTATAGGGTCTGCGGGGCTTGTTTTTTGAACCTCCCGCGCCCACGCGCAGCAGGACTTGAGCTAAGCCCCGGCTGCTTAACGAGCGGCACATGCCGCGCCCTATAATCACTGCATGAAACTTTTGTCACGTATCTTGCCCGCCGCGAACGTCATGCTTGAGCTCTCTGTGACAAGCAAGAAGCGTGTGTTCGAACAAGCCGGTCTTTTGTTTGAAAACCAACACGGGCTCGAACGGGCTGCGGTCTACGAAAGCCTGTTTGCGCGCGAACGGCTCGGTTCGACCGGCCTGGGGGCTGGGATTGCCGTGCCACATGGCCGAGTCAAGGGCCTGAAGCACTCGGTTGCGGCATTTTTTAGGCTGACTCACCCAATTGCCTTTGAGGCGCCGGATCAACAGCCGGTCAAGCAGCTACTGTTTCTGTTGGCCCCAGAAGACGCAGCGCAACAACATCTAGATATACTAGCTGAGGTCGCGCAATTATTTTCAGATGAAGCGTTTCGCCTGAAGCTTGCCGATCAAACCGATTCTGGTGTCGTGCACCGGCTGCTGACCACGGGCTCGGTGTAAAACCCCCACGCAAGCGCGCGTGCGCTTCATCCTGACGGAGTCACTATGCTGACGGTGCAAGATCTGGTGAACGACAATGTTGAAGATATCGCCTTTAACTGGATTGCAGGTCAATCTGCAGCCGGTCGCCGCATCCCAGATAATGGTATGGCTGCGGCAGACTTAATCGGGCACCTGAACTTGATTCACCCCTCGCGCATCCAGGTGTTTGGACGCGAAGAAATGGCTTATTACACCCGCTTTGATACGCGACGGCGCGTGCACCATCTAGACGAATTATTAGCCGGTGGCGTACCCGCGATTTTAATTGCCGATGGTCTGAACGCGACCGAAGATCTGATTCAAGAGTGCGAAAGTAATCAGGTCCCCTTACTGACCACCAAGGTTCCCGCGGCAGAACTCATCGACTTGCTGCGAATTTATCTGGGTCGCCGACTGGCGCCTGTCACAACCGTGCATGGCGTGTTTATGGACGTGTTGGGCCTGGGCGTGCTGATTACCGGCGAATCAGGCCTGGGTAAAAGCGAGTTGGCGCTTGAGTTGATTTCGCGCGGCCATGGTCTGGTCGCCGATGATGCGGTCGAACTCTCACGCACCTCGCCCAATGTGATAGACGGTCATTGCCCTGCCTTGCTTCAAAATATGCTTGAGGTACGCGGCCTAGGCTTGCTGAATATTCGCACGATTTTTGGTGAAACCTCGGTGCGCCGAAAAATGAAACTCAAGCTCATCGTGCATTTGGTGCGCGCAACCGCTCAAGACAAATTCGAGCGTCTGCCCTTGCAAGACATGACCCAAGAGTTGCTGGGCTGTCCGATTCGCAAGGTCATGCTGCAGGTGGCGGCCGGTCGCAACCTGGCCGTCTTGGTTGAGGCGGCGGTGCGCAATACCATTCTCAAACTACGCGGCATCGACACCCTGACCGAGTTCATGGAGCGCCAGGCTGCAGCCATCGCGCAGAGCAACGCCTAACATGGGTGCGCTCAATGTCGTCTTGATCACGGGGATTTCGGGCTCAGGCAAATCCGTTGCATTGCGTATGCTCGAAGACGCCGACTACACCTGTGTTGACAATTTACCCGTCCGCTTTTTGCACGAGTTCATCGTCGCGCGTGTTGGCAACGCCGGTGAACGCATTGCCGTCGCGATTGACGCGCGCTCGGCCGACGAGCTTGGCGAACTTCCGGGCATAATCGTCTCGCTGCGTGAAGCGGGCATACAGCTACGGGTTGTGTTTCTTGAGGCCGATGACGTCACCCTGTTGCAGCGATACGCCGAATCACGCCGCCGTCATCCACTGTCAGACCGCATGCGAAAAAAAGGGCAGGTGCTCTCGCTTGAAGAGTGCCTCGCGCAAGAGCGTGAGCTACTAGACCCCCTGCGCACTCAGGGCCACGTGGTCGACACCTCAGGGCTCACGCCGGGCCAACTACGCGCCTGGGTGCGCGACTTAGTGCAAGCCGACCGCAGCCAACTACTGCTTACGTTTGAGTCGTTCGCCTTCAAAACCGGTGTGCCGCGTGACGCAGACTTAGTGTTTGATGTGCGCTGTCTGCCCAACCCGCACTACGATTCGGTCCTGCGCCCGCTGACGGGGCGTGATCAACCGGTCGCAGACTGGCTGGCCGGCTTTGAGGATGTGGGCCAAATGATCGATGACATCGAGGAGTTTCTGCGCAAATGGCTACCGCGCTACACCGAAGATACCCGAAGCTACCTGACCGTGGCGATCGGCTGTACCGGGGGCAAACATCGCTCGGTCTACGTCGTTGAAACCCTTGCGCAGCGCTTCTCTGAGCACAAGCCACTGCTGGTCAGACACCGCAACCAGCCCGGGCTGAGCTAATGCCCTCGACGCTCAGCCGCCTGCTCAAACTGACCAGTGTGTGTGTCTTGCTTGCCTTGCTTGGCGCCTGCTCTGGCAGTGGTAAACGCGGCGGAGGCTACTACCTCGATGATGGCCCTGATGCCAACCCACCCGCGAACCTGGACGCGGTGCCAGACGCAGTCCCTAAAATCGAAGCTTTCACACCTAGTACAGGCAAGCCCTACGTCATTTTTGGAAAAACCTACACGCCTGACACCAGTGGCGGGCCTTACAGGGCGCAGGGACATGCCTCTTGGTACGGCAAAAAATTTCATGGTAAGGCAACCGCAAACGGTGAGCGTTACAACATGTACGGCATGACTGCCGCGCACCCTACACTACCTCTGCCCAGTTATGTGCGCGTCACCCGGCTCTCGAATAACAAAAGCGTCGTTCTGCGCGTCAATGATCGAGGTCCTTTTTTAAACAACCGCCTGATTGACTTGTCGTACGTCGCGGCGTACAAGCTCGGCATGCTCAGCCCCGGCAGCGCCGAAGTGCTCGTCGAGCGGATCACACCCGAGCAAATTCGAAACTGGCAGTCCGCCCCAGTGCCTGCCAGTTTTGTTGCCGCAGCAACCGTAACAACCGTGCCGCCACCCGCCGCCGCAAGTGCGCCCGCACCCGTGGTGGCTCAGGCGCAAGAGCCCAAGCCTGTCAGCGACACGCTTGCCCTGAGCGACACCGCCAGCCAGAGCGCCAACACAACCAGCACCGCCTCTGCCGCCCCCCCTGTCTCGTCCGCTCAGGTACCCGTCGCGCCGGGCAGCATGTTTTTACAACTTGGAGCCTTTGCCGATGCGAGCAAAGCTCAGGCCTTAGCGGCGCGGGTGTCGAGCCAAATTCCGGCAGACTTAGGCGCCTCTGTGCGTGTCGATCAAAGCAGCAACAACTTGCATCGCGTCAGAATCGGCCCGTTCGCCAACCGCGAGGCCGCCGTGCAGGCGCTCAGCCCGATACAAACCTCGACGGGTGTGGCGCCAAGTTTGTCGCCGCCTTAAGCGGACGGTTTACGCGCCAGCGCGCGCGCATAGAGCGTATCGCGCGCCAGTCCTGTGGCTTTAGCAGCGATACGTGCGGCATCACGCACCGACACAGCCTCGAGCAAGGCATCGAGCCACACATCAACGGCTGCGGCCCCCTCAAGATCCAGCTCAGCACTGGCGAGCGGTTCGAGCGGGCACACAATCACCACATATTCGCCCTGCTCGCGGTGCGAGTCCGCGCCCAACCAGGCTTGCGCCTGCGCCAGTGGCATCCGAGCAAGCTCTTCAAACCGTTTGGTCAGTTCGCGCGCAAACGCAACCTGACGCTCTGGTCCCAACACCACAAGCAAGTCTTGCACGCTTGCCTGAATGCGATGCGGAGCCTCATAAAACACCATCGCTGCAGGCAATTGGGTCCAAGTGCGAAACCAGCGCTGACGCGCCATCGACTTGATGGGTGCGAAGCCGGCAAAGACAAAACCGGGTGACGCATCGGTCGTGACCCCAGTGCCCATCAACGCGGTGATCACCGCACTAGGCCCCGGCAAAGGCACCACTTTGAGTCCGGCCGCATGCGCCGCCTGCACCACCCGCCCGCCTGGATCGCTCACAGCGGGCGAGCCAGCGTCAGACACTAACGCCACCCGTTGCCCTGCCTGCAAGCGCTCGACAATCGCAGCCGCTGCACTTGCCTCATTATGGCGATGCACCGCGATGAGTGGGGTGCTGATTCCCCAAGCCTCGAGCAGGATGCGACTGGCGCGGGTATCTTCGGCCGCAATCACATCGGCACGGTCTAACGCCTGCCACCCCCGCAAAGTCAGATCGCCCAGATTACCGATCGGGGTCGCCACCACATACAGAGCATGGGTAGGCCACGACTGCGCGTCTACCCGTTGCCCAACACGCTGCCAGGCCTCAGGCAAATCTTCAGGTAAGACATTTTGAGCCATATCAGAGCGCCAAACGTGTGAATTATGGCAGTGTAGACCGCCTGCGAGCCTGCGTCAGCACCTCGCCCCCTTCACCCAAACCTGTTTGCAGCCTCTGGGCACAAAACGCGTTGCAATATGAAGCCTCTTGCCACCAAATGATGCCGCCCTTTTTTTCACAGCCCGAGGCTTTTTTTACCATCGCGCAACACGCTCAGCGTAAAGCCCTGCAGGCGCGCAAACGCAAGCTAGCGCGCCAAGATCGTCCGCCAACGCGCGCTGCCATCCCCGCACACGTGCCACAACGCTCAAGTCGTCAACAGATTGGTGATTGCTACGAGCAAGCCGCCTGGCAGTTGCTCGAACAGGCAGGTTGCGCCTTACTCGCCCGCCAACTGGGCTGCCCGGTTGGGGAGCTGGATTTGGTCGTGCGCGAGGGCACCGAACTGGTCTTTGTCGAGGTTCGCCGGCGCGCTTCGGCGCGCTTTGGCGGTGCCGCCGCGAGTGTCTCGGCAGGCAAACAGCGGCGCCTGCTACGCGCCGCGCAGTGGTGGTTACCCACCCTCGTGCGCCGTCACTTTGCGGGTCGGATTCCGCCTTGCCGCCTCGACGTCATTACCTTCGGTCCTGAAGGGGCTGCCTGGCATCGCGACGCCGTGCGCCTGGCTCAGGATAAGTGAGATAATGCGGTCTTCAGGGCTTTCATAAACACCATGGATCTTGCCGCCAAACTGACCGCTCACTTCGAAGACAACATTGCTGCCACTCAGCGCAGCATGCAAACACTGTCTGAACCCCTGCTGCGCGCTATCGACCTTTGCTTTGGCTGCGTGACCAACAACGCCAAGATGCTAGCTTGTGGCAATGGTGGCTCAGCCGCCGATGCCCAACACTTCATCGCCGAGCTCGTGGGCCGCTTCGAGCGCGATCGCGTGCCACTTGCAGGGGTCGCTCTCAACACTGACACCTCAATTCTGACTGCCGTGGGTAACGACTACGGCTTTGAGCAGATCTTTGCCCGCCAGGTGATGGCGCTAGGCCAGCCAGGCGACGTATTGGTTGCGATTTCAACTAGCGGTCACTCCGCCAATGTACGACTGGCGATCGAAGCCGCGCACGCGCGCGAAATGAAAGTCATCGCACTCACCGGCAAAGGCGGTGGCCCGATCGGCAATCTGCTTCACGCCGGCGACATCCATTTATGCGTGCCACACGAGCGCACGATGCGTATTCAAGAAGTTCATATTCTGCTGCTACATTTGCTATGCGATGGCATTGACACCCTGTTACTCGGAGACCCCGCATGAAACTCACTCCTCTTGCTCGCCCCTTGCTGTTGTGCCTGGCCTTAGTCGGCACAAGTTCCCTGCTACAGGGCTGTGTAGCACTACTGATTGGCGGCGCGGCTGCCACGACGGGCGTTGTGGTGGTCGACCGACGCACCGTGGGCCAACAAGTCGAAGACAAAACCATCGAAATCAAAGTCGCCCATTCGATTCGCTCAAAATTTGGCGACAGCGTGCGCATCAACACCACCAGCTATGAAGGTGTGGTGCTTGTCACAGGCGACTCACTGGGCAACGACCGCAAGGCTGCCATCACCGAAATCGCCAGCAAAACCCAAAACGTAAAGTCAGTCTCAAATCAAGTCAATGTCGTCAAAGAAACCGCCTCGTTTAGCGAACTCAGCAGCGACACGTGGCTAAGCTCTAAAGTCATAACGACGCTTGCAACCACCAACGAAGTCCCCTCACGTACCATCTTGGTGGTCACCGATCGCAGCGTGGTGTATTTGATGGGTTTGGTCACACAGCGAGAAGGTGAGCTGGCGGCCGCAGCGACGGCGCAGGTCAGTGGTGTCAAGCGCGTCGACAAACTTTTTCAAGTCATCTCGCCGGCCGAAGCTAACAAACTAGACGATTCAAATCGTATTTTTAATAGAAGCTCGAGCGGCAACACCACCCCTCTTGGTGAAGCGCCCAGCACTGCTGCGCCCGCAGCGGGCGCAGGCGTCGAGGTGTTACCGATCAAATGAAAAAGCTGTTTGCTGCCGCCGTTCTTGCCACGCTTTGCGGCTTGGGCGTTTGGCTGTTCGCCAGCCCGCCGGCGCAGGCACCCGAGGTTACGTTCTCAACACTCTCGGGCAAACAGCTGCAAATGTCAGAGCTGCGGGGCAAGGTCATACTCGTTAAGTTTTGGGCCACCAGCTGCGTCACTTGCGTCGCCCAAATGCCTGACAATATGGATAACTTCAACACTTATCACACCAAAGGTTTTGAAGTCGTCGCTGTCGCCATGCAGTACGACCCGGCAAACTACGTCATCAATTTTGTCGAGACACGCAAAATTCCGTTTACCGTTGCCCTCGATACTCGCGGTCAGGTGGCTCAGGCGTTTGGAGAGGTCAAACTTACCCCGACGGCTTTCCTGATTGATAAAAATGGCAAGATTCTAAAACGCTATCTAGGTGAATACGACAAAGCAGAGTTTCGCCGTACGCTCGAAAAAGCACTGGCAGGCTAAGCGCTTCGTCACACACTACGTTCGCCACACACTACAATTATTCTAGCCGCACCTGTTGGTTTCCCTTCAATACGCCTTTTCTGTTGCTAATGCCCCATGACTAGTCAGCCCCTCTCCTCCCAGATGCCCCCGGAAGTCGTTGCTAAAGTTTTGTCTGAAAGCCTGCCTTACATCAAACGCTTCCATGGCAAAACCATCGTGATCAAATACGGTGGTAACGCCATGACCGAAGAGGTCTTACAACGTAGCTTTGCTCACGACGTTGTCTTGCTCAAACTGATTGGTCTGAACCCAATCGTTGTCCATGGAGGTGGGCCGCAAATCGACGAGGCGCTGCGTCGGATTGGTAAAAAAGGCACTTTTGTACAAGGAATGCGCGTCACCGATGCCGACACCATGGAGGTCGTCGAATGGGTCTTAGGCGGCCAGGTGCAGCAAGACATTGTGCTGATGATCAACGAGGCGGGCGGCAAAGCCGTTGGTCTGACCGGCAAAGACGGCTGCTTGATTCAAGCCAAAAAGAAGTTAATGCCCAACAAAGAAGACCCGTCTAAGCCTTTAGATATTGGCTTCGTTGGCGACATCGAGCATGTTGAACCCGCCGTCGTCAAAGCCTTACAAGACGATCAGTTTATTCCGGTGATTTCTCCGATCGGTTACGGTCAAGACGGCCTGGCCTACAACATCAACGCCGACGTGGTTGCGGGCAAGATGGCCGAAGTCTTGGGCGCCGAAAAGCTGCTCATGATGACAAATACGCCAGGCGTGCTAGACAAGGATGGCAAACTCTTGCGCTCGCTATCGGCCAAGACCATCGACGCCTTGTTTGAAGATGGCACCATTTCGGGCGGCATGCTGCCAAAAATCTCGTCTGCACTTGAGGCCGCGCGCAATGGCGTAAAGTCCGTACACGTCGTAGATGGTCGCGTGCCACACTGTTTGTTACTAGAAATTTTGACCGACCGCGGGGTCGGCACGATGATCTCGTCAGACTAAAGCTCACGTGCCTCGGCTGCGTTTTCCGCAACTGCCCCCCGTGCGCTCGCGCCGGGCGGGTGTGCATCGGCCCTTAGCGACCGGACAGTCGCTAGCAGGTGCAACCGCGCAGGAACAACAGTCACCAGTGTGGTTGTTTGATCTGGACAATACGCTGCACGATACCTCTTACAAGATTTTTCGCGAGATCAATCTGGGCATGACCGCTGCAGTCATGGAAACCCTCAAGCTCAACGAGAAGGACGCGAGCGAACTGCGCACGCGGTACTGGCGGCGCTATGGGGCGACTCTGCTGGGCCTGGTACAGCATCACAATATCGACCCTCACGCGTTTTTGCAGCGAAGCCACGCCTTTGAGGTGGCGCCGCTCGTAAGGGCCGAGCGAGGTTTGCGCGATAAACTCAACCGCCTGTCTGGGCGCAAAATATTATTCACAAATGCGCCGCTGCATTACGCCCGCGCCGTACTCAAACACCTGGGTATTTTGCGCTGTTTTGACCAGCTCTGGGGCGTTGAACAAATGCAATTGCATGGCCGCTTTCGCCCCAAACCCTCGGTCACCCTGATGCGGCACGTACTCGCCCAAGAGGGCATCCACCCCAGACGCGCTGTCCTGGTCGAAGATACGATCGAAAATCTTCGCAGCGCCCGTAAGGCAGGTTTACGCACGGTGCACGTTTTTCATCCGAGCACGCCCTTTGGGCTAGGCAAAAGCGGTCGCCCCGATTTTGTTG
Organism: Bordetella parapertussis; assembly: GCA_945872285.1. Classification (GTDB taxonomy): domain Bacteria; phylum Pseudomonadota; class Gammaproteobacteria; order Burkholderiales; family Burkholderiaceae_B; genus Zwartia; species Zwartia parapertussis_D. Next base: position 23,750 of record CAMBZR010000007.1, on the reverse strand, counting down.
ACTTGCGGGTAAACTCCGTTGGACACCTATTGTTACAGAAGCGGCCGCTGCGAGGCGCTTGAGTCGTGCCGCATTTTTTTAACCCTTTCTGTTGGGCGAGATGACTATGTCAGCCAAACCGGGCGAACGCAAACATCAGATCCTTCAGATGCTCGCAGAAATGCTCGAGCAGCCTCGGGCAGCGCGCATCACAACGGCGGCCCTGGCAGCTCGACTGCAGTGTTCAGAGGCGGCACTTTATCGGCACTTTGCCAGCAAAGCGCAGATGTTCGAGGGATTGTTTGAGTTTATCGAGACCACAATCTTCAGTCTGGTGAATCAAATCATCGCTGACGAGACCAATGGTGTCGAGCAAGCCCGCAAAATCGCAGTGATGTTAGTGACCTTCGCCCAACGCAATCGTGGCATGACTCGGGTGCTTTGCGGCGACGCCTTAGTGACAGAAGACGAGCGCCTGCAGGCCCGCGTCAGTCAAATCACAGAACGCATTGAAACAACGTTTAAACAAGCCCTGCGCGGCGCGGTTACGGCCGGGGTGCTAGACCCCGCCACCGAGATTACCCCGTTGGCAGCGCTCTTAACGCACTGTGTCTTAGGCAGTTGGCTGCGCTTTGCGCAAAGTCGCTGGCAATCTACGCCCACGACTCACATCGACGCCCAAATGCGTCTGATCTTAGGCTGACGGGCCCGCGACCCGCGTCGCACAGACGGGGCACCCCGGATCACGCTTGACGCGCACGCGGTGCCAGTCCATTTCGAAGGCGTCCAGAATCAAGAGTTGCCCCTTAAGCGATTGACCCACGTGCGACAGCACCTTGAGGGCCTCGGCGGCCTGCATACTGCCGATGATGCCCACCAAGGGGGAGAACACCCCGGTTGAGGCGCAGGTTGCGGCCTCGAGATCTTCGGCTTCAGGAAACAAACAGTGATAGCAGGGCGCTGTGGCGTCGCGTGGATCGAACACGCTAATTTGACCCTCGAATCGAATCGCAGCGCCAGAGACTAAAGGCTTATTGTGTTTGACGCAGGCGCGATTAATCGCGTGACGCGTGGCAAAATTATCGGTGCAATCCAACACCACATCCACCTGAGCAATCTGCGCATCAAGCATGTCGCCCGCCAGGCGAACGGTGCGTATTTCAACCGTGATCTCTGGGTTCAAAGCGAGTAAGGTGTCTCGTCCGGATTCGGCTTTTAAAGCGCCCAAACGTGAGGTTTGGTGCAAGATTTGTCGCTGCAAATTACTGATTTCAACCGTGTCATGATCGGCCAAAATAATCGTCCCAACCCCCGCAGAGGCCAGATACATGGCTGCGGGCGAACCCAAACCGCCTGCCCCCACTACCAGCGCTGTACTTGCCAAAAGCTTCTCTTGCCCTTCTATACCAAACTCGTCGAGCAAAATATGTCTGGCATAGCGCAGCAATTGTGCATCGTTCATTTTTTGGCCGCCGCGCCCCCGCTTGGTTCGGTCGCACTGACCGCCTTAGGCTTGGCGACGGCTTTTTGCCGGGGCTTGCCATCTAAGAAGTTGATCGCTTGTTGCAACTGAAAATCTTCGGGCGCACCAAAAGTAAACATTTTATTAGTATCGGCCAGGGGTGGTTCATCCGCTGTGCCTTTTACCTCAGTTTCATTTTGTCGATTACTTAAATGTCTTTGTAAGTCGGCCTCGCGCGGGACACGAAATAAATCACCCTCGGCGGTATCGGCCACGACCTCATCGGGGACGATGCCTGTTGCTTGAATCGAACGACCGTTAGGCGTGTAGTAGCGCGAAGTCGTGAGCTTAATGGCCGTGTTTTCAGAGATCGGCAAAATCACCTGCACAGACCCTTTACCAAATGTACGGTTGCCCATAATCGTGGCACGCTTGTGGTCTTGCAAGGCACCTGCCACGATTTCTGAGGCTGAGGCTGAACCCACGTTCACGAGCACCACCATTGGCACTGTTTTTACCCAACCAGGCAAGCCAGACAAGTAATCAGATTCGCCGCGTGCGTAGTCAGAGGCAACGGCCAGGTACTTACGTTTTGAATCGGGTGCGCGCCCGTCGGTCGACACCACCAAGCTGTTGGGTTTAAGAAACGCAGCTGACACACCGATGGCACTGTTGAGCAAACCACCCGGATCGTTACGCATATCGAGAATCAATGCGCGAGGCGCACCTTTGACGCTGAGGTCTTTCAGATGTCGCACAAGATCCGAGCCCGTTTTTTCTTGGAACTGGGCGATGCGCACGTAGCCGATATTGTCGTCGAGCATTTTGCTGCGAACGCTGCGCACACGAATCGTGTCACGAACGATTTTAATCACCAACGGCTGCGCCTGACCTTGACGAATAATGGTCAAGGTAATTGGCGTCTTGACTGGTCCACGCATGAGCTTGACCGCGTCATTCAGCGTCAGACCTTTGGTCGACTTATCATCGATCTTTGAAATCAAATCACCCGAACGAATGCCTGCGCGTGCAGCTGGTGTGTCTTCGATTGGCGAAATCACCTTCACCATTCCGTCTTCAGTGCCAACTTCGATTCCTAAACCACCAAACTCGCCTTGCGTGGCCGTTTGCATTTCTTTAAAAGCGTCGGCATCAAGATAAGCGGAGTGGGGGTCAAGATCAGACAACATGCCGGCGATCGCGCCGTCAATCAGTTTTTTGTCGGTGACTGGCTCAACGTAGTTGTTTTTAATCGCCGACAACACATTTGAGAATTGTCTGAGCTCGTCGAGCGGCAAAGGCGAACCGCGTTGCGCCAAAGCGGTGATGCCCATGCTGAGCAGAATGCCCGCGATCACGCCAACTGAGACCAAACCGAAACCACGTATTTTACGAGTGCCCATGCACGTTCCTGAGTTAAAGACCATTAAAGCTCAAAACACTGCGACTGCCGCGCGCACTAGCGCGCTAAAAATTGAACCGGGTCGACGGCGGCGCCGCGATGCCGGATCTCGAAGTATAGGGCGGAATCCACCTGACCACCGGTACTTCCAGCAAGGGCAATGGTCTCTCCTGTTTGAACCTGATCACCGATTTGTTTAAGTAAACTTTGGTTGTAGGCGTAGACGCTAAGGTATTGCTGACCGTGATCAATAATCAGCAGGTTACCGAAGCCACGCAGCCAGTTCGAATAAACCACCGTTCCCGAGGCGACCACCTGTACAGAGGCCCCCTCAGCGGCACGCACTAAAATGCCGCGCCAAACACCCCCTTCGGGGCGATTAGAGCCAAAGCGGGCCATCACAGCGCCCCGCAGGGGCCAGCGCAACCCAGGCTTCAAGCCCGCACCGTCCACATCGCCGGCTCTGCTTTGCGACGACGCCTCCTGCTGGCGCTGTCTCAACTGACTCGTCTGTTGCGCCTGCCGAGCCTGCTCTTGTTTAGCCTGCTCTTGCCGCGTCTGTTCCTGCTTGACTTGCTCTTGCTGCTCTTGTTCGGCCAGCCGGGCAAGCTCGGCCGTGCGGCGCGCCTCGGCCGCCTCGCGTGCCGCGTTTAATTGACCGCCCAAATCGTCAATCAATGCTGACAGTCGCTTGTCGTCACGCCCAAGCATCGCGGCTTCGGCGCGCTGGGCCTGCAATTGACCTTCGATGCGTGCAAGCACCGTCGCACGCTCTTTTTTTTGCGTGTCCAAGACGCTTTTTTGTTCGGTCGTGTCTTGCACCACGCGTACGACCTCTTGTCGGCGAAGCTCAGTTTTAGCCTCAAGTTCAGCCAGGCGTTCGATCTCTTTTTTAACTGCCGCCACGGCAGACGCCCGCGCACGCGAGATGTAATCCAGGTATATCAAATCACGCCCAATTTGCTGCGGATCATCGCCCGACAAGAGCGCAGTCCAGGGCGACAAACCACTTGCGTGCTGCTTACGCAATTGGTTGGACAATTCATCGCGTCGCAACACCAACACGCCAAGCTGACGTTTGAATTGACTTTGCAACTCGTCTAGCTCATTTTGCGCCTGCCGCAGTTGCGTCGCCAACTCATTGAGGCGACGCGTCGTCACCGAGATGGCCGCCTCAGAAACTTTCAGCGCGTCAGCCGCCTCTTTGCGCAGCGCCTCGCGCTCGTCGAGTTCTTTTTGAAGCCCCTCGATGCGCGAACGCAGCTCGACCCGCTCACGTTCGGCCTGCGTTTGTTTGGCAACAAGATCGTCGTTGGCTGCGCACGGGGCGCCGCAAAGCGCCAGACCACTTAAGGCCAACCACAGCCACCAGACGGGCAAGCGCATGAAATTAATCCTTTTTGGCTTTACCCTGCGCCGCCACCGCCGCCATTGCCGCCTCGATTTCAGCCGGATCGCCCAGGTAATAGTGCTTGAGCGGCTTTAAATCTTTATCTAGTTCATAAACCAGTGGCTGGCCTGTGGGAATATTCAGGTGCACGATCTCGTCGTTAGAGACGCCGTCAAGGTGTTTGATCATGGCTCGCAAACTGTTGCCGTGGGCTGCAACCAACACCCGTCGGCCCGCGCGAATGGCTGGCGCAATACTGTCGTTCCAGAAGGGCAAGACCCGTTCGACGGTGTCTTTCAGACATTCGGTTACCGGCAATTGCTCGGGCGTGAGCTTGGCGTAACGCAGATCAAACTTGGGGTGGCGTGTATCGTCAAGCGCAAGCGGATTGGGGGCGATCGCATAGGCGCGGCGCCAAATCAGCACCTGCTCGTCGCCGTATTGCGCCGCCATTTCAGCTTTATTGAGGCCTTGCAGGTCGCCGTAATGTCTTTCGTTTAAGCGCCAGCTATTGTGCACCGGCACATACATGGTGCCCAGCGCATCAAGCGTGAGCCAGAGTGTGCGAATCGCGCGCGTCAGCACCGAGGTATAAGCCAAATCAAAGCCAAAACCCTTTTCTTTGAGTAACTCGCCCGCTTTTCGTGCTTGCTGGCGGCCAAGAGCCGTCAAATCGACATCGGTCCAGCCGGTGAAGCGGTTTTCGAGGTTCCACTGGCTCTCGCCGTGACGCATTAAGACTAATTTATACATGGTTAACACAGGTTAAAGTGTGAAAGAAGCCACCATTTTATAATTGTCTGGTGCTTGGCGACTACCCACCCCTTAAAATCAGGGGTTAACCGTACTTTTTTGGACACACCGTGGATTTTTTCTTCAGTCAAAATAACCTTCTTTTGCTGGTCGTCGCACTTGGCTCGGGTCTCGCCTTAGCGTGGCCCATGATTCAACGCAGCCGGGCCGGCGCTGCCATTTCAAGCACGCAGGCCGTACAAATGATGAACCATCAGCATGCTGTCTTGGTCGATGTGCGCACCACCGAAGCCTTTAACGCCGGCCACGTACCTCAGGCGCGCAGCGTGCCGCTAGGCGACCTCGAAAAGAAAGCAGGCGCGTTGCCCAAGAACAAACCGCTCATCGTGATTTGTGACGTCGGTCGCACGGCGATCGGCGCAGCCACGCGTTTGCGCGCGCAAGGCTTTACTGACGTTGTCACCCTTGAGGGTGGCCTCAAAGCCTGGCTAACCGCCGGGCTGCCCGTTACCGCCAATAAAACCGGAGCCTGACCATGCTTAAAGTTGTGATGTACACCACCGGCTTCTGCCCCTATTGCTCACGCGCAGAAATGCTGCTTAACCAACGCGGCGTGACTGAAATCGAAAAAATCCGTATCGATGTCGACACCGAACAGCGGACCTTGATGATGGAACGCACGGGCCGGCGTACCGTCCCGCAAATTTATATCGGCGAGACCCACGTCGGTGGCTTTGATGATTTGTCCGCGCTTGATCGCGACGGCAAGCTGATGCCTCTGCTAAACGGTTAAAGCCAACACTGCATTTTTTATACCCTTTCACCCCCTGATCCAGAGACCCTTTCATGTCTGACCAAAACGCTCCCGCCGACAGCGCACAAAATCCCAACGCACCTGTGTTTAATATGCAGCGTGTCTACCTCAAAGATCTCTCTCTTGAGATGCCCAATGCGCCCAATATTTTTCTTGAGCAAGAGGGTCCAAAAGTCGAAGTCGCCATCAATGTGGGTGGCCAAGCCCTCGCCGATACCGTATTTGAATCCACCATCACCGTGACTGTCACGACTCGCATCGGCGATAAAGTGCTGTATCTGGTTGAAGCCACGCAAGGCGGTGTTTTTGAGATTGCTAACGTTCCCGCAGAGCAGCTTGATCCTCTGATGGGGATCGTATGCCCGACCATGCTGTACCCCTATTTGCGCGCAAACGTGGCAGATGCCATCACACGCACTTCGTTGCCACCTTTACATTTGGCAGAGGTCAATTTTCAGGCGCTGTTTGAGCAGCGCATGGCGCAGGCCGCTCAAGAGGCACAGGGTCAGTCGCCAACAAGCAGCAACGAGTCGGGTCTGATTCTGCCGCCCGGCATGCTGCGTCAATAATTTGAGCTCTCACGCGCCTTCGCCTGAGCCTGTCGTGTCGCTCACGCAGCAGCACGTCGCGGTCTTGGGGGCCGGTGCCTGGGGTACCGCGCTAGCCTGCGCAGCCAGCCAGCGCGCGCCGACTCAACTCTGGGCGCGCGACGCCAAACTGAGTGAGGCGATCAACGCGCAGCACACCAGCCCGCATTACTTACCAGGCATCTCTTTGCCACCCGCGCTGATCTGCACGGCAAGCCTCGCGCAGGCGCTTGCCCATGCTCAGGGCGGTCACCTTCCGGGTTTACTGCTTCTTGGCGTACCACTTGCAGGGCTGCAAGCACTTTGCATTCAACTCGCCGAGCAACTTGCACACTCAACACCCAAACTTGCCGGCATTGTTTACACGTGTAAAGGGCTCGAGGCCCAAAGCGGGCAGCTCCCCAGCGAAGTCGCGCAAGTCGCGCTTGAACCACTCGGCGCGTTACCCACAGGCGTGTTGTCAGGTCCCTCGTTTGCACTCGAAGTCGCGCGTGGCTTACCCGTCGCGCTCACCGTGGCAAGCGCCAGTCTCGACCTGCAAGAGGCCACAATCCACGCACTGCATGGCGGCAACATTCGCGTCTATGCCAGCACAGATGTCTTGGGCGTTGAGGTCGGGGGCGCGCTTAAAAACGTTCTGGCGATTGCCTGCGGAGTGGGCGACGGACTAGGTCTGGGTGCCAACGCACGCGCGGCACTGATTACACGCGGACTCACCGAGATGACCCGCTTTGGCAAGGCGCTTGGGGCTCAAACGGCAACCTTCGCAGGGCTCACTGGATTGGGCGATCTTGTCTTGACCGCAACCGGAGACCTCTCGCGCAACCGTCAAGTCGGTCTGGCCCTTGGCCGGGGCGCAGTACTTTCGACTTTGCTTGCGTCTGGGCTAACCGCCGAGGGGGCTCGCTGCGCACAAGCGGTACGAAAGCGTGCGCGCGCGTTAGGCGTGGACATGCCAATTACAGAAGCGGTGTGTCAGGTTTTGTTTGAGGGCGTCAGTCCCCTGAACGCCGTGACACAGTTGTTGGCGCGCGAGGCCACCATAGAATAAATGTCTCCATTTTGAGCGAACCATGACCAACACTCTGCACGGCTTAAACCAGCGCGATAAACAACGCTTAACTTTGTGTGACCTGCCTGAGTTGCTCAGCCCAAGTTTGCGCGACGTCACGTTGCCCGCCGGATCAAAGCTTGTCTTCGCCCTGTTTGTCTGTGTGTTGGGCGCTCTGTTCGCCCCCTCCACGCAGGCGGCCTGGCCAGACGAGAGGCCGATTCACCTCGTGGTGCCGTTTCCCGCAGGCTCTTCGCCCGATTTGCTAGCCCGCATACTCGCGGCACCCTTGGGAAAAGCGCTCAAGCAAACTCTGGTGGTCGACAATAAGCCTGGCGCGGGGGGCAACTTAGGTACGCGCTTTGTGGCGCGGGCATTCAACGACGGCTACACCCTGCTCTATACAATCAACGGCCCGTTAGTCACTGCACCCACGCTGTATAAAAAAACGCTGGGCTACGACCCAATGACTGATCTGGCCCCCATCACGCTAGTCGCAACTAGCCCGAACATCTTGGTGGTCAACCCATCGCTTGCAGCCAACACCACGGCAGACTTGGTCAAACAAATAAAAGCGCGAGCCGGTGCGATGAATTACGGCTCGGTCGGGGCGGGGAGCGCCGCGCATTTGGCGATGGAGCTCTTTAAGCAACAGGCGGGTCTAGACCTTCTGCATGTGCCCTATCCCGGCTTTGCACAAGTCACCACTGCAATGCTTGCGCAAGATATTCAAGCCGCTTTTATGGTGCCCGCGATCGCGATGCCACAAGTCAAAGCAGGCAAACTAAAGGTGCTTGGCGTCACGAGCCTGCTAGCCTCGCCTGCCCTACCAGGGGTCTTGCCGCTTGCGATGCAGGGCTTTGCTGGTTTTGAGGCGATCTCCTGGAACGCAATTCTTGCGCCTGCTGGCACTGAGCCTGCTATTTTGCTGAGGCTGCAACAAGCACTCACCGGCCTGTTGGCAGAGGCATCGATCAAAGAACAGTTTTCGGCACAGTATTTTTCAGCCGTTGGTTCAAATGCGCAGGATTTGCGCGCGCTGATGCAAGACGAAACCAAACGCTGGACTCAAGTCATTGAACGTCTGGGTTTGTCACTCGATTGACGTCCTGTGCCTGAGCGCAGAGGATTTGTGCGCCTGACGTGAGCGCGGCAGCAAAATATCTGCCCTTCTGCTGCCTGACCGGCGTTCAGACACCCCCATGATAGCCCTGTTGTCGCCACGCTTCGTACACCACAATCGCGACAGCATTTGACAGATTCAGGCTGCGTTGCGCCGGCAACATGGGTAAGCGCAAGGTTTGCGGCAAGCTAAACAAAGCCCGCTGCTCGGTCGACAACCCGGCGGTCTCGCAACCAAACACAAACACATCGTTGGCCAGAAGCACGATTTGCCCAACGAGTTGCGTCGCTTTGGTCGTGATGGCGAACACCCGCTCGGGTGGTGCGCCGGTCGCGGCAATTGCAAGTTCAAGCGAGTCATGCACCTGCACAGGCTGCCACTCGTGGTAGTCCAGTCCGGCGCGTTTGAGGCGTTTATCATCGATTTCGAAGCCAAGCGGGCGCACCAAGTGCAAGCGCGCACCGGTATTTGCACAAAGCCGGATGACGTTACCCGTGTTGGGCGGAATTTCTGGCTGAACAAGGATGACATCAATCATGGGCGCCATTTTGCCACGCTTACCTGACCAGGCGCGCAGGAGTATGGGCAGCAGCAAGCGCCACGACACCCGCAGCGCCGGCGTTCAGTAGCGCACGCGCTGCCGTATGCATCGTGCTGCCTGTGGTGACAACATCGTCAACCAGGCCCACCCAGACCCGTGGTAACGCGTGCGGGCAAACATACAGTCCTTGCACGCTTTCGCGCCGGGCCACCGCGTCGAGCGCTTTTTGGCTAGGTGTTTCGCGAGTTCGTCTGAGCCACTCGCGCTGCAAGGGATAACCACTGAGACGCGCCAATTCAAGCGCAAGTTCGCCCGCGGGGTTGTAGCCCCGACGCCTAAGTGCCTGCTGACTGGAGGGAATTGGCACCAACGCCCCAAGTGGCAACAAACCCGCGTCGCCAGGTGACTGGGTGCGCAAGCGGGTCCAGAGGACTCGAGCGAAGAGGCCGGCGTAGGCTAGGCGGGCACCCTCCTTAAAGCGCTGAATCAGCATTGCAGTCGGATACGCGTAGTCCATCGCGGCCAGCAGGCGCACGTATGGGGGCGCGTCGCGCCGGCAACGCGAACATTGCGCCGCCTGCAGCGTGTCATCGGGTGTCGCTAGCGTCTCTGAGGTGGTTTGCTTGGGCACGGGATTGAGGCAACGCACGCAACTCTGCAGGCCGTTCAAACGCCAGACGAAGTCTTGTGCGCACCCCGAACATAAATTACCACCACGCGCGGTTAAACCGCAAAGCGGACACTCCGAAGGGAGTTTTTGTAGAATCGTTGCTTGTATAGAGTACATTTTGCTACCTTGCGCGCGCCGTTAAAGTTAACAGTCTGCGCCTGAGGCCTCATTTTTTGCCCTCTTCAAGATCAAAATGTCCACCCCAAGTACACTTCCGCTGAACTCTGCCCATGTTGCGTTGCAATTCTCGCGACGCGGCGATTTATCCTCTGCCCAGTTTTTATACGGTGAAATCGCGCGCCGCATGGACGAGCGCTTGCGACTGGTGCGTTTGCAACCTGAGCAGCTTTTGGACGCGGGCTGCGGTGCCGGTCAGCAGATCAAGTTATTGCATGCCCGCTATCCTACGGCCCGATACCTCGGCCAAGACCATAATCCTCGGTTGCTGCAATACGCTCGTCAGTCTGCCAAACAACACCTGTCAGGCGGTTGGCGTCAAACGCTCTCGCAGTGGCGTGGCAAACCCGCTCAGGCGCAGTGGCTTGAGGCCGATTTAGCGCACACGGGGCTCGCCCCAGAGTCACTCGACCTGGTCTGGTCAAACCTGGCTCTTCATTGGCATGCTGCGCCTCACGACGTCTTGCAAGAGTGGTCGCGAATACTCAAGCTCAATGGTCTTGTCTTTTTTTCATGCTTTGGGCCCGCCACGTTGCAAGAGGTACGCGCCGCCGCACACCAAGCAGGGCTAAGTACCGCCACGCCAAGCTTTGTTGACATGCACGACTTTGGCGACCTGTTAATTCAAAAAGGGTTTGCTGATCCGGTGATGGATCAAGAAGTCCTGACGCTGACCTACGCCACACCTGAAAAACTCCTGGCAGACGTCAAGGCCTTAGGGGGTAATCCGAGTTTGGGGCGACGCCCCGGCTTGCTCGGGCGCGACCGATATCAGCGCCTACTGGCCGCGCTAGACGCGCAACGCAAAACCGACGGGCGACTACACCTGACGATCGAAGTCGCCTATGGTCACGCCTGGCGCACCGGTACGTTGCGCGGAGCAACCGGCGAGACCCGCATCAGCGTCAGTGCGATCGGGCGGCTAGCGCCCGGCACACTAGCCAAAAAATGACAGATACGCCTTGTAACCCATGTAGACCGCCAGCCCAAACAACAAGTAGGCAAAAATACGCTTGAGTGTTTTCACTGGCAGCCTGTGCGCCGCACGCGCGCCAAGCGGGGCTAAAAACACGCTAAAGATCGCCAACACAATCAGCGCTGGCCAAAAAATATAGCCAACCATTTGCGGCGGCAGCCCTGTTTGACCCCAGCCGGACCAAACATAACCCAGCGTATTGGCCAACGCAATCGGAAACCCAAGCGCGGCTGACGTGCCAACGGCCTGATGCAAAGGTACGTTGCACCACAACATGAAGGGCACAGAAATAAAGCCACCGCCCGCGCCGACCAGACCAGAAATAAAGCCGATCGCACCACCCGAGGCTGCTGTACCTGCCGGGCCGGGCATCTGGCGCGACGCCTTAGGCTTTTTATCGAGCAGCATCTGCAAGGCAGAGTAGGCAACAAACACCGCAAAAAACAGGGCTAACCAGCCCGTCTTCAGGAGTGAAAACAACGCCCCGCCCGACACCACCCCCCCCACCACAATGCCTGGGGTTAAAGCGGCAACAAGATCCCAACGCACTGCGCCTTTATTATTATGGGCTCGAACGCTTGAGACCGAGGTAAACAGAATCGTTGCCATCGAGGTCGCAATCGCGGCGTGCACCGTTAGCTCGAGCGGCAGCCCCTGCCAGGTAAACAAGAGAGTCAAAAACGGCACCAAAATCATCCCGCCGCCAATGCCTAAAAGCCCTGCAGCAAAGCCCGTGACACAGCCTAGGACTGCTAACGCTAATACAAATATCGGATCCATATGATTTTTCTTAATGCCCACGCGCGTAAAGGGGCTTAGTATACTGACAGGACAACCTGCCGCTGGCAGGCAATCATTTTTTGCGCTTAACCGCGCGCCTCAACAAGACGCAACTGCCATGGATTCTCTGGACACCGAAGTTCTTCAACAAGCGCACCAATGGTTGGCCGCAGGACATGCCGTTCACCTCGCCACCGTGGTTAAAACCTGGGGCTCTGCACCGCGCCAGGCAGGTGCAATGCTTGCGGTGCGCAAAGATGGCCGGGTAGTGGGTTCGGTGTCAGGCGGCTGTATCGAAGATGACCTGATCGCGCGCGCGCAGGCGGGCGAGCTGCCGGCACGCCCCGAATGGGCAACCTACGGCGTATCTCAAGAAGAGGCTGCTCGTTTTGGGTTACCGTGCGGCGGTACGCTCAAATTGGTCATCGAACCGCTCACAGCAGGCGCTTGGCTAGACCGCGTGCTTGAGGCCACCACCGCCCAAAAACTGATTGGCCGCTGGCTAGACCTCAGTACCGGTCAATCGACACTCACCGAGGCCAAGCCGGGCCAACTGACCGAGGTCAAAGAACAAGGCTGTTATTTCGTATACGGCCCGCATTGGCGCTTATTGATTATTGGCGCCAATCAAACCGCAAAGGCGCTTGCGCAAATTGCCACGATGCTTGAGTTTCAGGTGCTCGTTTGCGATCCGCGTGAAGAATTCACCGCCGACTGGAACATGCCCGACGTCGCTTTGCAACCAGGCATGCCCGACGATGCCGTGCTTGAAATTCAAACCGATGCACGCACGGCCATTGTGGCGATCACCCACGACCCCAAGCTTGACGACATGGCGCTGCTTGAAGCGCTGCGCTCTAAAGCGTTTTACGTCGGGGCTTTGGGCTCATCACGCAATCAACAAAAACGTCGAGAGCGGTTACTAAGCTTTGATCTGACGCAAGCCGACATCAGCCGCTTGCACGGCCCAGTTGGTCTGCAAATTGGCAGTCGCACGCCAGCAGAAATCGCAGTCGCGATCGCCGCACAACTTGTACAAGAACGTCGCGTCTTTGAAGACGCCCGCGTCGGTGGACTCGAGACGCCACCGGCGGATGCTGCAGCAGCTTAGCTGCTACGTTTGCGAGCCTCAATGCCAAGCTGTTTAAGCTTGCGATACAGGTGGGTGCGTTCGAGGCCTGTTTTGTCAGACACGCGCGTCATGCTGTTATTCTCACGCCCGAGATGATATTCAAAATAGACGCGCTCGAACGCATCACGCGCTTCGCGCAGTGGCTGGTCTAGCGGGATATTACCCAACAGACTTTTATCGACTTCGACGACGACTGCGGCTGGCAGCGCTGCGACCGCTACGCCTGCAGCAACCGCTGCGACTGAGGTGGCAGCCTTGGGGCTGACCGGCGCGAAACCACCAGAAGCCGACTTGGCAACAGTTAAGCGGCCACGCGCCAACCCAGTCGAGATCGTTTTCAACAAGCGTTGCAACGTAATCGGTTTTTCAAGAAAATCGATTGCACCAATTTTTGTCGCCTCAACCGCAGTATCGATGGTGGCGTGGCCGCTCATCATAATCACGGGCATGTCGAGTAAGCCCGCTGAGCTCCATTCTTTAAGCAAGGTCACCCCGTCGGTATCTGGCATCCAGATATCGAGCAGGACCAGATCGGGGCGGCCACGCACACGCGCCGCACGCGCCTGCTCGGCATTTTCAGCCAACTCGATCGTATGCCCTTCATCGTAGAGGATTTCGGAAAGTAACTCGCGGATTCCGATCTCGTCATCGACCACTAAAATTCTGGCCATATACTTTTAATCACCTATTGCAAGCTTGCATTATCGTTATCTTGTGGTCTTGCGTCTAGTTGTTCTGCTAACTGCGTCAGCAGAACCGATACTCGGGCGCCCCCTTCTTTACGATTCGATACCTCGATACGCCCGTGATGCTCTTCGATGATTTTACGAACAATCGCCAAGCCCAAACCCGTACCCTGCTTTTTGGTGGTCACGTAGGGCTCGAACGCTCTTTGTAACACTTGTGCCGGAAAACCGGCACCATTGTCCGCCACCGTGAGCCGTACCGCTGGCGGAGCAGCGGTTTGAGCGTCATCCGAGGCAATCATTTGTGTGCTGACCTGAATCACGCCCGGGTGCGACACTTCGGCCAAGGCGTCTCGGGCATTCGCCAATAAATTATGAATCACCTGGCGCAGCTGCGTCTGATCCCCCAAAATAATAGGCACGGCAGGGTCAAGTGAAACCTCAAACCGCCACGACGCAGAGGGTTCGTCGGGCGCTGCGCCGCTCTGAGGATCCCAGCCATACAAGCCCAAAACTTCATCGACCATTGCGTTGAAATCCACCGGCGCCAACACCACAGGCGGCTTACGCGCATATTCACGAAAGTCGTCCACCATGTGCTTCAAAGAACTCACTTGGTTCACGATCGTATTCGTCGCCCGCTCGAGCAACTGCGCATCAAGTGGCTCAAGTTTAGGCGCGAGCTTCATGGCCAACCGTTCTGCCGACAGTTGAATCGGCGTCAGGGGATTTTTGATTTCGTGCGCGAGTCGGCGCGCGACTTCGCCCCAAGCCAGGCTGCGGCTCGCCGAAATCACTTCGGTAATATCGTCAAACACCACCATGTAACCGTTATCGCGACCGTCCACACTAAGCTGCGTGCCACGTACGAGCAAGGTCAGTGTAAAACTTTGCTCCTGCGCGCCGGGCTCGCGCAACGTCAGCTCAAACTGTTCTTGCCAGTGCGTGCGCTCAGACCCCACCGCGCTGTGCTCAGAAAACGCTTGCTTGATGCGCATCGCAAATTCATTCATCCCCTCAACAGTCTGCAAGAGGCGACCAGGCGCGGTGCGCAAATCGGCCTTCAAAATAGTTTGCGCCCCTTGATTAAAAGTGGTTAGCAAAAACCGCTCGTCAAACACCAAGACGCCCGCCGATAAATTTGCCAGAACACTTTCAAGATAAACGTTTGAGCGTTGCAATTGACTACGGTTGGTCTCGACCATGCGCCGAGCTTCGTCGAGCTGACGCGTCATGGTGTTAAACGAGCGGGTTAGTTGCCCCACCTCGTCGTTCGTGGGCGGTTCGGGCAAGGCGCGATAATCACCCACGCTGACAGCCTGCGTGCCTGCGGCCAACGCCAAAAGGGGCCGAACCAGTTTTTTAGACAAATACAGGGCGACCGCGATGGCCGCGAATACCGCCAGCAATAACGCTAGCGTGAGCGTGACGCCAAACAAGTTGCGCAGACTTTGTCGGGACAAGGCGAGCTCTTGATAGTCTCTATTCCCTTGCTGCACTTCACTGGCGTTGCGGGCAATTTTTTCAGAGACCGGTTGCACCAGTTGCAGCCAGCGCGAGTCGGCGTTGACGCCCAACGCGGTTTCGGTACGCTCAGGTGCCGTCAGGGGCACAATCACCCTAAGCTGCGAACCTGGCTCACCGGTTTGGTTGTTCAGTGCATCAGCGCTATCGGTCTTTGAATAGCCCCGCGTAATACGAAGCTGATTCAAAATTGCTGCCGGTGGGGGTTGCGGCGATAGCGCCCCGAGATTGTCGCTAGAAAACGCGATTACCCGACCGCCGCCACTGAACACCATTGCATCGACTGGGCCACTCGCTTCTCGCAGGCGCGCGAGCACGCCTGCCACTTCGGCGTCGGGCGTCAGGTTTAGTTCGGGTGTCATGATGCGCGCGCGCGCCTCAAGCTCGGCGAGTTGCGCTTCGAGCGCTGCGCGCGCCAAGGCCAGGCCCGACTCAAGCGCCGTATCGACGCGCACGTTAAACCACGACTCAATCGAGCGCGCCATGAACTGCAACGAGACGCCATAAATCAACGCGCCCGGAAGCACACCAATGAGTGCGAACGCCAGAGCAAAGCGTGCCGTCAACCGCGCGCCGAACTGCCCACTGCGCAATTGCAACAGCAAGCGCGCACTTAGGGCAACGACCCAAACAAACAGCGCGAGGGCCAACGCCCCATTGAGCCATAGCAACAAGCCCTGATACTGCGCCACGCGTGAAGCGTTTCCGGTTGACCAGGCCAGCAGGCCAAACAGGCCAGCGCCGCTACTGACCGCAGTAAATAAAACGAGGCGAAGCAGTCGGTTCATTTTTTTGCCGCCTCGGACTGGATCGCAAAGTCAAACGGCGTCCACTCACTTGCAAGCGTCCAGGCGCTGCGTTTAGAGGCCTCCAGTTGCAAGGGCCGCGCGAGTTGCGAGGAATCGAGCCGAAACCGAATTTTCCCGTCGTAACGCTGATTTTTTTCAAAGCGATCAGAGGGCGCAACTGGCCAGGCTCGCACCTGCTTAAGCACCGCCAGCGCCTCGGGCAGCGAGCGCTCGGGCACAAACAAATCGCCGGTTGCCACGCGCCACTGCTGCGTGAGCACGTTATAGGTCAGGCGCTTAGTCAGCGTCGCTTCAACTAACACACGCTCAAACCACCACCAGCGTGGTGACGTGATTTTTAAATCAAACGTGAAATACAAGGGCACACCGCGCTCGGCAGCCTCAATCACGACCCGGCCCAGTTCGAAGTTTGAATCCAGATCAAGTGTCAACTGGCCCTCTGCAAGCAAGGGTTCGATGCGCTCAATTCTGGGCTCGGCTCCCTGACTCGCCGTGGCACAAAAGCACAGCAAGACAGCCAGCACGCTTAAGCACGTGCGGTTAAACACAGAGGGCCACGTGATCTTCGAAGCAGTCATGGCCTAATTAACGCCTAAACTTGACGAGAAAACAAGGCATAAAAGAACCCATCTTGCCCAGCCGGATGCTCGGCATCCGCCACGCAAGGCAAAAGCTGTCCGGGTGCCGGCAAACGCAGCGCTTGTGCATGACGCTTAGTGAATGCAGCCGCCTGCGCTTCGCCTTCTTCAGTAAAAATCGAACACGTCACAAGCAACAATTTGCCACCAGGCGCCACCAGACTCCAGAGTGAGTCTAATATTTCTCTTTGCAGTTTGGCGGTCGCACTCAAATCGGTGGCGCGACGCAACCAGCGAATATCGGGATGACGGCGCACAATGCCCGAGGCGGTGCAGGGAACGTCGGCCAGCACGGCATCGAAGGGCTTGCCGTCCCACCAGGTATGCGCACGCATGGCGCTCTCGGCAATCAACTCGACCTCGTCGGTCAGCAGTCCCAGCCGTTCTAGGTTTTGCTCGACCCGGCCCATTCGGGCGTTGTCGATGTCTAGCGCGACCAGTTTGAGCTTGGCCAGTTCAAGCATATGCGCGGTCTTGCCTCCTGGGGCCGCACAAGCATCCAAGACACGCATGCCGTCTTTTAACTCAAGCAGCGGCGCTGCAAGCTGCGCGCCCGCGTCTTGTACCGACCACCAACCCTGCGCATAGCCTGGCAACGAAGCGATTGACCTTGGCACTTCAAGCACCAGCCCGGCGGCGCCAAACGCCGTTGAGGCGATGCCTTGGGCTGCGAAGGCCTGTTCAACGGTTGCACGGGTGGTCGCGCGCAGGTTGACCCTCAAGGTGAGTGGCGGATGCACATTTGCGGTTTCGAGCAGACGCTGCCACTCTTGCGGGTAGGCCTTTTGCAACGCCTCGATCCACCACTTCGGATGGTTGTACTGTGCCTCGAGATCTTGCGCGAGTTGCAACAGCAGTTCGGCCCGCTCGCGCTGAAAGCGGCGCAAGATGGCATTGACTAAGCCTTTGAAGTTCAAGGTATCACGCTGCCCCTGGGTGGCCTGCACGGCCTGATCCACCAAGGTGTGCGCCGTGTAGGTCGGTGCGGTGGCGTCGCGCTCGGCGGGGTCACTGAGCGCCACCTCAAGCAGCAGCAGGCTTAACCCGAGCAGCGCAAAAATAGTTGGGTTTTGCGGCACCCGCTCTAGCAACAGGCGCCGTAACACCATCGCCTGCCCCCAATGCCGCATCGCATAAAAGCTCAAGGACTGCGCGGAAGGCCGCAAATCAGGCTGCACCTCGAGCAAGGCTTCGGTTAAAGACTGACCGTTTTCGACTGCGCCGAGGGCGCGCGCGGCGGCTAATAAACTATCGGAGAGTGCGGAGGCATTTTGCGTCATGGCTCAATTGTAGGGGCTCGCGACGATCGAAGGTAAAATCAGCCTCTCTTTCATGCGGGCTACGGCCTGACAGGTGGCGCGTCATGTCTTCCCCAAAAGTCGGTTTTGTCAGTCTCGGGTGCCCCAAAGCGCTGGTTGATTCTGAACGTATCCTTACCCAGTTGCGTACCGAGGGCTATTTAATTGTGCCTGACTATATCAATGCCGATGTGGTGGTGGTCAATACCTGCGGCTTTATTGATAGCGCCAAGGCCGAGTCCTTAGACGCCATCGGCGAGGCCATCGCCGAAAACGGTCGTGTCATTGTGACTGGCTGTATGGGGGTCGATGAGTCGGTGATTCGAGCGGTGCACCCTAGCGTATTGGCGGTGACTGGGCCGCAACAATACGAGCAGGTCGTGCGCGCAGTGCACGAGGCTGCGCCGCCCAACCCCTTGCACGATCCTTTTACCGATTTGGTTCCGCCACAAGGGATCAAACTGACCCCGCGCCACTACGCTTATCTAAAAATCTCTGAAGGCTGTAACCATCGCTGCAGCTTCTGCATCATCCCCTCGATGCGTGGCGATCTGGTCAGCCGCCCCGTGGGGGATGTACTTGACGAAGCCCAACGTCTGGCACGCGCTGGAGTCAAAGAGTTGTTGGTGATTTCGCAAGACACCAGCGCCTATGGCGTAGATGTCAAATACCGCAGCGGCTTCTGGAATGGTCGCCCCGTTAAAACGCGTATGACCGAGCTTTGCTCAGCTTTATCTGAATTAGGGATTTGGGTGCGCCTGCACTATGTCTATCCCTATCCAAATGTCGACGAAGTGATTCCTTTGATGGCCGAGGGCAAAATTTTGCCTTACCTCGATATCCCGTTTCAGCACGCCAGCCCACGTATTTTGAAGGCCATGAAACGCCCCGCCTTTGAAGACCGGACGATGGCGCGAATTCATCGCTGGCGCGAGCAGTGCCCCGACATCACTTTGCGCTCGACCTTTATTGTTGGGTTTCCCGGCGAAACAGAAAGCGAGTTTCAATACCTGCTTGACTGGATGTCAGAGGCCCAACTCGATCGCGTCGGTTGCTTTCAATATTCGCCCGTCGAAGGTGCGTCCGCTAATGCGCTTGAAGGGGCCGTGCCCGACGAGGTCAAGCAAGAGCGTTACGACCGCTTTATGGCACACCAGCAGGCGATTTCAACCGAACGCCTGGCACGTAAAGTCGGCAAAGAGTTTGACGTCTTGATTGATGAGGTCGATGACGAAGGCGCAGTCGGACGCTCGAGCGCTGACGCACCCGAGATCGATGGCAACGTGTTTGTGGATAGTGCTGTGCCCCTGAAACCGGGCGACATGGTGAGGGTGCGCGTGACTGACTCTGACGAGTACGACTTGTGGGCAGAAAAGATTTAGCGCGCTCACACCACCCCTTGAGCTCACCTTCAGTGGCGACCACGGGCGACGGATCGGTGACCCGTCTCTGAACAGGATTTGAGCAATATGCCTGCAATAGCACCACGGCCTTCTACACAAATCTCGGCCCCCTTGCGAGTCGGATTTGCCGGCACGCCTGAGTTTTCAGCCCAAGCTCTGCAGGCGATTCTGGCAGCTGGATTTAAGGTAAAGTTAGTACTGACTCAGCCCGATCGACCCTCAGGGCGTGGTCTTAAGCTCACGCCAAGCGCCGTGAAGCAGTGTGCCCTCAAGCACGAAATCGCTATCGGTCAACCGCGCAGTTTGCGGCTTGACGGCAAGTATCCAGACGAGGCGCGTAGCGTGCAAGCCGCCCTTGAGCTGGCTCAGCTCGACGTTTTAGTGGTTGCCGCCTACGGCCTAATTTTGCCAAACTGGGTGCTCACCATGCCGCGCTACGGCTGCCTGAATATTCACGCCAGCCTGTTGCCGCGCTGGCGTGGAGCGGCCCCCATTCAACGCGCCATCGAAGCCGGTGACGCGCAAACTGGTGTCACGATCATGCAAATGAACGAGGGTCTGGATACCGGTGCCATGCTGTTGGTTGAGCCTTTGGCAATCACCAACACTGAGACTGCGGCGACGCTGCACGATAAGTTAGCCGAGCAAGGGGCTCGCCTCATCGTGGCGGCTTTACAGGCGCTGCCTCTTGGGACCTTAACCGCGCAACCCCAACCGGTCGAGGGCTCGACCTACGCCGCCAAGCTCGACAAAGCCGAGGCCGCACTTGACTTCACCCAGCCAGCCGAACAGCTTGCACGCCGGATTCGGGCCTTTAACCCGGCCCCCGGTGCCACACTGCAGCTGCCAGACATTGACGAGCCAGTAAAAGTCTGGAACGCCGTGGCCCTTACGACCTCCACTCAGCAAGCCACCCCGGGCACCGTGATCGGTGCCAGCCCCGAGGGCCTTGACCTTGCTACGGCACAAGGCGTGTTGCGCTTGACTGAACTACAGCGTGCTGGTGGCAAGCGACAAAGTGCTGCTGCGTTTATTCAAGGTTGGACAAGCACCAAAAAATTTAGCGCTCTTTGAGCTTCAGCACCAAAATCGTGGCCGCCATCACGAACGTAAGAGAATTAGAAAAAATAAGCGGCCAGGATTCGATCAGCAGTCCATACGCGAGCCAGATGGCGATGCCCAAAGTGAACATCACGTACATTGCAAGCGATATCGCTCGGGTATCCCGCGTTCTGATCGTTTTGTATGTCTGCGGAAAAAATGCGGCCGTTGTTAAAAATGCCGCCAAATACCCTACGATTTCGATGTGCATGAGCTGCTAGGCGCGCTCGAGTTCGCGTTGTTCTTTACGCAGGCGAGCTTTGAGCCGTGTCTGCTTCAAATAAGACAAGTGCTGCACAAACACCTTACCGTTTAAATGATCAATCTCGTGCTGTACGCACACTGCCAGCAAGCCTTCGGCCTCAAATTCGTGTACCTCGCCTTCGAGGTTCAACGCCCGTATGCGCACCGTCGCAGGCCGCTCCACCTCGTCAAAGACACCAGGCACCGACAAACAGCCCTCTTCGTGGGTTTTTTGCTCGTCACTACGAGACAAGATCTCGGGATTAATCAGCACCATTAAGTCGTCTTTATCTTCGCTGACATCGATCACCACGACGCGTTCGTGCACGTCGACTTGCGTAGCCGCCAGACCCACACCCGGTGCGTCATACATGGTCTCGGCCATATCGGCCGCCAACTTGCGGATACGCTCAGTGACCGCCGCCACAGGTTTCGCAACCTTGTGCAGGCGTTTATCAGGGTAGTGCAGGATAGTTAGCAGAGCCATGCGAGCAAAGTCATTCAATTTGTAACATTGGCAATAGTTTAGTTTATCGGATTTGCGCGTAAAACCTCGCCATTCAGGGCGAGGATGTAAGCGCGGAAGGCGCAGCATTCCATTCTTTAGCCCTTAATTTAGCGTAGCGCTCGTCATTGCTTAATATACTTGCAAATAACGGAAATTGGCGCACTGCCGCAGCTTCCTGAAAAATAACTTGGCGACCACAAAGCGCCGCCCTAAAGTTTTTTACGGATGTTGGGCCATTCTTTTTGCGAATCATCAAGCTAGAAATACCCTTGAGACTATTCACGGGTTTTGACACGGCCACTTTAGGTGGATAGTTCACCGGTAAGTGCACGTGATCGTATTCTTCTCCTTCAAACTCTATTAGCGCTGAATCGAAATCAGTACAAACGCTGGCAAATATCGGGCGCAGGTCGGCAAGTCTTTCCTTAGTGAAACCATCACGCCTATATTTTGTTACACAGAAACAGTTTTTGTTGCAAAGACTCACAGAATTTGTACCTTACAGATACAACTTTTACACAGGTAATTTGGTGATCTACCTTGATCGCGCAAATATAATTCAAGGTATGAAACGTTTGCAGGCCTACAAATACGAATTAATGCCAAATGGCGACCAGCTGCGCGATATGCGCAGATTCTCTGGCTCGTGTCGGTTCGTCTACAACAAGGCTTTGGCACTGCAAAAAGAGAATCATGCAGCGGACAATAAGTTCATTGGCTACGTGGCAATGGCAGCTAAGCTGCCCGTTTGGAAACGTGAAGCGGGGACTGCATGAGTCGTAAACAAAAGTTCAGCAACAACTGGAAGAAGGCGAAAACCAAAGTTCAGAAGCTTCACACCGCTATTGCGAATGCCAGAAAAGATTTCCTGCATCAGGCCAGTACCACGCTCAGCCAAAACCACGCGCTCGTAGGTATTGAGGATTTGCAGGTCAAGAACATGTCACAGTCCGCCAAGGGCAATCGCGAACAGCACGGTAAACGGGTGAAACAAAAGTCTGGCCTAAACCGTGCCATTCTCGATCAGGAATGGGGTGAGCTCAGGCGACAACTCGACTACAAAGTCCAGTGGAACGGCGGCATATTGTTGGCCGTACCGCCGCAGCACACAAGCCAAACGTGTCCGGTCTGCGGCCATGTGTCAAAAGAGAATCGACAAACACACGCGAAATTCCTGTGCCTCGATTGCGGCTACGAAAATCACGCTGATGTCGTTGGCGCGATTAATATTTTAGAGCGGGGATACCGCTTGTTAGCCCGTGGAGAGTCGGTGCAGTCAGACCACTCAATGAAGCAGGAACCCACCGAAGTGACTCAGGCAGCGTTTGCCTGAGCACCGTAGGAATCCCCGTCCTTTGCGCGCAAGCGGCAGTCATCGACTGAGGGCGGGGAGGATGTCAATCAGGCGCTGAATTCCAATGAAACCTTGTGATGAGCCCGATCGCCTGGGTCTGCGGCGTCAAGGGTCAAACAACCGAACGGTGCAAGCCGCGGCGGCTGCCGGGCGCGCAACGCGCTTGGCATTCGCGCCTCAGGCAGGATGTTTTTAGCCTGCTCAAGCTTGGGTTCTGGCCACTGCGCGTGGCACACTCGGCACCATGCAAAAGACTCTTTCTGACGATACGCTGGCCGCGTGGCTGCGCTTAAGCCTTCAGCCGGGCATCGGTTCCATCCACGCCCACAGACTCTTACAACACTTCCAAGACCCCTGCGCGCTTTATCAAGCGTCGTACGCGACCCTGAGGGCCATGCTTTCGGCACCGCTGGCGGCACAGCTGAAGCAGCCCCTGAGCATTGCCGATGCGCAAGCGATTGAACACGCACTGCGCTGGGCAAGCGAACCCGGGCGCGCGCTCGTGACGCCTGGCCATCGTTATTATCCGGAGCGTTTGCGCCACACACCCGATGCGCCCTTGGTGTTGTATACCCAAGGCGCCTTAAGGCGTCTTGAACAAGATGCGCTCGCGCTGGTGGGTGCGCGCAACGCCACCGCTGACGGTTTGGCCCACGCGCAGGCCTTTGCCACACATCTGGCGCAACAAGGCTTTGCAATCGTGAGCGGTCTGGCCCACGGCATCGATGCCGCGGCGCATCGCGGCGCACTAAAAGCTGGGCGCAACGCAGGCGGAACCATCGCGGTCTTAGGAACCGGCGCTGATCTGATCTATCCCACCGCGCACCAGTCACTCGCAGACGATATTCTTACCAACGACGGCTTGATTTTGTCTGAATTTGGCCTAGGTTGCCCAGCGCTGGCAGCGAATTTTCCAAAACGTAATCGCATTGTTGCAGGCTTGAGTCTGGGCGTGATTGTGGTCGAAGCCGCGCTTAAAAGTGGCTCTTTAATTACGGCGCGTTTAGCCGTTGAACTCGGGCGCGAGGTCTATGCGCTGCCGGGTTCGCTGCATTCGCCGCTTTCGCGCGGACCGCACGCACTGATTAAACAAGGCGCTAAGCTCGTCGAATCAGGCGCCGATATTTTGGCCGAGCTGCTCCCTAACGCGGGCCTCGCGCGCGCAAGCGTCTTGCCTGAGCTGGCGGGTGCAGACCTCGTGTCTGCCGACCGCGTCCCCGAGTCACCGGTCTGGGGCGCAATCGGCTACGATCTCGTCACAGAAGAGCAACTACAGCGCCGCACCGGCTTGCCCGCGGCTACGCTACAAGTTGAACTTTTTACCCTCGAACTCGAAGGGCATATCGAAC
>CAMBZR010000006.1 GCA_945872285.1 Bordetella parapertussis | reverse complement strand
GTTCAATCAGGTGGCTGGTGTCCACCAACTGCGACTGTTCGCCGCGCGTGACACGACCGCCCAAGGCGGCGCGGGCAAGGCCTGCACCAATCGATTGCGCCACCTCGGCAACCGTGACTGGGCCCGGATATTGGCGTTGAGAACCGTCTGGCAATGTAATGGCGATCATTATTGGGTGGCGTTGACTCGAGCAGAAGCGACATGTTGTTGGCAGGACTTTGAACACAACTTGTTTGCGCCAAGACTTTAGGCAAGCAAACCCGCTACGCAGACCCTCTCAAATCACATGCAAAATCCAGTTAAAAACAATCAAGATTTTAGCATTACAAGGGTTTAAGGCTCGTTTAGAGACGCCTTGGCAGCTTCTTGAGGTGTCAACCCTTCATAAAACTGATCGGTGAACCACTCTGCCTGCTCTTCGATATAGCCTTGCGCTTCGCGCAAACTCGCGCCCGCCGCGACTAAAAAGCCCTCAACTTCGGTGCACCACTCGATTAAGGCTTGGGTATCTGGATCGAGCTCTTCTTTTTTTGTCATAAGAGGTTACCTCGCGCGGGAGAAATATTTAGGGTTAGCCGTTGCAATCGAAGACCAGACAAAAAAAATCCCCATCGCTGGGGTTGTTGCTGGATTGTTTGGTAGGCGGTATTGGAATCGAACCAACGACCTCCACGATGTCAACGTGGCGCTCTAACCAGCTGAGCTAACCGCCTGTAAGAGAACTATTGTATCGGCATTTAAGACCGACTGTCAAAGCGAAGCGTTCGGATTCGTTTGCCGAACCGCTTGCACAAAGGCTTCGATCTTTTTTTCAGACTTCACACCTGGACTGTCTTCGACCCCGCTGCTGACATCCACGGCCCAGGGCGTAAGCGTTCGAACAGCCGCCTGGACGTTTACTGCGGTTAACCCCCCAGACAAAATCACGGGTCGTACGGGCGAAAGCGGCGCTTGTAAGTCGGCCAGAAGCGCGTAATCGAAGCCGTGGCCACTGCCGCCGAAAGCCGCAGTGTAGCTATCAAACAACCAGCCAGCCGCTTGCGAAAATGCACGACAAGTTGTCAGTAAATTAGCTGCAGTATCCAAGCCGGGCGCACCGACTCTGAACGCTTTAAGGTAGGGCACCCCAAACGAGGCACAAAAGTCTGGATCTTCATCGCCATGAAACTGCAGCAAACTCGGGCGCAAAGTGCTCAGTACGTCTTTCACTGTCTGTGGTTCGGGATTGACGAATAACGCCACGGTGCTTACGAACGCGGGCAGATCAGCACACAGCTCTGCCGCATGGGCAGCGCTCACAAAGCGTTTGCTGGGCGGATAAAAGACAAAGCCTAGCGCATCAGCGCCGTTACGCACTGAGTTGCGAACATCTTGCGCACGTGTCAGGCCGCAGATTTTGATGCGAGTGCGTGCGAGCATTGGACTGGTAGTCATGTCAGAGGATATAAATGAATAGAATCTATTCTAGACCGAGATCTTGCCACCCAAGCCCGGTACCCTGACGCTGTAACAGCGCGCCAGGCGGATAAGACACCTCGGTTAAATATAAGCCGTCAGGCGAGAAGGTAGGCGAGCCCTTTGTGCGATCTTTAAAGGCAAGCAAGGCGGCCATAAATTCAACGGGTTGCCTGCCCTGTCCAATTTGTATGAGTGCGCCAACAATGTTGCGTACCATGTGGTGCAAAAAGGCGTTACCGCGCAAGGATACGTAAATCAGCTGGCCTTTTTGCCAAACATTCAACTCGGTTAGCGTGCGCACAGGTGACTTAGCCTGACATTGCGAAGACCGAAAACTGCTGAAGTCGTGCTCGCCTAATAAACACTGTGCTGCCTGCTGCATGGCCTGCAACTCAAGGGTTTGAAACACCCAGCCCGCCCTGCCCGCCCATAAAGGTTGACGTACTCGACTATTTAAAATGACATAGGTGTAGGCCCGTTCGCGGGCCGAAAAGCGCGCATGAAAATCCTCAGAGACATACTGCGCCCATTGCACAGAGATCGTGTCGGGCAAATGTGCATTAACCCCTCTGACCCAAGACTCGGGCGTGCGAGGAACATCGCAATCAAAATGAACCACTTGTCCGAGTGCGTGCACGCCCGTGTCAGTACGACCCGCGCAGGTGGTGCGCACGGGCACGGTTGCAAAGACCGCCAAGGCGCGCTCGAGAGAATCTTGAACAGTTTGGCCGTTGGGCTGCGTTTGCCAGCCCTGCCAGGGACGTCCATCATAAGAGAGTCCTAACGCGACCCGACTCATCAGAGGACCGCCCTAAAAAGCCAGTAGCCACTCAAAAGACTTAGCCTGAACCACATTGCCAAGACTTGGCGTACGCCCAAAACATTTAAGTCGGCTTTGCGAGCGAGGGCTCGACCTTAGCGGGCGTGGCTGAAGCATCAAGGTTCAGATCCAAACCCTTGAGCTTTTGATCAAAGGCATTGACGGCCTCTGGATTAAGCGGCCGTGGCGCGTCATCAGATTCATTTTCGTCTTGTTCGCGGCGTGCGCTTGCGCGGCGTAACAGCCACGCCACTAACAAACCACCGAGTGCCAAGAACGCCGTCAACATACCAAGCGCGCTACCAGTCAGGCCCGCCCACAGCTTGCCTACAGTCGCCTGAAACCCACCCGTTCCAGCAGATTCAGTGGTGGTTGTCGTGGTTGGTGCCGTATTGCCCGCAGCCACAGCCGCACCCGCGACTGCACCCGCCTGAGTCCCAGCGACTCCTGCCTGACCTGCCACGCCTGCGCTGCCTGGCGTGCCGGCGCTTCCAGGAGCACCCAAGACACCAGTGCTGCCTGCAGTGCCTGTTGCACCCGAAGTTGCACCTGCAGTTGCACCCGAAGTTGCACCCGAAGTTGCACCCGGAGCACCCGTACTACCTGTTGCACCCGCAGCACCTGTTGCACCAACTGCACCTGTTGCACCCGCAGCACCCGTGGCTCCGGGTGCGCCAGTTTGCGGCGCACTGCCCGGCTGACTCAAGGTGTCTTTCAGCTGCTTGATATTTTGTTGCAAGCTTTCTACGCGTGACTGAATCTCTGCGATTTCTTTGGCAGCAGCCACGCGCGCGTCTTCGCTTTGCTCGGTGGTGTTAGACGAGGTCAGACGCACCCGATCACCCGACGCAGTCGCGGGGGTAGGCGCACTAGGGGTCGATACTGTGCCAGCTTGTGTCGAAGCTGCAGGCGCCGCCGCTTGAGGCGTGGGCCCTGTTGAAGCGGTTCTTGTGCCGCCACTTCGCGCGTTGAAGGCCGCAATGTGTTTTAAGTACATTTCGCGTGCGAGCTTCGTGTCAATCGCACGTACCGTCTCGGCCTGAGGAATCGTGAGTACCGCGCCGACTTTGAGCAGATTCATGTTCTGCGAGAAGAACGCCTGCGGATTGGCCTGATAAAGCGCCCAAAGCATCTGATAAAGATCGGCACCGGGTACGGCATGACTCAGTGCGATTGCTGAGAGCGTGTCGCCTGATTTGACGACCACGGTACCGCCAGCAGACGCATTGTTCGCTTGAGTTAAAACAAGAAAACTCGATTGCACTTGGGAGGCACCGCTTGCAGAAGACACCTCAAGCAAGACATCAATCACAGGCCGGTTGACCGACTGAGTCGAACGCAACACCAGGGTACGCGAATCTTTTGCAAAGCCAGGCTCAACGGTAACCACCATTGACTCGAGGCTGGCAGGGGGCGTCAGGCCCGCTTTGGCCCAGGCGTCTGCAGAGGCCACCTTAACCTGCAAGGTTGGAAGATCCGCAGCAGCTAAATCGAGCAAGGGAATCGAAATCTGTAACGGGGTGCCAGCGCTTGAATCAACGCGACCATGTCCGGCTTTCGCGGCAAGTGTTTGCGAAGAAACAACTAAAGACAAACCCAGAGCGAAGCCCAGTTTTTGCGCTATCTGACACAAAGAATTTAGATCATCACGCATCGTTGTACCCTTTTAAACCTACAGTTCGCCCAAAGCAATACGCAACATCCTACGCAAGGGTTCAGCTGCACCCCATAACAACTGGTCGCCCACCGTAAAGGCCCCCAAATACTCAGATCCCATTGATAACTTACGCAGGCGCCCTACCGGTATGTCTAGCGTACCCGTGACCGCCACGGGTGACAACCCCGCGAGCGTGGCATCTTTAGTGTTAGCAACGACTTTGGTCCAGGCCGTCCCGTTTTTGACAATATCAGTGATCTCATCGATCGGGACATCGCGAGTCAGCTTAATCGTGAGCGCCTGGCTATGGCAACGCATCGCACCAATGCGCACGCACAAACCGTCAATCGCAATGGGGGTTGAGCCAAACCCAGCGCCGCGACCTAAAATCTTATTGGTTTCAGCCTCGCCTTTCCACTCTTCCCGCGACATCCCATTACCAAGATCCTTATCGATCCAGGGAATCAAATTGCCTGCTAATGGAACTCCGAAGTGCTCGGTGAGTAGTTGACCGCTTTGTTGCAACGCCAATACGTTTCGGTCAATGTCAAGAATCGCCGAAGCCGGATCGTCAAGCTGCGCCTTCACAGCGGCATTCAGCAAGCCAAACTGCGTCAGTAATTCACGCATATGCTGGGCGCCGCCGCCCGAGGCCGCCTGATACGTCATGCTGGTCAGCCACTCGACCAAACCTGCATTAAACAAGCCTGCTAAGCCCATCACCATGCAGCTGACTGTGCAATTACCGCCAATAAAGTCTCGACCCCCGCGTTTGAGTGCAGCGTCAATCACAGATCGGTTAACGGGATCAAGCACAATGATTGCATCATCTTTCATGCGCAACGTACTGGCTGCATCGATCCACAGGCCAGTCCAGCCCGCTGCGCGCAGCTTGGGGTAGACCTCAGAGGTGTAATCGCCACCCTGCGCCGTCACGATAATGGGTAGTTTTTTTAACGCGTCGATGTCAAAGGCATTTTGTAACGCCGTCGCACCTGCCCACTCGGGTGCACGTCCACCCGCATTACTTGTTGAAAAAAATACCGGGTCGATCAGGGCAAAATCACCCTCGTCGCGCATGCGTTGCATGAGCACAGAGCCCACCATCCCACGCCAACCTAACAAACCAACAGACTGTTTCATCGCCAAAGACCAAAAAATCGTTTAAATACCTACACTTACACTGAATTTTAACACCGCACTACCCCAAGGCCTTGAGTACAGCGTCGCCCATGGCAGCCGTCCCGACTTTGGTCGTGCCTTGTTCGTAGATGTCGGAAGTGCGCAGTCCTTGTTGCAAAACTTTTCTAACAGCCTGCTCAATACGATCCGCTTGAGCGGTTTCATTTAGCGAATATCGCAACATCATGGCCGCCGACAAAATCGTGGCCAAGGGATTTGCCACGCCTTTACCCGCGATATCCGGCGCCGAGCCATGGCTTGGCTCGTACAGACCTTGGCCTGAGGCGTTGAGTGAGGCGGAGGGCAGCATGCCGATTGAACCGGTCAACATCGACGCTTCATCAGACAGAATGTCACCAAACAAATTGCCCGTCACAATCACATCAAAGTCGCGCGGGGCGCGCACCAACTGCATCGCGGCATTATCAACATACATGTGCGATAGCGCCACATCAGGATACTCTTTACCAATCTCGGTCACGATATCGCGCCACAGTTGCGAGGTTTCAAGCACGTTGGCCTTATCGACGCTACACAAACGGCGTTGACGCTTAAGCGCTGCCTGAAAACCCAAATGCGCGATCCGGCGAATCTCGGGTTCGGCATAACGCATGGTGTCAAAGCCTTCACGCTCGCCCGCAAATGGGCCATCAGGGGCCACGCGCACACCACGTGGCGAACCAAAATAAATATCGCCGGTGAGTTCACGCAAAATCAAAATATCTAGGCCAGAGACAATTTCGGGCTTCAAGGATGACGCATTAGCTAACTCAGGGTACAAGATTGCTGGGCGAAAATTTGCAAACAAACCGAGCGCTTTACGCAAACCCAAAATCGCTTGTTCAGGGCGATGCTCGCGTGGCAGCTTGTCGTATTTCCAGTCGCCAACTGCACCAAACAAGACAGCGTTTGATTCTTGAGCAAGCTTTAAGGTTGCAGGAGGCAAGGGATGACCATGCAAGTCGTAAGCCGTGCCGCCAACCGGTGCGTGGCTGATTTCAAGAGGTAGTTTGAGCGCGCCCAGCACACGAACCGCTTGTTCGATAATTTCGGCGCCGATCCCATCGCCCGGCAATACTGCAATTTTTTGCGTCATGTTCGTCCTGTTGCCTTGATCCAAAAGTAAAGGGCCGGTAAACCGGCCCAACGTATATGTGAATTAACGTGCACCGATTGGTTGAACATCTAACCACGGATGGCGGGCCAGGCGCTCGGCTTCAAAGGTTCGAATCTTATCGGCTTGGCGCAGAGTCAAACCAATTTCATCCAGCCCATTGATCATGCAATATTTGCGGTGTGCCGTAATGTCAAAATCCATCGCCCGACCGTCAGGGGCAATCACGACTTGTTTTTCAAGATCGATTGTCAGCTTGTAACCAACAAAACCACGTACCTCGTCAAACAGACGCGAAATTTGTAACTCAGACAACACAATCGGCAAGAACCCTGTCTTGTAGCTGTTGTTGAAAAAGATGTCGGCAAAGGACGAGGCAATCACTGCCCGAAAGCCGTATTGCGCCAACGCCCAAGGCGCGTGCTCGCGGCTCGAACCGCAGCCAAAATTTTTGCGGCCCAACAAAATCGAAGCACCTTGATAGCGCGAGTGATTCAAAATGAATTCAGGGTTCAAGGGGCGTTTAGAGTTATCCATGCCCGGTTCGCCGTGATCCAGATAGCGGATCTCGTCGAACAGATTCGGGCCAAACCCTGTGCTCTTGATTGACTTCAAAAACTGCTTTGGAATGATCAAATCGGTGTCGACGTTTTCACGATCGAGCGGGGCGACCAAACCTTGATGCGTAGTGAAAGAATCCATGATGTTTACCGGAGGTTACGTACGTCAACGAAATGACCCGACACGGCTGCAGCTGCTGCCATTGCCGGACTCACGAGATGGGTGCGACCACCCTGCCCTTGGCGTCCTTCAAAATTACGATTTGAAGTCGAGGCGCAACGCTCGCCGGGCTCGATGCGGTCGGCGTTCATGGCCAGGCACATAGAGCAACCTGGCTCGCGCCATTCAAAGCCAGCCTCGATAAAAATCTTGTCTAGACCTTCGCGCTCGGCTTGTGCTTTGACCAAACCCGAGCCCGCCACCACAAGTGCTTGCCGCACATTACTAGCGACCTTGCGACCCCGAGCAACAACGGCCGCAGCGCGCAAATCTTCAATACGCGAGTTGGTGCACGAGCCGATAAACACGCGATCGATCTTGATGTCTTCGATCAAAGTATTGGGTTTGAGGCCCATGTATACCAAGGCGCGCTCCATGCCTTCGCGGCGCATGTCGTCTTTTTCGCGATCTGGATCAGGCACACGGCCGGTGACAGGCAAGACCATCTCGGGCGAAGTCCCCCAAGTGACCTGAGGCACAATTTGGCGTGCATCAATCTCGACGACACGATCAAAGAAAGCACCTTCGTCAGTGTGGAGTGTTTTCCAATAGGCGACTGCAGCATCCCACAGCGCGCCACTTGGCGAAAAGGGGCGACCCGCACAGTAATCAATCGTCTTTTGATCAACCGCTACCATGCCTGAACGCGCACCGGCTTCAATCGCCATGTTGCACAGGGTCATGCGACCTTCCATGGACAAGCCGCGAATGGTGCTACCTGCAAATTCAATCGCATGACCTGTGCCACCGGCCGTGCCGATTTGACCGATCACATATAGGATCACGTCTTTTGCAGTGCAGCCAATCGGCAAAGTGCCTTCGACACGCACCAACATATTTTTGTTTTTCTTGGCTTGCAATGTTTGCGTGGCCATGACGTGTTCGACTTCAGAGGTGCCAATACCAAACGCCAAGGCACCAAAAGCGCCATGCGTGCTGGTGTGCGAATCGCCACAAACCACAGTCATGCCAGGCAAGGTTGCGCCCTGCTCGGGGCCAATCACGTGCACGATACCCTGACGCAAGTCGTTCATGCGAAATTCAATCACATTGTGCTTCACGCAGTTTGCATCAAGCGTATCGACCTGCAACTTGGAGACTGGATCAGTAATGCCCTCTGCACGATCACGCGCTAGTGTAGGCACGTTGTGATCGGCCACTGCCAAGTTGGCATTGAGGCGCCACAGCGGACGACCTGCCAAATCGAGACCTTCAAAAGCCTGAGGGCTCGTGACCTCGTGCAACAAATGACGGTCGATGTACAAAATTGCGGTGCCATCCGGTTCTTCGTGAACCACATGGGCGTCCCAAAGCTTGTCGTATAGAGTTTTTTTCATGACGCTTTATCTGCCAAACAGACGTTGTAAAGGGGTAGCCCCTGATTATGCCATAGCGAGCCTAGGGCCTAGCCGCACTGCGCACGGTGACGCAAGGCATGATCGATCAAAATCAAGGCCAGCAAGGCCTCGGCAATCGGGGTCGCGCGAATCCCTACACAGGGATCATGGCGGCCTAAGGTTTGCACCATCACTGGGTTACCCGCGCGGTCAATCGAGCGCCGCTCGATGCGAATACTTGAGGTTGGCTTGATCGCCAGGCTCACCGTAATGGGTTGCCCAGTCGAAATCCCGCCCAACACACCGCCGGCATTATTCGTTAAAAATCCCTCTGGCGTGATTTCGTCCCCATGCTCAGAGCCACGTTGCTCAATACTTTTGAAACCTGCGCCAATCTCAACCCCTTTAACGGCGTTTAAACCCATCATTGCGTAGGCGATATCGGCGTCTAGACGATCATAGATGGGCTCCCCCCAACCCGCCGGCAAGCCCTCTGCGACCACTTCAATCCGCGCACCAACCGAATCCCCATCGTGACGCAATTTATCCATATAGGCCTCGAGCTCGGGCGCACTGGTGTCATTGGCCGCATAAAACGGGTTGTTTGGGACATGATCCCAGCTGACAAACGGCATGGTGATGGGACCTAGCTGGCTCATGTAGCCGCGCACCTTGATGCCAAAGTGCTCGGCGAGCCATTTCTTTGCGATCGCACCAGCCGCCACTGTGGGGGCCGTTAACCGTGCTGAAGAGCGTCCACCGCCACGCGGGTCACGCGCACCGTACTTATTAAAATAAGTGAAATCGGCATGGCCCGGCCTGAACGTATCCGCAATCGCGCTGTAATCTTTGCTGCGTGCATCAACGTTACGAATCAATAGCGCGATGGGTGTGCCGGTGGTTTTGCCCTCATAGACCCCAGACAAAATTTCAACCTGATCGGCCTCTTGACGTTGAGTCACGTGGCGTGAGGTGCCGGGCCGACGACGATCAAGTTCCAATTGGATATCTTGCTCGCAAAGCACTAAACCAGGTGGACAGCCGTCGACGACACAGCCAATTGCAGGGCCATGAGATTCACCAAAATTAGTCACACAAAATAGTGTGCCGAGCGTATTACCAGACATAGGCGGCAAGTACCAAAAAAAATGAGCAGAACAGGGGCCCGCAAGCCCTAATACACCATTATTGCATCATGACGAGCAACTCACCTCTAAATGCGGCGTCCCGGCGGCTGGCGCAGCCGCATAGGTCTCTTGACCTGCCTGGGCAACAAAGGGATTACGCAGGACATTCATTTGTCGCGCGATCTCGGCCGCGTCACCACGTTCAGCGGCCTCAATGGCCTGCTGCGCAAGGTGATTGCGCAAAACATAGAGTGGGTTCACTGCCAGCATCCCTGCGACCCGCTCTTGCCAGTTTTGGGCGGGCTCTGGTCCCAGCCGCTTGGCGTAGGCTTCTAGCCAGGCCAGCGCGGCAGCACGATCCACAAATAAATCGACAAAAGGCGTCAGGTTGGTACTCACTGTCTGACCGAGATCATGCTCGATCTGGCCTTGCAACGCCAGCGTCAAACCAGGCGCATAGGCCAATTGCCTGAAGGTCAGCGTAAAGTCGGCATGACTGCCTTGCATCAGACCCCAGAGTTCGTCGATCAGGGTTTCATCACCCGACTGCCAGCGACCTAAGCCCAGTTTCTGACTCAGGCGCGATTGCATCGCTTCTAAAAAAATGGGCTCAAACTCGTTGAGTGCGGCTTGCAGGGGCTCAGTGTCGGGCACGATCTCGTGCAGACTATTAGCGAGCTGATAAAGGTTCCAGTGGGCGACCGCTGGCTGCGCGTGCCAGGCATAGCGGCCGTTGCTGTCGGTGTGATTGCAAATATGCCTGGCGTCAAAGCCGTCCATAAAACCATAAGGGCCGTAATCCAGCGTTAGACCCAAAATCGACATGTTGTCCGTGTTCATCACGCCGTGACAAAACCCAACCACTTGCCAGTCAGCCATGAGCGTCGCAGTTCGTTGCACGACCCTGCGCAATAACTGGACGTAGGGTTCGTAAGCAGGCGCTGTGGCTTGAGCGATACGCGTGCGGCAGTCAGGGTAAAACCGGTCAATGACATAGTCGGCCAGCGTTCGTAAATGGTCAGGACGCTTGCGAGACGCCCAGTGCTCAAAGGAACCAAAGCGCACAAAACTCGGCGCTACTCGGGCAACCACTGCAGCCGTTTCAACGGTTTCGCGCATCACTGGATTTGAGGCAGACACCAACGACAAGGCACGTGTGGTCGGGATGCCTAAACCCTGCATTGCATGGCTGGCCAAATACTCACGCACGGACGAGCGCACCACTGCGCGTCCATCGCCCATGCGGGAATACGGCGTCATGCCTGCCCCCTTGAGTTGCAGCTCAACACTCCCTTCTGGCCCTTGTATCTCGCCTAGCAAATGTGCACGACCATCGCCAAGCTGCCCAGCCCAAACACCGAACTGGTGCCCGCTGTAGACCGCCGCTAGCGTGGCTCCGCCCGGAAGAGGCAAAGAGCCGCTGACCACTGCTAAAAACTCTGGCGTGCTGAGCGCCTCGAGCGGCAACCCCAGCAACGCCGCCACTTCAGCGCTGGCGTGCAGCAAGCGCGGCTCGTTCAGAGGCGTGGTCGGCAGCCGCGTATAAAACTCTGGCGGCAGTTGTGCAAAAGAGTTTGGCTTAGGAAGTGCTTCAAAGCAAGAGTTCGACGTCATGGTTGTCTACAGTTTACGAATTTCGGTTACTTTCTTTTTCTTTTAATTTCTCGGCCTTCTGTGCCGCTTTTACGATTTGTTTTGCAGGTCGCACATAAAAAACCGAACAGAAAAAGAAAATAGTGGCCAAGACGATCTCGAGCCAGGCCAGCGCGATTGAAGGCCCGGGCGGATCAGACACCACCCGAACGACGCCTTCCATCAAATACAACAGCACTAACATCGAGGCCCATTGAATGGTGTAAAGACTACCTTGCACCACCCCGCGAATCGCAAACGCCAAGGGAAGCGCCTTCAAAAATAGCAAGGTTCCACCGGGCCTGAGAGGCGCCAGCCAGGTTTCCCAAAGCAAGCAAAGTGCAAACAACGCTAAAAGACTCAGCGAGGCAGCGCGTTGCAATGCAACATTTAAGCGGGCGACAGAGGGGGGTGGATCTACCTGAATTGACATCTTTTGCGCTGCGTGACATTGAGACGACCAGCCCGGCCGACAGGAGTCCTTTGAGGGGAGACGCTGCTATTATCACCCGCAGAGAGCCGTCGTGTGTGTCGGCTGCCACAAAACAACAAATCGTCACCCTCATGTCAACCAATGCCCGGGGTTTGCGCCAGCTTCTTCGCTTTGCCAGTCAAAGAGTGGTGGCCGCCAACACGCTGCAAATGGCCGCGAGCTTAACCTTTAGCACCGTTCTTTCAATTGTGCCCTTGCTGGCGGTTGCGCTGTCACTGTTCACGGCGTTTCCACTTTTTAAGGAATTTAGCGACGCCCTACAAGCGTTTTTAAGCAATAACCTGATGCCCCCTGCGGTCTCAGAAAACATTATGACGTATCTCAATGAGTTCGCCTCCAAAGCCTCAAGCTTGACGGCGATCGGCGGAGCGTTTCTGGTATTAACAGTCGTTCTCTTGATGATGTCAGTTGAGGCCGCGCTCAACGCCATTTGGAAGGTCGACAGACAACGCCGGCTGGCCCACCGCTTCCTGGTGTATTGGGCAGTGATCTCATCAGGCCCCGTGCTTGCCGGAGCAAGCCTTTATGCCACCACCTTTTTAGCGAAAGAGTCGTTTGGTTTGCTTGCAGGAATGCCGCTTGTGTTAGAGCTCACGCTCAAGCTCCTGCCTGTCGTGCTGGGCGGACTGGCCCTGGCCGCGTTGTTCATTGTGGTGCCCAACACCAGAGTCAAGCGAATGGATGCACTGCTCGGGGGGCTCGTCTCGGCGGTGATTCTCGAAATCATGAAAATTAGTTTTGGTTGGTATGTCTCGCAATTTTCGACCTACACCATGATCTATGGCGCTTTCGCTGCGCTGCCGGTATTTTTGATCTGGATTTATCTTTGCTGGCTGGGCATCTTAGTCGGTGCCTTAGTCGCCGCGAACCTGCCGCTTGTCCGCATGGGTCGTCTTGAGCCGACGCTTCAGCCTGGCGGTGCCCTCATCGACGCCCTGACGCTATTGAAGACGCTTAGCCAGGCGCGAGGCAGCTTACCCCCCGGCTGCAGCACCGCAGAGTTGGTGCGGGTGTTAAATAGCCCACTCAATCTTCTTGAGCGACAACTCGCGACCTTAAGTGCGTTGGGTCTGGTGATGCTTGCCCCCGGCGCCACGCACGAGCGCTGGCTGTTGACCTGTGATCCCGAACAAACAAAGTTTGGCACCCTGGTTGACAAAACAACGCTTGACCGCAGCTCGATTAAACTCAAAGAGCAACCATTTTTAGCGCAGGCACTCAGCGACCTGATGACCGCTCACGCCGACCCCTCGCTGGCCGAAGTTTTGCAACACCATGACGCCGCTCTGACCCACCCACTACAATCCAAATCAGAGAGCAGCAACGCAAGGGACACTCATGCTAAAAGTCAGTGAAGTTCTAAAAGTCAAAGGCAACACCCTTTTTACGGCCACGCCCGAAACCTTGGTGGCTCAGGCCATCGAAACCATGAGCGCCCATGATATCGGGTCGCTCGTCATCATGCAGCGCGGAAAACTTGTGGGCATGCTGACGTTTCGTGAAATTATCCGTCACTTAAATACTCAGCACGGCGCGATCGGCAACGTCGTAATCGGCACGATCATGGAGCAAGAGCCAGTCAGCGTGAGCCCCGATACCCCGGCCCACGAAGTTCAGCGGCTCATGCTTGAGCATCACTCGCGCTATGTACCGGTCATAGAGGGCGAGATGCTCTTGGGCGTTATCTCTTTTTATGACATGGCGCAAGCACTTGCCGCCGCGCAAAAATTTGAAAACTCACTGCTCAAGGCCTACATACGCGACTGGCCCGACAGCCCAACGCCCAGCAACAGCGCCTAGGCCTCTCGCTACACCTAGGCCTCGCGCGACTAGACCTCAAGCTCAGAGCCGCGCGCGCCACGGATCGCCAGACCCCCCACCTGCTGCCAGGCGAGCCTGATGAGTTCTGGATCGCCTTGTCTTAATAGCACTGCGTCTGACAACATGCGCCGCCACACACGCGAGTTTGAGCGACCATTAAACAAACCAAGCAGCGGGCGAACCACGATGCGCAGCGGCGTCTTGACGGCCAGTTCACGCTCAGCATACGCAACAAGCGAGTCAATCACCGCAGCCTCAGCTTTTAATTCAAGCTGCGGCCACCAAGCCTGCGACAGGCGCGACAACACCGAGGGGTCATGCCAAGGAGAACGTCCTAGCATCACTCCGTCGAACTCGTGCATCGCTGCCTCACAATCCGCTAGCGTGGTGAGACCGCCATTAAGCACGATGGTCGCTTGCGGAAAATCTTTTTTTAACCGAGCGGCCTGTTCGTATCTTAAGGGGGGCACCTCGCGATTATCTTTTGGCGACAAGCCTTTGAGCACAGCGTTGCGCGCATGCACAATAAAAACACGGCAACCAACGTCATAGCTTGCGCCGACAAAATCACGTACAAAATCGTAAGATTCGTTTTTATATAACCCCAAGCGATGCTTGACCGTGACGGGCAGGCTTACCGCATCTTGCATCGCCTTGATACAGTCGGCGACCAAGCTTGGCTCGGCCATCAAGCAAGCTCCAAACGCGCCCTTTTGCACACGTTCAGACGGGCAGCCACAATTTAAATTAATTTCGTCGTAGCCCCACTGCTCGCCAAGTTTTGCCGAACGCACCAACGCCTCGGGCTCACTGCCCCCGAGTTGCAAGGCCACCGGACTCTCGTCTGTATGAAAATCAAGGTGCCTGGACGCATCACCATGCAGCAAGGCGCCGGTGGTAATCATCTCGGTGTACAAACGCGCTTTAGGAGCCAGTAAGCGATGAAAATAACGGCAATGACGGTCAGTGACGTCGATCATGGGAGCGACACAAAGCCGCCAGTCTTCAGAAGGACCGGCTTGAACGCTTAAATCGCTTAACTGTATGGACGGCGGAGGATTCAGATCGCTCAACATATCGGTCGAAAGGCAAACAGCAACTATTTTTGCCAGAAAACGCGAATTTTACGCCTGCCGCCGCTTAAGCACGCAACGCGGGGAGCAAAGAGTGTTTTCGCACTTCTTGTTAAACTTCGCAAAGATGTCAGTATTTGCTGTCTTGCTGCGGCACGTGTCGAGTATCCACTTAACTTTTTGTGATGTTTTATGGCCGTTTTTACCTCTGTCAGTGACGATAGCGCGCGTGCGCTGCTCAAAAGCTATGACTTAGGGGACTTTGTTGCGTTGCGAGACATCGCGGCCGGTATCGAAAACAGCAATTTTTTTCTGACGACGACACGCGGCGAATATGTCTTAACGATTTTTGAAGTCTTGACTGCCGCGCAACTACCTTTTTATATCGAATTGATGCACCACCTTGCGCAACGCGACGTGCCTGTGCCCCACCCACAAACTCGTTTAGACGGCTCGCGCCTTTCAACATTGGCGGACAAACCGGCAGCGATTGTTAGCCGACTGGCGGGGGCTTACGAGCCCGCACCGACGGTCGAGCACTGTGCGCTGGCCGGACAAACCTTGGCCCGCACACACCTTGCCACAAAAAACTTTGCCCTGAACCAACCCAATCTGCGAGGCCTTGCCTGGTGGGAGCAAACCGCGCCGGTGGTTTTACCCTACCTACCCTCAAGCCTGGCCGCGCTCCTTACCCAAAGCTTAGACGAACAGCGTGCGGTTGCCCTGACAGAACCATACAAAACCTTGCCCTTTGGCCCTTCGCACTGCGATTTGTTCAGAGACAATGTGCTTTTTGCAGGTACCCACCAGCAACCTAAAATGGGTGGGTTCATCGATTTTTATTTTGCCGGTTGCGACACCTGGCTGTTTGATGTGGCGGTGAGTGTCAACGACTGGTGTATCCACCTAGATACCGGCAGTTTTAAGCCTGCACACGTTCAGGCTTGGTTAGCCGCCTACGCAAGTCTTCGTCCCTTTACCGCCGCTGAGCGACTGCTATGGCCGACGTTGCTGCGAGCGGCCGCCTTGCGCTTCTGGATCTCACGTCTGTATGATTTTTACCTGCCCCGAGCGGCACAAACACTTAAGCCGCACGACCCTAGCCACTTTGAACGTGTACTCCAGCAACGAACCGTCGGTCTGATCCCCGATTTACCAAAGGAAGATTGATGCAAGCTGTTGCCCTCAATGCGTTAAGTGGTTGGCGGTGGGTCTGCGAGGGCTGGGCGCTATTTCGCACGCAACCCCTGGCGTTTTTCTCGTGGGCAATGTTCATTAGCCTTTTATTAATGATCGCAAGCATCACGCCTCCCATTGGCCCGGTCGTCTTCGTCATTCTGATGCCCGCGGTAACCGTCGTCACCCTGTCTGCGGGTCGGCATGCCGCGCAGGGGCATAAAATCCTGCTCAGCCATTGGCTTGAGCCGCTCAAGCCGCCCACCGTTTTCAAAAGACTGCTCGGAATGGGGGCCTTGTATTTAGTCACTTGCCTGCTGTTGGGACTTTTAGCCTTTATGCCCTTTGCTGCCGAGGTCACCGAAGCGCTCAAGGATCTCACAGGCTCAAACAACCTGATGCCCTTGCTTGAAGCAGTGCGCACGCCGATGATCATCTTTGCCATTTTTTATATGTTGATGGCTGCGTTATTTTGGTATGCACCCGTGCTTGTGGCTTGGCACAAGGTCGGCTTACTGCAGGCCTTATTTTTTAGTGGCATTGCGTGCTGGCGCAACAAGTGGGTATTTTTAATCTACGGTGCCAGCTGGCTAGGCGTCTTTGTCGCGATCGACAGCGCCATGAGCGTGCTGATTTGGGCCGGGTTATCGAGCTCGATCGCGGCCACCCTCCAAGTCCCCATCAACATCATTGGCGGCGCCGTCTTGTACTGTAGTTTTTATCCAAGCTACGCCTCTGTGTTTCTGGCGTCTGCCGACGAACAAGTGCCTGCTCAAGACGTCGCACCATAGCGGCCGCGTCTTGCGGGTGAAAGGCCGCGGTTTCAATGACAGAGGTCGCACGAAAACAAAACGCAAAGCTAAAAGGCTTAAGCCGGGGCACAGTTTTTATCACGCGGTCTTGTGCATCCAAAAAAAATACACCC
The DNA here is from genome assembly GCA_945872285.1 of Bordetella parapertussis. Taxonomy (GTDB): domain Bacteria; phylum Pseudomonadota; class Gammaproteobacteria; order Burkholderiales; family Burkholderiaceae_B; genus Zwartia; species Zwartia parapertussis_D. Next base: position 54,319 of record CAMBZR010000006.1, on the reverse strand, counting down.
AAAGCGAACCGCATGCCAAAGGTGTGAATCGCCGCACAAGGTTTTAACCATAAGGCTTCGCAGGGCTGGATTTCGCGCTTAATCAGCCAACCAACGGCTCTGGCGAGCCACCCACGCGCCAAGGTCAGTTCAAGCAAGTCGCGGTTATGCTCAATCATTCGTGTAGGCCAAAGAGCTGCACCACCACCGGAAATCCTAAGATCAGGAACGTACACGGAAAAATAAACAACGCCAGCGGAAAAAGCATTTTGACCGGCGCCTGAAGCGCCCGTTTTTCTGCTGCCATCAGGCGTTGCGCGCGTTGTTGCGCTCCATAGACCTCAATGATGTGCGCCATGCCCAGACCTAACGCCTCGCCTTGAATCAACGCGGCTAAGAGTTGGCGCAAGGCCGTTAACTCAATGCGTGCGCTTAATTGCCTGAGGGCCTGCGCCCGCGCAAGGCCCGAGCGAATATCTGTCAACGTATGCTGCCATTCAGTTTTTAACGCACCGGGTCGCAAACGCTCGCTCGCCATTTGCAGCGCGGCCTGAAGATTTTGCCCTGCATCTAGACCTAAGCCGACCATATCCAAGAAAAAAGGTAACGAGCGTTCGATTGAAGCCAAGCGTTGGCAATACAGGCGCTTGAGCCAAAAAATAGGTAACCACCAACACGAAGCCAAGGCACACACGCCACCAACTCCCCAAACACTCAGCTCAAACCGCGTAAAAAGATCTTCGGCTAACCCAAGCGTAACGCGCAAGCAAAGAGCGCATAGAGCAAGTACCGAGAGCAAAGCCTGCAGCACAAAGACTTGCACATAATCAAAGTGCTGCAGACCGGCTCGCTCAAGCAATCCTGACAAAATGCGCCGCTGATTCCAGGTGATCAACGGGTGTAATACGCGCCCTAGGTGGGCAAGAACGGGCTGCAGCAGACCGATTGACAACCAAGACTTCAAGCTTGGCGATACGCCCTCGCGTCGTGACTGCTCAAAGTGTTCGACGACCAAGCGAACAAAGAGATAAAGTGCAACCGCGATTGCACAAGCCCCTGCTACCGATGCAAACACCACCAATGGCTTAGACATGGATGGCCAAAATACGACGCAGACAAAGAACACCAAGTGTTTCAAGCACGCATACCGTCAACAGCACCCCCTGCCCTTGCGGGGTCGTAAACAGCAAGTGAATCGAAACGGGATCGATCTGACTTAAGACCAACAGCAACACAAGCGGGAGCGCACCCATCACCCAGGCCTGCATTTTTCCTTGCGCGGTCATGACTTCGATTTTTCCTTCCAGATGTTGTCGCGCGCGCAAATTGCCGCACAGACGTTCAAGACATTCGGCGAGCGAGCCGCCCGAGTGCGTCCCGACAATGAGCATCGTCGTGACCAGTTCGACGCTTTCAGACGGCATCCGTTCGTACAGATTTTCGAGAGTTTGCGCAAGGCTCAAACCCATTCGCTGCTCTCGCAAGACCAGACCAAACTCTTGAGACAGCGGCGTCGTTGCATCTTGCACAATACTTTTAAGCGAGACTGCTAAGCTCGCCCCTGCGCGCAACGACCCCGACAGTGCTAACAACAACTCGGGCAGCTGCAGATCAAAACGTTTTTGTCGCCGCCTTAACGCACTTGTCAGCGCAACACGCGGCACGAAAACACTGAGGGCACCAAGCGTCAAGGCAAAAACGACGCTTTGCGTCAACAGCCAACAAAATAACGTGACGCCGATCGCGCCGCACACCAGCGCAGGCCACAAGTGAGTCAGATCAACAAAAACAAAGAGATCAGAGAGTTCTGTGCGCGCCTGCTCGGTAAAGCTGCTCTGATAGCGTTGCGCGGCCTCATAAAAAAGCTTTTGACTGATCCAGGCAGCTAAAGCAACCGCCAGGCAGGCGCAGGATAGCCCTAAGACGATCATGTCCGCAAAAACCAGTTCGTCATTGAGCGTTCTGGCGGCCGCTCTAATTTTTCAAAAAAAGCGGGCCTTAAGCCAATGCCAACCAAGCTTTGGCTCTTGGCATCAAAGCGCACCAGTTGCTGCGTTTGGACGACACCAGATTCAACCCCAGAGATCTCAGCTAGACCCGTGATGACTCGACGTCCATTTGCCAATCTAGTTTGCTGCACCACGATTTGAAGCGCCGAACCGATTTGCTCTCGGATGGCTTGCAAAGAAAGCGCGACATTCGCGCTCAAGACCATGGTTTCAAGACGCGATAACGCGTCGCGCGGGCTGTTGGCATGTAAGGTTGTGAGCGAGCCATCGTGGCCGGTGTTCATCGCAGCCAACATATCAAGCGCCTCGACGCTTCTGACCTCTCCGACCACGATACGATCAGGGCGCATTCTTAACGCATTTTTAACCAAGTCGCGAATCGTCACGGCACCCTGCCCCTCAGAATTTGCCGTGCGTGCTTCAAGCGTGACAACGTGCGGGTGCTGGATCGACAACTCTGCCGAATCTTCAATTGTGACGATTCTTTGCAGAGGGTCAACAAAGCCGGCCAAAATATTAAGCAAAGTCGTTTTGCCTGAGCCCGTTCCGCCAGAAACCAGAATATTTAAGCGCCGCTCAACGCATAACCGTAAAAAATCAGCCAGCGCAGCTGGCAAGGTTTGCTGTGCGACAAGATCTTGCATTTGCAAACGCTTTTTAGGAAATTTTCGGATGGTCAGGCTTGCGCCCCTGACAGAGATTGGAGGCAAAACTGCGTTCAGTCGCGAGCCGTCGGCTAAGCGCGCGTCCACCATCGGCGAGGCCTCGTCAATTCTGCGACCCAGCGGGTACACAATGCGTTCGATCACGCTACGCACCGCTTGCTCATCACTAAACTGTAATGAGTGTTTGCGTAACGTGCCGTTAATCTCAACATAAATCTCATCAAACCGATTCACCATGACTTCGGTCACGGTACCGTCCTCAAGGATATCTTCAAGCACGCCTAGCCCAATTGCCTCGTCGACAACGAGTTTAAGCACCCGTTGTCGCTCAGACTGGCTAAGCGCTGCGTGGCTTTTTTCAAGAAGCTCAGAGACACATGCCTGCGCCTGCCCCTTTAACGCGCTTTCAGAAAGTGTTGCGACATCGTTACGCCTTAAATCAAACGCCCGAATCAGACCGGCACGCAACTCTTGGCGCAAGTCTTGTTGTGCGGTGTCGTGTTGTAACTCATCGTTGGTGGCTCCACTCGTGTCGCCGTTCGTATCGTGTTGGGTACTGACTTGATGATCGCGCCGAGGCTGAACTTGAGCGTACCGCTCTTGAGACTTGTGATTTTGACCTGTGTTTTGATTGACGATGGCGTGCTGGGACTGTTCGCTTTGCTGTCGCAAACGATTGAGTTCGTGGGGCGTGCCTTCGTTGCACACAACCACCGACGCGGCCTTTTGCACGAGAGGTGCCGCAAGACGAAGCAGGCACGGCCCGACAATAATTTCATCCGATTTTTTAAGGGGGCCATATCGAGTGATACGGTTGCCGTTAATGCGGGTACCAAGGATCGAGCCTAAGTCATCGACATGAAAGCCATCTTCCGCGCGCGAGATGCGCAAGTGTTGTCGAGCGATGCGCCAGTGGGAGACCTGAATCCCGCAATCAGACGCGCGACCCATTACCACCGGCACTTCGAATTTACCGCGTCGGCGCGTTCCATCTTCAAAAAATAGATCTAATTCAATCAAGTGAAATCCTTTCTCTGACAAGTGACAAATTATTGATTGACAGTCGCACTTAGCGGGCTTCAGTGGCCGCGCTTGCGTCTTCCCACTGCGACCCGAGGTTCGTCTGCATAACGCCTGCTTCGGGTTGTTGTTCCCACTGCTGCGACTGTTGCTCAGTCGTGATGGGTGTATTGAGCTTTGGCGCGTCAGGAAACGAGCTTTGCACTAACCCCTGCCCGTTCGCCACGCGAGCAGCCATCGCTGGATGTTGCGGATCGACAATCACAGGGGTGACAAAAATCGCAAGTTCGGTGTGTCGTTCTTGCTCGCGCTTGACACCAAACAGCCCTCCAAGAACCGGAATATCACCCCCCCCGGGCAAGCCATCTCGGTCGCGCGAGCGTTCGCGTGAGATAAAGCCGCCAAGCACTAAAGTTTGCCCCGACCGTACATTGAACTCGGTGGAGGCTTTGCGGATTTTCAAGGCGGGCCCGCCCGGGACAGTGATGGACGCGTCGACCGAACTGACTTCAATCTCGATACGTGACCGAATCCCCGCGTTACGATCGGCATGCGGGGTGATATTTAAAGAGACACCGTATTTTTTGAAGGTCGTGGTCGATTTACCGTCTTTATCCACCGAGGCATAGGGCACTTCACCGCCAGCTAAAAAACTGGCAGTTGAACCGCTACGCGCTAATAGCTGCGGTTGCGCCAAAACCACGGCCTCACCTGCTTTTGACAGAGCCGCCAACCGCGCCGACAACAAGGTGTTTAAGCCCAAATATCCTGCCGCCCGAGATAAGGGAAAGGGGACTGCCAGCCCCGCTTCGCCCGGACGCTGAGCCACTGAGGTCGACCCGCCCTCCCAAGCCAGACCTGCATTCAAGCCTCCTAGCGCCGAAGGATCCCAGCGAATACCTAACTCTTGCATACGCGAGCTGGGTAACTCTAGCACTTGCACGTCTAATAAAATCATTTTGTCCCAACCCAACTGACTCGTGAAATCAACAATCTCTGGATAGCGCTTGGCTAAATTTGCAATACGCGCCTGGTCTGCGTCGGTCAGATCCTCGCCCTCAATAACGAGTTTGTCACCCGCGATTCTGCTGCGGGCTTGCGGAATGTTTTTTAGCAGCCGCGTGATCTCTTCTTGCACTCTGCCTAAGCCCTCGGGTGCCACAAACACGCGATAAGACGCGCGCTTATGGTCAGAGACCCAGATATCAACTGTGGTGGCTCCGCGCGCTTTTCCAAAAATTAATACCTCGCGTGGGTTTACCGCCGTTGCCTGAACAATTTGGCTGTTCCCCACAGCAATTCTGGTGACCCCCCTAAGTTTTAGAACGCTAGAGGCACCCATTTCAAGATCCAAACGCTGCGGTTCACTCGCACAAAGCGTTGCACTACAAAGCGAGAGGCTCACGGCAAACAGCCAGCTTCGCGCGCGAAAAGACCACAACGCCGGCATATCGCGGGTGCTTGTCATTGGTCACCCCTCGGTGCTAACAGCCCTTTGTCACCGACCCATTGCGCCCAGTCTGGCACCCCCGCTGGCGATAACTCTGAGGCCAGCCGATCACCATAGATCACCTCGACAGGCGTTGGCCCCTTTTCGGTCCCCAAGCCCAACAGACCTGGTAAATGATCTGCCGAGACTGCACGATTGGCTTGAAGCGGCTCAGCGGTTTCGTGACTTAACACGGCGGTGATCGTGCCGCCTTGTCTGGCCGCCACCAGCTTTGTCGCGTCGGCATGCGAGACCGCCAGCGTGACAGTCGAGAATTGGGGCTCAGCACTTGCCGCAGTGTCGTTGCTTGAGCGCGTTTGCTGGCCTGTTGCTAAAACCTCGACACTTTGTAATAAGGCCGCCGTTGTACGTTGTCCTTTATATTCAAAAGAAACAAATAAATCGACTCGATCGCCTGGCTGCAGCAGCCCCGACATTGAACTCAATAAATCGACCGCAATCGTGACCGCTCGTTTGTCGGGACTCAAGCGGCTGGCAAGCGCTGGCTGCACACGCTCGGTCAAATGAATTTGCATCAATAATTGGCCCGCTTTTAAGTCGACACTTAAATGCTTGCCCTGCGCGAGGTGTGCCTCACTCAATTCGATGGAGTCTGAGCCCACCCAACTCGACGGAAACTCGTTCTTCGCTAAATCTTCTAGATTGATCAGAGTGCCGCGTGGCAGGTCTCGCGCTGCAACGACACGAACCACCTTGTCCGTTCGTGTGCGCAACTCTAGTTCGTTTGACTTTTCTGACAGATGCCTCTCGATCGCCCAGGCCGACACGCAGCCCAGTGCGACAGAGATCGCGATTAACACCACATTGCGTCGAGCCATCGTCAGTTTCAAAGTGAGTCCTGTTCGGTTTCATAAATCACGGCGTTCGTTTGACCCAGACTGACATCAATTTCAAACTGCAGGCGTTTAGAGCCTCTTAAAAAAATCAACTCTTCTCCTTGCCCTCGCCAGCCGTGTTGGCGGGCGTACGCCCTGAGCTGTCGCAACAACTCTGTCCGACTAGCCGGAACGTTAAAGGCTTGCAACGACGCTAAACCTCCTGCAGCGCGATCTTGCAGACCAAACAGTTGCACCGATCCGGGAGGTAACCACGCCGAACTTGTTGCCGGCACCCCTGACTTGCGCTGACCTAAGTCGGGTCGAGGCTCACCACGCGTTTCGGTTGCAGCCAACGCGGTCGCACCGCCAAAACCAAGACTTGAAAACAAACCTTCGGTTTGCCCACTTTCGTTTGCCCAAAGATAGAGCGCGTGAGAAATGTTGCCTGCCCGCAGGTTTGAGGCAGGCGCAGAAGAGGCAGAGTCGCCAGTGACGGCGGCCTGAACAGAAGCGTTTTTAAACGTGGTCCAACTGGCCTGGGCCACACCGTGCTCAAACCAAACAGGTGTTTGGGGCGGCAGAACGGCTGCTAGTTGTTCAAGAATCATCTCAAGAGAGGTTTGACTAAACACGCGCTCAAAGTCAAGTTCAAGGCCTTGCCACTGCGTGCGGTGCAAGATAACAGTTCGCTCAAGCGTTTGCGGCAGCTGCCTATTCTTTAACGCGTCAAGGCCAAAGGCCAAAGTATGCGTGGTGCAAAGAGCCGCGGCAATCAGCCATCGCGTGACGGGCAGCCGTTGAACATCGAGGCAAATCAAAAAATTAAGCGTCTTTGGCATGAGGAGTCTGCACAGGTTACGGTTTGACAAAGGCGCGTTCTGGAACTTCAGCGGCCCACGGCAAGAGCCAGTCGGTTGTTACCTTGGCACGGCCCCAGGCAAGGTCGATTGGTGTGAGTCGAAGCGCACTTGCAGCAATCAGTGCTTTTGACTCTAACGCTGGCTTTTGCCAAAGCGACTCTGACTGAGCAATGGTGTTTTGCGCCTCTTGAGTCGAGTGTGCGTTCCCTGCGCCTGACACCAAAAAACTATGACGCTTAAGTGGCTGCTGAAGGCGGTCTGTCTGTGCTTGAAAAACCAGAGGCGCTGCAGGGTTAGCGTGTGCGGTGGCGCGTAACACCCCGCTTGAATCAAAGCCCACTTGACGCTCGATCGTTCGCTGCTGCGTGCTGTAAAGCGCTTCGTCAGCTAACGTATGCGTCGCTAGCTGCTGCTTTTGAAGTTCTGCCTCCGGCAGAGAGGATAAAAAGCGACTTTCGGCTAGTAAATCAAGCGTCACCGACCGTAGGTTTCCAACTACCTGAATGCTGACAAGCAGACTCAACCCTAAGGAAATTACCAGCAACGCTTCAAAACTAGCCTGGCCTACGCACTGATGTTTGATCAAGCGAAGACTCATGGGGCCTTGCTTTGCACCGGCAGTGCAGAATAATCAATCAAGCGCGCTTTCCAGAAAGGTTGAAACAAATTCGGCGCGGCCGTGGACCCCAGAAGTCGTGATGAAGGCGCTTCAAAATAAGTTTCGGCGGCGGCACGGCTGTGCAAGGCCTGAATTCGTTCAGTTGCTGTTGGACTAAAGGTTGCAGCAAAGCGCCGTTCTTCTACTGGCGTGCCAGCATGCACCAACGCGCTTTGTTGCTTAACCACCAAGCCCAAACGCAGCGAAGTCCCGCGCCTGGGTGTCAGCGCGGTATAGCTAGGCAAACCTTGCGTGGCCCAACGCAGCTCGGCCTGCTTAGCCCACAGACGTGCCAAATGATTATCCCCACCCGAAAAGATGTTCCAGCCGCCTTGCGCCTGCTCACCGACCCAGCGCCAAAATGCTTGTTGCGAAAAGTTTTGAGGCGCGGCGCTTAAGTATTCGTCGTCGTTTTGCGTTGGACGCTGACGAATGGTATTGCTCACTAAGGCCCAGCCCATCGGATATTCGCGCTGATAGCAACCAATCCATCTGTTATAGCGCAAGGCGTGATACGACTGATTATCTTGCACCGACCATTCGCCCTTTGCACTGACTCGGGTTGAGCCTTTGCGACGTAACTCATGGCGCTTATGGGGGCATTTGATATTGACCGCCCAAAGGTTACGGGTGGTCTGATTTCGATCATCTAAAAAGCCATACTTTTTTGATGCTCGCTTGAGCAAAGCTTGCCAGCGTGCGTCTGAGCCCGAAAATCTTGAGATAAAACCTGGCAACTCGTCAATGACCAAATTCGCCTCAAGTCCGAGGGCCTTGGTCGTCGTGCCCTTTAAACTTGAACCACTGACCCCCACGTTTTTAACAAGCACATCGGTTAAGACGTGCTGACGAACCGCCACCAAACGTTTAAGCTGCTCGTGGCGTACACGCTCAAGCACTTGATGGATGACCTCATCATGACGAGCGAAGGCCTGGGCTAACTGGCCAAGCGCCACCCGATCGGTTACCCCACCCACTTTGGCAGACAAATAAGCGACGGCATGCTGTGGGGCAAAAAGAAAACCGATTAACGTAGCTGGCGGATTAAAACGAGACGCCTGTTGAGCGAGCGTTGCTCGGTAGCGTTCGGCCGACGCCGTTGTAATCAAATGCGCCATCGCCACTTGCTGCGCGAGTTGCGCACGGTTCAAATAGGCATGCAGATTCAGCGCGCGCGCCTGCACCACTGCAGCGGAATACACTGCTGCATCGGTTGCACGTAACAAAGAGGCTTTGTTGTGGACCAAACGCCCGAGATTGAGCGAAAGCACCCAAGCCAGTGCGCCAAGCGCGCACAAAAGTAGACCCAGCGGTAGGACTTGTCCAGACGCATCGCTTGCAAATAAAGACTGGCGCTCAGCAAGACCCTGCCTAGCACGGCTGCGTTCAGGCCCTTGCCCAGCATTTGCCAGCGCTTGCCCAACAGGCATCATCACCGCGCAGACCCTTGGGCGTTACCGGTGAAATCTTTTAAGGATTTTGCTGCGGCTTGAGTTGCGGCGGCCTGTGCCGCGCTTTGCGCGCTGCGCGATTGCTCTGAGCCGTCTTCACCCGCCAACTCTTTGGCGACCGCTGCGGTTTGTGCCCTTAAGACTTGACCTAAATATTGATACACAGCGATCGCAGCCACTGCAACCAAGGCAACAATAATGATGTATTCGGTCATTCCTTGCCCTAACTGTCGCGTCAAGCAAGGCGTTTGATGACTGGTTTTCGTTTTGAAACGTGCAGGTAAAAATGGGGCTGACATGCGAGGCCTCTTGCTGAATTAAACAAGCGGCCAGTGTGGACCCTGAAACACAGCGCTTCAATTCGCAATCATCGCAATAGCTAAATCTAACCTAACAAAAAAAGGCCGAGCCTATTTTTTGAGGGTCGTCTGTTACCAGCCGTAAAAACGGCTCCAGGTGGTGCTGTTACCCTCTTGGTCAAGCGCGTGATATTCAGGAAACTGCGCGCCGGTGGCGCAGGCGTGGTTGGGCAAAATCCTGAGCTGAGTTCCGATCGGAAACCGTTTGGCAATCGCAAGATCGGGCTCTGCGAGACGCGACACAATACCGTGTTCTTGGTTGGCGCCACTAATGGTGTAGCCTTCAAGTACCACCGCATTGAGATCGCACACTAGGCCATAGCCAAAATCTTGCCTTTGCTTTTGCGTGCCGCGATCACGACTCATCGCCATCCAGCCAGCGTCCACGATTGCCCAGCCCTTTTCTTCTTGGTGACCGATCACGGTCGTCAGCACACTGAGCGCAATTTCGTTGAGCGCGCAAACGCCCACGTTGTGCATGACTAAATCAAAAAAGATATATACGCCTGCACGCACTTCAGTCACACCGTCTAAGTTTTGTGCACAGAGCGCGGTGGGGGTCGAACCAACACTGACGCTTGGGCAAGTAAAACCGGCTTGGCGCAAGCGTTCGGCGGCGCGCACGCAGCCCGAGCGCTCTTGCTCTGCGAGGGCGACTAAAGCCTCTGGGGTGTTGAGATCGTAGCTTGAGCCCGCGTGCGTTAAGACGCCTACAAGCTCACAGGCAGGTGCGGTTAAAGCCCGGGCGACTTCCAGCAATTGAGCAGAATCAGGCTTAATGCCTGAACGGTGGTCGTCGGTGTCGATTTCGATCAAGACTTTAAAACACAGACCTTGTTGCAAACCATAGGCCGCAATCGCCTGCGCAGACTGCACGCTGTCGGTCAAGACTTTTAAATCGCACCCCTGACGCAGCAACGCGGCGGCGCCGGCCAGTTTATTGGGGGCCAGGCCAACCGCGTACAAAATATCGCGAAAGCCCGCTGCAAAAAACTGCTCGGCTTCTTTTAGGGTGGATACGGTGATGCCCTGGGCTCCCGCTTTAAGCTGCGCGTGCGTCGCGTCAACACATTTTGAAGTTTTAACGTGGGGACGAAAGCTTGCGCCGAGTTTGCTAACGTAGGTCTGCATCCGTTCGACATTGTGTTGCATACGAGGCACATCAATCAGCGCCACGGGTGTCATTAGCTCTGTGAGTTTCATCGGTCGTATCAGCTTTGGTTAGGATTAATTTTGTTATTCTAAGCGTTATGCTCAAAAAAATTGCCTCGGCACTACTCACAGCGTTTTTCAAAGTCCTCGGGGCTTTGCCGCTGGTTGTCGTGCAAACACTCGGTTGGTGTGCCGGTTGGCTTGCCTGACGCTTGCCTAGTCGCTATAAAAACCGGGCGGTGCAAAACCTTAAGCAAGCGTTTCCTGACTCAGACGCGCAAACCTTAAGAGCGGCGATGCTAAGTTCGGGGCAATTGATTTACGAGATGCCCTTTTGGTGGACTCGACGCAACGATGATTTTTTAAACACTAAAGTCGCCTGCGACAACTGGCAGCAATTCGACGAGGCACTTGCGTTAAAAAAAGGCGTGATTTTATTGTCTCCACACGCCGGCTGTTTTGAGCTGCTTGGGCCCGTGTATAGCAGCCGTTACCTCTCGACGGTGCTCTTTAGACCACCGCGTTATGCGTGGTTGCAAGACTGGATCATCCAGATGCGCACACGCACACAATTGACGATGGCGCCAGCGAATCAACTTGGCGTGCGTACTCTCGTAAAAACTTTACTGCGCGGTCATACGATCGGAATTTTGCCCGATCAGGTACCGGTCGAAGGCGAAGGCGTTTGGGCGCCGTTTTTTGGCAAATCCGCCTATACGATGACTTTGGTGCAACGCCTACAGCAGCTTTCAGGCGCGACGATTTTTATACTTGGGGCAAAGCGTAACGGTCTAGGAAAAGGATACACGCTGCTGCACAAAAAACTTGAACACGCGTTGCCTGAAGACGCCGTCGCCGCTGCCAGCATCATCAATCAAGAAATGCAAGCCATGATTGCGCAAATGCCCGAGCAATATTTATGGGGTTACAACCGCTACAAAGAGCCCCGCGCTAAAAGCCAGAATGCCAAGACTCTTGAGCAAACGTAAACCCGTCGCCTACCCGCCCCTAACTTAAGCCCGCTAACTTAAGCCCGACGCGCATGGGTCGTTAAAACCTCGAGCGCTTGTCGCCCTGTGCTGTTTAGCACCTGGGTACGTACCACCGCCGTCATGCGTCCGCGATGAATAATGCTCGAGGTGGCCGAAATAGTGTCGCCTTCTCCCGGGCTGATGTAGGCGGCAGTCACGCCTGAAAGCCACCATTCAGCGCCCAAGGCTGCCGCGGCCGTTTCCATGCCAAGGGCCAACACGATACCGCCTTGAACATGCTTCACACGATTGGCGATATGTGCACCGTTTTCAATTTGTACAAAGGCACCATCCGACCGCTGCTCGGGATACAAGCCTAAAAAACGTGTCACAAAGTCTCCACCCTCTGTGGTGCAGCGCTTAACAGCTTGCTCTACGCGAGCAAGCACCCAGGCCTCGTCCTCGGTGAGCGTGGTTAAGTCTAACTGCGGATTTTGGGGGGGTGTGCGGCCCACCCAAGGAATCGGAGCAAGTTTTTTTCCGCCCGGCGCTGGCAGGATCATAAAAGCGCCCTGTCCGATACAGACTAATTCTTTGTTGGCTGTGATACGAGTTTGACTGAGGCCTTGTTGACCCTGAACACCTTGAATAAAACCCTGCGACTGACTCGCCGCAGACAGCCGCCCCGTTCGCGCGGCCCCAGTCAATTGCAAACTGATCGCGACCGTTGCCAAGCGCGTCGTCTGATCCAGGCCAAAACGGATGCCCGTTGCTAAGCCCATATCGGCCAACATCGCGAACGCGGTCAGACTGAGTTGCCCGTCTTGATCCGCGCTTTGAACGGCAGCATCCATATGCAGGACAGAGTGCTGCTGATCAACATCGCCGAACAGTAAATTAAAAAAGTTGCCGCAAAAGTGGTAGCCGGGCGTGCGATTCAAGGCCAGCGCAATTCGGGCGCGCTCAATGATGGGGTGAGAGTTGACTTCGAGTGGCTGCATCGTGCGAATCCGTGTGTACAAGGCAAACAAGCTAAAAACTCTGGGGGTTCGTGCCCGCTATCCTAAGCGATGGCGGCTCTGCAGACCTTGACAGGGTCAGTGATAAAGTCCGTTATGTGGAATATAAGACAAGAGTCACGCTTAAAATCCCGCCGTTTAAGCCAAATTGTGGGGCCCAACCCAAAAATGCTTACACTTCCACCTTATTTCAAGCAAAACAATAGGTGCGCCCAAGCGCCCGCAAATTTCAGGAGACCCCTATGACTCACGGCTCTTTCACTTTCTTAAAAAAAATCGCGACTTGCGCAGGTTTTGCGTTGGGACTGGTGCTTGTTTCAGGCCAGGCGAACGCCGCGTTTCCGGACAAGCCGATTCAATTTATCTCGCCCTTTGCTGCGGGTGGCGCCAACGACTACTTGACGCGTCTGATGGCACAGCACATGGCAACCGAGCTCAAAGGTGTGATTGTTGCCGAAAACAAAACCGGCGCCAATGGGATTGTGGGGGCAACGTATGTTGCTAAAGCGGCGCCGGATGGCTATGCCGTGTTGACGGGCAACAGCGCCACGCATGGCACTAACCCTACGCTGTATCCCAACACGCCCTATGATGCGGTTAAAGATTTTGCCCCGATCAGTATGATTGGCTTTGTGCCCCTCACGCTCTCGGTGGATCCGCGTCTGGGAATCAATAGCGTGGCAGAGCTGATTGCCTATGGCAAAAAAAATCCAGGCAAGCTCGCGTTTTCGAGCAGTGGGGTAGGCTCGACAGGCCACCTTGCGGGCGAGGCTTTTAAAGCGGCTTCTGGCCTTGATATCGTGCACGCGCCTTACAAAGGCGATGCGCCCGCAATTGGTGATGTGGCCGCGGGTCAAATCGCGCTATCTTTTGTGGGCGTAGCCTCAGCCTCTGCCTTGTATCAGGGAGGCAAAATTAAAGTTCTTGCTGTCGCAAGTGCAAAGCGGTCAAGCACGATGCCTGATGTTCCTACGTTTGCAGAGGCAGGCTTTAAAGACATTGAAATTTCTCAGTGGTTTGCCTTGTTTGCGCGTGCTGGCACACCGAAAGAAACGATCGATCTCATGAATGCCGCGGCCAAACGGGTTTTGATGCGCCCCGAGATTCAAAAGGGAATCGTGACTCAAGGTGCAGAGTATGAATATTCAACCCCCGAGCAACTCGCAGCCTTCACGAAGAGTGAAATCAAACGATTTGGGGACATTATTCGGCGTTTGAACATCAAAGTTGACTAAGCTTCGCAGAAGCCTCCTCCAATTAAAAAAAGGTAGAAAAAGCGATGAACCTTGAACTGGCAGGACGAATCGTTTGTGTCACGGGTGGCAGTGAGGGCATTGGCCTGGCCACGGCACAAGCCTTCGCGCAAGAAGGCGCGCAGGTCGTCATTTGCGCGCGCCGGCAACATAAACTAGACGAAGCCGTTGCCTCGTGCCTGACGGAGAATGGCGGTTCGATAGAGGCCGTGCAGGCTGACATCACTAAGCTTGCAGATATCGAAAAGTTAATTGCGCATATTCGGGCTCGCTTTGGGCGTCTCGATATTTTGGTCAATAACGCAGGCACGGGGATTTACAAACCGTTTGCCACAGTGACCGAGGAAGACCTGCAAGATGGCATGGCGCTTAACTTTTTTGCGCAGTTTCGAGTGTCCCAACGCGCCTTACCCTTGCTTAAAACCTCGAGCTTTGCCTCAATCATTAATATCTCGGGGCGCACAGGTATTCGGGGGAATTTTCCACCTGGCTCAAGTTGTACGGGGCCTGCAAAGGCTGCAGAAGTACGTTTTTCGGTCGATTTAGCAACAGAATTGGCAGAGTTTGGCATCAGAGTGAACTGTGTGATCCCAGGTGTGGTTAAATCTGAGGCTCGTTTGCGCTTATGGGAGACCCAAGCTGCAGGCGGACAGTGGCAAGCCAAAACGGCCCTCGCGAACCGTGACAAACTTGAAGTCGTTTCGGTTCCAGCGGGTCAAACTTGGGGGGTGCCGGTTGATATCGCTAACGTAGTCGTATTTTTAGCGTCTCCTCGGGCCTCGTATGTCAATGGTGCGGCGTTAACCGTTGATGGCGGACCGCACACAAAATCCTATGTTTCACAACTGTACGTTGAAACGTGATTGACCAAAAGCACTAAAAATTAGTTGTTTTCAAGGCCTCGTTAAACGCGTGGCTTAAGCAAAAAAGACTTCGGAGAAAAAGTTGAAAAAAGCACTTATTTGTTTGACACTGCTCGTGTCACCGCTAACCGTATTACCCACTCAAGCTGCAGAAAATGTTGTGGCGATTCCGCAGGTGTCAGAAGGCTGGCGCGGGTCGATCTCACCCTATATCTGGCTCACCAACGTGAGCGGCAATGCTTACTACGATCAGACCAGGCTTGGCTCGGTTGACTACAGTTCGCGCGATCTCATCGCAAATTTGAATTTTGCGGGCATGCTGACGGCTGAAGTCCACAATGGCAAAGTTGGTGCACTGGGTGACTGGGTTTTTTCAAGGATTCACAAACAAAACTCCGAAATCATGGGGTCTTCAAGTTTCACGTCAAAAACAACGGTCGAGCAAGGTATCTACACTTTGGCGGCGACCTACACGGCGTACAACACAAATGACGTCTACGTAGACGGTCTGCTTGGCGTACGCGTGATGAACAAGTTTGTTAAGACAGATATCAATGCGACAGACGGCGCGGTGCTTGCAGGTAAGTCACAAACTCGCTCGATAACGGCTCCGATCGTGGGAATGAAAGGTCGCATGCGCATCTCTAATTCTGATTATTTTGTGCCATTTTATTTAGATGTGGGTGGTCTTCAAGACGACGTAGAAGTCACCACACAACAGATGATCGGTATCGGACACGCCTATGAGTGGGGAGACGTGACGATCTCCGTTAAAAATCTGTATATGCGCCAGAAGACAGACGGCATCACGATTAATCAAAGTCTGTTCGGCTTAGCCGCAGGTTTTACTTTTAGATTTTAGACGGCAGAGCTCAGGCCCTGGCGCTTAGAACTCAGGTTCAACGACTTCAAGCGCCAATTCAAAGGTGACGAGCACGGGGTTTTGGCCTCGTGCAAGTCGGCCTTCCGACACCCCCCCTTTGTAATCGACCATCGACACGTCCAGTTGCGCATGCAAGTGACCGTTTGCATCAGTGATTATTTCACCCTTGCGTATCAGCAGTTCGGTGACAAACGGCTCGACCACGCGGCCGTCGTCAAACACTGCCCCCACCGTGCTGCCCACACCGCCCTGTATCTTGGCACGGATGATGCCACGCTCGCGACAAAAATTTTCTAACGCTGTGCAAATATCAACGTTGGGTGCGACACGAAGCGCATAACCTTTGCTGCGCGGCGTTTGGACTGACGTAGAAGCTCTTTCTAAAGCCGTGACACCATCCGTCGTTTGACTTAACCGAGCCATACTTTTTAGCGGTACAAACAAACTGAAATTGGTTTCGGCGTCGGGGCACACTGTGAAGGTCGCGCCACGCACCGCCACGCCTTGGGCGCGAATTGGTGCATTCACTTCAATATCATCGGGCAACAAATGGCCGCAGTGCCTGCGCCCACTAGCCTCAAGCCAGATCGCGTGGCTGTGCAACCAAGGCTTGCCGTCGCGCTGGCCAAACGTCACGCAAGCTGTTTCAAGGCGAACCGCGCCTTCAACTGGATAGGTATCGCTGAAATACACCGCATGCGCAGATGTTTTTGCTAAGGCAGGCATCACATACGAAAACGGCTCAAAACCCCCGTCAAACAAGCGAAACGTCGCGCATTGCGTCTGTAGGCCTTGCATAGATTGCGCCACCGCCTGCATCAAAGTCATGTGTGCCGGAAGCTCAAGGTCGAAAGGCTTGAGCTCAACCTGCTGTGCAGCAACGCGCCCTAGGCTTGGCTGCCCCGGATGTTGAATACTTCGCATCGAACTTGCCCCATAGTGTCGTTAAGCGACAAAGAGCCTAATCATAGGGGATCGGCGCCTGAATGCCAACTCAAAGGCGTCGATCACTTATTGAGCTGCGCCTCACTTTTGACGCACTCTGTGCGTGGTAAGGTATTAGGTGAACTCTGATTGATAACCCATGAAAAGCTTTGCCCCTTCTGCAATGATGTTAAGCGTCGCCGTCGTGTCGGCGCTGGTGCTCAATGCAGTACCCATCCTCGCACCGGTAGCTGCCGAAACACTTGCCATATCCCCTGAAAGGATCGGCTATTTCATCTCGATTGTGTATGTGGCAGGGATGATCGCGGCGCTGGTGTCAGGAAACTTTATCGTGAGGTTCGGCGCCATCCGAATCAGCCAGCTTGGGTTGGCGTTGTGTTCATTAGGCTTGGCTTTGGTTGCCTGTGGCAATCTCACACTGATTGTGCTTGGCGCCATCATTATGGGGATCGGCTACGGGCCGATTTCGCCGGCAAGCTCGCATGTGTTGGCGCGCACGACGTCACCGGGGCGGCGCAGCTTAGCCTTTTCAATTCGACAAACTGGGAACCCACTCGCAGGTTTTATCGCAGGCTTAGCGATCCCAGTGCTGGTACTCCTTACAGGTTGGCAGATCACTTTATTTTTGGTTTCGGCGTTGTTGGTGGTGTTTATTTGGATCGCTGAGCCGTTTCGTCAAGAACTCGATAGCGATCGCATCGCTTCAAGCCCCTTCTCGTTGTCACAAGTCACGCAACCCATCAAACTTGTGCTCTTGAATCGCGATCTGCGCGAGCTTGCCATCGTGTCTTTTGTATTCTGCGGCCTGCAGATGATACTCACAAGCTATCTGGTTACCTATCTCACCCTTCAAATCAACATATCCTTTGTGGCGGCCGGCTTTGCCCTTGCCATGACGCAACTCGCGAGCGTGTTCGCGCGCGTATTTTGGGGGTGGGTCGCAGATCGCTTTTTATCGCCTCGCACAGTGATGGTCATACTGGGCGTGGTCATGGCGGCCTGCGCAGTGCTCACAGGCACCCTGTCTTCGTCTTGGTCTTACGGCATGATTATTTTGTTAATGACTATTTTTGGTGCCTCTGCGATCGGTTGGAATGGCGTCTACATGGCAGAGGTGGCCCGCGTATCGCCGCCCGGCATGATCGCCTCAACCACTGGGGCGTCGCTGTTTTTTACCTATCTAGGCGGTATTGTTTGCCCGTCGGGCTTTGCCTATGTGATCATGGCAACCGAAAGCTATCAGTACGGCTTTATTATTTTTGGCCTATTGGCGCTTGGGGTCAGCTTGAACCTGCAGTTTAGTAAAAAGTCACGCTAAACACTAGCTTCTGCCAGACTTGCGCAAAGTCAAAGCAAGTTTCGCTGAAATTGCGATAATAGCGGTTGCTTTCATCGATTTAGCTTCTAGGACAGCCCCTCATGGATTTTTCTCTGACTCCGACGCAGCTTGACCTGCAGCAGCGCACGCGCAGTTTTATTGCCGACAAAATTATTCCGTTTGAAAAAGACCCCCGCGCCACCGCTCATGGCCCGACGCCAGAATTGCGCACCGAGCTTGTGGCGCTTGCCCGTTCGGCTGGCTTGCTCACCCCCCATGCTTCGGTTGAGCTGGGTGGTCTGGGTTTAAGTCATGTTGATAAGGCCATCGTGTTTGAAGAGGCTGGCTATTCGACGCTTGGTCCCACCGCCATGAACATCCACGCGCCCGACGAGGGCAATATCCATTTGATGGAAATCGTTGCCACCGAAGCGCAAAAAGAACGTTGGTTGCGCCCACAGGTAAAAGGTTTAACGCGTTCGTGCTTTGCCATGACCGAACCCGCACCCGGTGCGGGTGCGGACCCTGGCATGATGCTGACGATGGCCGTCAAGGATGGTGACGATTATGTGATCAATGGCGACAAGTGGTTTATCACCGGCGCCGAGGGTGCCACCTATTGCATCATCATGGCCAAAATGGAAGACGGTTCAGCCACGATGTTTTTAAGTGACATGAATCGCAAAGGGATTTCGATTACTCGGCAAATGGATGCCATGGACAGCTGCTTTGCCGGCGGCCACTGTGTCATGAAGTTTGAAAATGTTCGTGTACCCGCCGCTGACGTGTTAGGCGAAATTGGTCGCGGCTTTAAATACGCGCAAATTCGTTTGGCGCCTGCACGCTTGACGCACTGCATGCGCTGGCTTGGCCAGGCACGTCGTGCACACGACATTGCCACGCAATACGCCCGCACCCGCGAAGCCTTTGGTCGTATCTTAGGCAAACACGAAGGCGTGGGTTTTATGTTGGCCGATAACGACATGGATCTGCAAACCGCGCGCTTGCACATTGCACATACCGCGTGGCTGTTAGATCAAGGCCATAACGGTAACTTTGAATCGAGCCGCGCCAAAGTCACGTGCTCTGAAGCCGAGTGGCGTGTGATTGATCGTTGCGTTCAAATCTTAGGTGGCCAAGGCGTCACAGGCGAAACCATTGTGATGCGAATCTTTATGGATATGCGTGGCTTTAGGATTTATGATGGCCCAAGCGAAGTGCATCGCTGGAGCATGGCACGCAAGATTATCGACGGCTTGGGGAAAACAGCGTGAGTCAGGTGCTAGACATGTTTAGTTTGAAAGGCCATGTTGCGCTGGTGACCGGTGCCTCGAGTGGGATTGGCCATCATCTTGCGCACACGATGGCAAAAGCCGGTGCGCATGTGATCGTGGCGGCGCGTCGAGCCGATAAGCTTGCAACGCTTGTTGCTGAACTTAAGGCGGGGGGCGCACAGGCTGATGCGGTGTCATTAGATGTGACAAGTCAGGCCAGCGTGAAAGCGTGTTTTGATCAGATCGAAGCGGTTGCAGGCGTGGCTGATATCATCATCAGCAATGCCGGCACCACCGTTGCCAAGCCCGCCCTTGAACAAACTGAAGAAGATTGGGACAGCGTGTTAGATACCAATCTAAAAGGTTGCTGGATGGTTGATACCGAAGCCGCGCGACGTTTGGTCAAGGTCAAAAAAACCGGTAGTATTATTAATATCGCGTCAATCTTGGGCGCTCGTGTCGCAGGTGCTGTGGTGGGGTATTCGGCCTCTAAAGCCGGTGTCATCCAATTTACAAAATCGCTTGCGCTTGAGTTTGCCCGTTATGGGATTCGCGTCAATGCTTTGCTACCTGGCTACGTGATCACCGATTTGAATCGCGACTTTTTGCTCAGCGAGCCTGGCCAAAAACTTCAGGCACGTGTGCCCGCGCGACGGTTTTCTGAATTGTCAGATATGGATGGCCCAGTTTTGTTGCTGGCCTCTGAAGCTGGGCGAGCGATGACAGGCACCTCAGTGACGGTTGACTGGGGCCATTCAGTGAGTTCGTTATGAGTTCGCCTGATTTGAAAGAAACAAACGGTGTCGGTTCGACCTCTGGCAACGATTCTCGCTCACCGAACGGCGCGGCCGCTGGCGTTCAAGATGTGGCGTCTAAAGACTCAGGCACTGCGCCCTTTGATTCAGCCGTGTTGGCTGCTTGGATGCACGGCCAAGGTTTTCTAGACCGCCCTGCTCTTGCGGTTAAGCCGTTAACAGGTGGCCAATCAAACCCGACCTTTCTGCTAACCAGTGGCGCGCAGCAATTTGTATTGCGTAAAAAACCTCCCGGTGTATTGTTGCCCTCGGCCCATGCGGTTGATCGCGAATACCGTGTGATGCAAGCCTTGCAAGGCAGTGACGTACCCGTGCCAAAGCTTTACGCCTACAGCCAAGATTTAAATATTGTCGGCACGCCTTTTTATTTGATGGAGTTTTTAAACGGCCGCGTGATTGTGGATCAATCGCTACCGGGTTTTACGCCAATTGAGCGTAGCGCCATTTACACCGATATGAATCGTGTCATGGCCGCGCTGCATAAAGTAGATGTCAACGCAGTCGGCCTTGAAACCTTTGGCCGAGCCGGCAATTATTTTGGCCGCCAAATCGCACGCTGGAGCCGTCAATATCAAGAGGCACGCAGCGAAGATATCAGCGCCCTTGAGTCCTTAATCGAGTGGTTGCCGGCCAATATCCCAGAGGGCGATCAAACCACGATTGTGCATGGCGACTATCGCTTAGATAACTTAGTGCTGCACCCCACTGAGCCTCGAGCTATTGGTTTGCTTGATTGGGAGCTTGCCACGCTAGGCCATCCGATGGCGGATTTTGCTTACCACTGCATGAGTTGGCACATACCCGCAACCTTATGGCGCGGAATTGGCGGCTTAGATCTAACAGCCTTAGGCATCCCCAGCGAAGCCGACTACATCAAACAATATGGCGTCGCGACCGGGTTTGAAGGCATCGAGCATTGGGATTTTTATATCGCCTACAACCTCTTCAGAATCGCCGCAATTTTGCAAGGGATCGCGCGTCGGGCGCAGGATGGTACTGCCGCAGCGAGTGATGCGATTGAGACAGGTAGTAAAGCGAAGCCGCTGGCTGAGATTGGTTGGAAGTATGCACAGCGGTACGAGGCTAGTCGCAAGCGGTGAGTGTGTAACAAGTAAAGCGGTGATTGTGTAACAAGTATTGAATGTGAACAAGCGCTTGTAAATAAACGCCTGCGAACGAAGCCGTGTGAACAAACACTAAACGATTTAGGAAACCACTATGACGCACCATCCTTCGATTTCTGAGTCTGGTTTGGGCAATTGGCACGATGCGCCGGCGGTGATTGGTGCGTCGGTTGATGCGATTGATACCCCTGCTCTGTTGATCGAGCTTGATGCGTTTGAGCGCAATCTTGCTGAGGTGCATGCGGTCATTCAAACCGCTGGCATTGCGGTGCGCTCGCATGCCAAGGCCCACAAGTGCCCTGACATCGCGTTACGCCAGATTCACGCGGGGGCTGTTGGGATTTGCGTGCAAAAGGCGAGCGAAGCCGAAGCTTTTATCGAAGTAGGCGTCAAAAATATTTTGATCACTAACCAAGTGGTGGGTGTGCGTAAGGTTGAGCGCGTGGCTCGCCTTGCTGCGCATGCGCACTTGGGTTTGTGTGTGGATAACATTGTGCAAGTGCATCAGATTGGCGCTGCTGCCAGACGCCATCGCGTTGCCGTTGATGTCTATATTGAACAAGACGTAGGCGGCGCGCGCTGCGGTGTCACCACCAATGCTGCGGCGATTGAACTGGCCGAAGCGATTACCACCTATTCGCCATCACTAGTCTTTGCGGGATTACAAGCCTACTACGGCCCCGCGCAGCATATGCGCGACCCCAAAGAGCGCTTGCAAGCAATTGGCTCAGCCTGCGACAAAGTCAAGGGCATGGTCAGCGCGCTAAACGCTGCGGGCTATGAAGTCAACGCCATCACAGGCGGTGGCACCGGCACTTACCCCATTGAAGCAGAGTCTGGTCTGTACACCGAAGTACAGCCAGGGTCATACGTGTTGATGGATAACGATTATCACAAGAACTCACCAGACGAAGATGCCCCCGAGTTGCTGCCCGTTTTATACGCGCTATGCACAGTGATTAGCGTCAGCCCAACCCACGCAGTGCTTGATGGCGGCTTAAAGTGCTTTGCCATGGATTCAGGCTTGCCCCGCATGACCCTGCCCGGCTGGTCAGTCAAAGGGATCTCAGACGAGCACACCACCATCATCTCAACACCAGGTACCCCACCACTAAAAGTCGGCGACAAAGTCAGACTGATCCCAGGGCATTGTGACCCAACGGTGAACCTACATGACTGGTTGGTCGCGGTGCGTAATGGCAAGGTTGAAGAGTTGTGGCCGGTGTCTGCGCGTGGGGCGTTGTTTTGAAGAAGAATTTGATAGGTCGATTGTTCAAGCGCGAGCATTGCTGATCAAATTGCTGACAACTCTCTCAGCGTTAACAAAAATCCTAGCTTGATCTACCGCCCACTGTGCCTGTTCCGTCTCGACCGGATCGCCCTTGTAATCAGCGGCTGGCGTGGCAGTGACAATCCGCGCACCCTACCCAAAGAGTGCGCGGTAATTTCACATCACTTACCTATAGACCAAATCCCTCAAGCCCAGCGAAAGCACGGGCACGTAGGTGATCACCATCAAGCAACACAGCACCACGGCCACAAAGGGCCATAAGCGACTGATGACTTGATCGAGGGATAATTTGGCCACTGTACACGCGGCAAATAGATTCACACCAAAAGGTGGAGTGATCATGCCTAGCGCCAAGTTCACCACCATCACCAAGCCAAAATGCACGGGGTCGATACCAAAGTGCATGGCAACCGGTGCCAAGATGGGTGCCAGAACAATAATCGCGGCACCGGTCTCGATAAACATCCCGATGATAAACAGCGCTGCATTGACACCCAGTAAAAACATGGCTGGTGATTGCAAGACTGCTTCAAGCCAGCGACCGATCGCATCGGGTACGCCTGCGCGTGTTAACAAGAAGGCGAATAACCCAGCATTCGCGATAATGAACATAATCACTGCGCTGGATACGACCGACTTTTTAAGAATTGGGAAGATATCGCGAAATTTGATTTCGCCATACATCACCATACCCACGATCAAGGCGTAGAACACGGCAACGGCAGAAGCTTCTGTCGGCGTAAACACGCCCCCGTAGATGCCGCCCAAAATAATGATCGGCATCAACAACGCCCAAGCCGCCTCGATGGTGGCACGACCAAAACTCAAACGACCGACACCATCGTGTTTGCCCCAACCTTTATAGCGGCAATAAATATGCACAAAGACCATCAAAGAAATGCCGATAAAAATGCCAGGCCCAAAACCTGCGATAAACAACTCGCCAATTGAAACCTCAGCAGCGACACCGTACAAAATCATCGGGATCGAAGGCGGAATAATCACCCCAAGCTCTGCACTGGTTGCCTGCAGCGCTGCGGCATAATTGGGCGGGTAGCCATGTTTGATCAAAGCGGGGATCAAGATGGCACCAATTGCAAAGGTCGTTGCCACGCTCGAACCTGATACTGCTGCAAAAATCATGCAGGTCAACACGCAGGTCATGGGCAAGCCACCCTGTATACCACCCACAATACTCTTGGCAAACTCAACTAAACGACGAGAGATTCCCCCCGTCTCCATTAAGTTACCGGCCAAAATAAAAAACGGAATCGCCGCCAACGGAAACTTATTCAACGAGTTGAACATTTCTTTGACCGAGACAAGCATATTGACGTTGCCGATTTGTATCCCCAGAATCGCGGCTAATCCGATCGAGACGGCCACAGACACAGTGAGTGAAAAACATAGCAACATCGTAATTAACATAGTGAGGCTCATTGCGCCATCTCCAATTCATTACGCTGTGGGTCAAAGTAATTTGCAATGATTGCGGGGACACAAAAAATCCCCCCAACGGGCAATGCTAAGTAAGCCCAAAACATTGAAATTTCTTCCAAGCCAATGACAGACTGCACTCGACCGCGCATAGAATAATCCCAGCCCCACCAAATGATGACAGCAACAAGCGTTAACGCAGCTACGCTCGTCACAAAATCAAAAATCCGCTTACCGCGCGCGCCTACCCAGCGATACAGCACGTCAACACTTACCATGGCCCCTACCCTAAACGCATAAGGGATGCCCATAAACACCATCCACACCAGACTAAAGCGAATCAACACTTCGGTCCATTCGGCTGGGATTTCTAATATAAACCGCATCACGACTTGAAACAGACCCAGAGTTGCCGCCATGGCCATCATCAGGCAGGCAATAAACAACGAGAACCGAGTCGTCACGCTCTCAACAGCAAGCAAAATATTTTTCATCTTGTTTTTTTAAAAAAAACAAGCGCGCCACTTATGTGTCGCGCTTGAATTTATCCTTCAGCAAACTTCGAATTGACTAATTACTTGTAATTACGAATCGCATCGATTTTGTCTTTACCAAACTCTTTTTCAAACTGGGTAAACACCGGAGCTAACTTAGCAACAAAGGCAGCCTTATCAAAGTTCTCGATAATCGACATACCCTTGCTACGCAATTCGGCTACGCCACTGGCGTCATCCTTATCCACACGAGCACGCGTCGCGGCCGCTGCCAGTTTGGCTGCATCCAGAAACACTTTTTGATCAGCAGGCGACAGTTTTTCAAACGATGCTTTATTCATCAACAACAGAGCTGGGCTGTAAACGTGTGCGGTCAAGGTCATGTACTTTTGAACTTGATCAAACTTAGCCGCCATAATCACTGACAGGGGGTTTTCTTGACCGTCAACCACACCCTGCTGCAAGGCTGTAAAGACTTCAGGAAACGCCATTGGTGTCGTGATGATGCCAAAACCTTTGTAGGCCGCCACGTGCACGGGGTTTTCCATCGTACGCATCTTTAAGCCTTTCAAATCATCAGGCAGGTTGATCGGACGCTTGTTATTTGTCATATGACGAACGCCGTTTTCAGACCAAGTCAAAGCTTTGAACCCTTTACTATCAAACTCTTTCAACAGTGCCTGGCCAATCGGGCCGTCTAGCACGGCGCGAGCATGTGCCTTGTCACGAAACAAGAAAGGAATATCTAAAATTTTGACGGCTGGTACAAAATTGGGGATCGGGCCCGTGCTAGTGCCCGTCAGTTCTTGGGTGCCCAACTGAACAGACTCGATACTTTCACGCTCGCCACCTAAGCTGCCTGAGAAGAAGTTCTTAATAATGATGCGACCTTTGGTGCCTTTCTCAACTTCTTGCGACAACACGTCAATACCATTGCCCTGGTGCGAGTTTTGTGCAATCGAGACGCTATTACGCATAATAATCTGCGCCTGCGTCACTGACACCAAACTTAATGTCAGGGCTCCAGCTACTGCCAAAGTGATACGTCCGATACGATTCATGTGAGAGGTCTCCGAATTTGAACCATTAAGTGATACGAGCAAAGGTGCCTGCGACCTTCTTAAATATTGGGGATTTTGAGCGCCTAAACGCTAAAAGACGAAAAAAATACGTTTTATTACCCTAACCGTTGATGTTAGGGCAAAGAGCCCGTTTTGGGGCTTAGTAGTATCCCTTGCTTTAGCGATAGAAACCCCTCTAACACTAGCCGCCTATCACCACCCAGCACTTGATCGGTGATGCCATGCTGCGAGTCAAGCTTGTTTTACAAAAAGGGGAACTCAATAAGCTTTTAACCAAACCAGTTTGACCTACGCGGCAACCAGTCACTCACATCACCAGCATTAAAGCTAACTTTATAAACGTGATGACCTTGTTGGATGAAGGCTGCAGCCAAACGGCAAAAATGCTCATTTCTGCTGTCTTTGTACATATAAAAAGCGTCACTGCATACATAGGGTATTGTTTGCGTTTTATTATCAGCCTTTCTATCTCTTCAATTTTGTGAGAAAACCTTGAAAAAAATCCTGAATACCGCCTTGCTAATCTCAGTACTTGGCGTGGCTTTACACGTGCAAACGGCGAGCGCTCAAGTCGTGTACTGCACGAGCCCTGGCATTCCTGTTCGCTGTGTGACTCGCCCCGTTGATGTGGGCGCACTGGGTGTTGGGGTGCTGCCAGGCGTGGGTGTAGGCGCACCGGGTGTGGGTGTTGCACCTGGGGTCGGAGCACCTGGGGTTGGAGTCGCACCTGGCGTGGGTGCACCTGGCGTTGGGGCACCTGGCGTTGGGGCACCTGGTGTGGGTGCAGCACCCGGTGCGGGCGCCGGTCGCGCAGGTGTCGGACGCGGTGGTGCTGGTGTTGATCGCGACGGCGCCGACGGCCCGGGCGCGGGGCCAAATCGAGGCGGCCCAGCTAACCGTGGTGGTGCGCGGTAGCGGCCTAACCCCTTTAGATTCGTTGACTTGAGGCGCTAGAGCTTGTCGCCTTAGCACTCAAAGTCTTGACAAGGCTAGCGCTTTAACACGCGCGACGCCGCCTTTACGATCAAAGTTGAGATGACCTCGCTGCGGGGTTCTTTGAAATGCTCAGCCAGCGCGTCAAGCGCGTTTGATACCTCGCGATCCAAAATCATTTCAAGCCGTTTTGCGCCCGCCTCAAGCCGTTTGCGGCGATGTTCTGCGGTGCGTTCGACTGCCGAAATAGGCTTCTTTAAGCGTGGGCGTCCTCGTCTGGACAATCCCGGCAAAAAGCCCTGCCCCGCCAGTGCTGCGGCACTGGGCTCGGGTTGAGTTTGTTTGGCTTGCGCTTTTTTCGACGAACGCTTGCCGGCTTGCGCTGACATATCAAGCGCGGGCAACTCAAGGTCTAAGTCACCGAACAATGACTGAGGCGTTGGCGTGATCTTTGGCTGCTTCATGGTCGTCTTATTATTAATAACCGGATATTAATTATATCGGATCAGTTTGATCCCCCTCGCCTAACGCACGTTGTAACATCGCCGTGTCGCGCCAGGCACCAAACTTATAGCCCACGGCCTTAAACGTTCCGGCAAGCGTAAACCCGTGCTGTTCGTGCAAACTGACTGAAGGCAGGCTTGAGTCCCCCACTACCGCCATCATCTGCCGATAGCCTTTCGCCGTGCAAATCTGGATGATTTCAGCGAGCAGCAGGCTGCCGATCCCCTGCCCGGACAACCCTTCTTGCACGTACACAGAATCCTCAACCGTAAACCGATATGCTGGGCGCGGGCGATAAAGCGTGACATAGGCGTAGCCCACCACGACACCATTTTGTTCAGCCACTAAATACGGCAAAGCTTTAGCCACAACATCTGCCCGCCGCTGCCGCATTTCGTCAACCGTAGGCGGAGTCAACTCAAACGACGCCGTGCCGTGCAAAACATGATGCGCATAAATCGCATGAATGGCCGCAACGTCGGCCTCAACGCTATCGCGGACGCACAACGTGAGGTTAGCAGGTGACATTTCAGGATCTTTTCGTTAGTTGGGTCTGTGTTTCGTTTTCCCGCAGCATTCGCTCAGCAACCGCCCTTCTGCTCGGGCTCGATGATGGCCCAGTCGATTTTGATTGGATTTATTTTTTTGTAGCGGTTCCAGTAGACCTCAAACGAACCTTGCTTAGCTGCGCGATCGAGAAAGGATTGAAGATCAGGACTAATGCGATTGCGCAACTCTACACGGTCGAGCACGACCAGCGCGCCGCAGCGTTTGATTAACTCAGGGGTTACGGCTCTTGTTTGACTATATAGGCCATAGGGCAGCACGAGTGGTTGGTACTTAGACAACACCGACACCGTGCCTGCTGTCCAGGTTTCGCCAATCACGATTTTTAAGGGACCAAGCTTTTGCTCATCCCAGATTTTGTCGAGCGCACTGACTAAGGGCTTAGCGGGGTAGTTAGCACGCGCAGTTTTGCCGAGCATATCTGCAATCACACCGTAGTACAGCGCCATGCCCACGCCCATTAACACGTTCAACGTCAAGCCTACCGTCAACACACGCGTCAATGTTATTTTTGCGTCAAGCGCGGGTACCCAACGTAACGCATATAAACCCAGCATGACAAAAAATGCAGTCGCCCAATTGGCATTAAGAGTAATAAATACAGTGCCAAGCAACGACGTTAAGATCACCGGCCCAAGCGCTGCAAAGCTGATAAAACGCCATTCAGAATTTTGAGCCATAGGAATTGACGCGACTGGATTTTGCGCTTTGTCTTTAAAGCCAAATCTCAGCACTAACAAGGCAATGACTAACGGCGAAAGTTTGCCCGCCTGGCTCGCTAAAAAGCTCAGTACGCGCTTGAAATGATTGACCTCTGCCCCAACCTGCTTTTGCATGTACTGCAAGGTGGGCGCGTTTTCGCGCAGCATCCATTCAATATGCGGGATCGAGGCAATACCGCCCGCCACAATCGCCACGACAATCCCAACGATTGCAAAACGGTGTCGACTGCGAACATCTTGCAGTAACCACACCCCCATCACGGCAAACCATATCCCTGCACTATATTTTGTCAGCAGGCACACGGTGCCGGCGACCCCTACCAAGGCCCAACGCCACCATTGCGGCTGGCGCACAGCAAGTAATAATGCCCAGACAAATAAGGCAGTAGGTAGAAGCTGCAGAAGATTTGAACTGACCTGCAAGCCGTTGATGTTGTGATACACAATCAGGCTGGTAAACACCACGGCCATCAAGGCCCGCGCTGGGCTCACGCAGAGCAAACTGATGCGCCAAACCACCAATAACATCAACGCAACATTGACTTGACCGGCAACATAGGTCATCCAAAACGAGCGCCCAAATACGGCGGCCCAGGCGTGCACCCACCAAGTGCCGATCGGGCCAAATTTTGGATAACCCCAGGCAGGTGACTGCATCCAAAAAAGTTCTTCGATGCTGTCTTTATGTGGCGCTGTGTAACTGATGATTGCCATCAATGCCCAAAACGCAGCATGAAACGCGATGTATGCAAACGTCAAGCGCGCTAACTGACGCGAGTCGTTTGGGTCGATTCGGCTTAAGACGTGATCGATGCGTTTGCAGATTGCTAGACTCTTAAACATTGATTGACTCAGGTGGTTGACTTCACTTGGGTTGGGCGCTCGATTGGATCAGTTCAAGCACGGCCTGAGCAAACACTTCGGGCACTTCTTGTGGCATGTTGTGCCCCACGCCTGGCACCACACGGTGTGAACGCGCCCCTGTAAACCGTTTAGCGCTCGCCTCAGGAGCAGACGGACCCCGCACGCCGTCATCCGCTCCATCAAACGTAATGGTTGGCACAGCGATCACCGGTTCGGCCGCTAAGCGACGCTCGATGTCAGCGTAGACTGGATCGCCCTCAACCAATCCAAAGCGATGGCGATACGAGTGAATTACCACGTCGACAAAGTCAGGATGTTCAAACGACGGCGCGCTGCGTGCAAAGGTTGCGTCATCAAACTCCCATGTCGGCGACCACAAACGCCAAAGTAATCGAATCAAGCCTTGTCGGTCTTTTTGCAAGCCGGCACGGCCGCGTTCGCTATGAAAATAATATTGGTACCACAGCCGATGCTCGCGCTCGGGCGTGTCGGGCACCAGCGCCTGCGCGATATTTTGAATGTTATAGCTATTAAATGACACGAGCCCTTTACAGCGCTCGGGCCAACACGCAGCAACCACGCAAGCGGCTCGGCCGCCCCAGTCGTAGCCTGCCAAGTAGGCGCTTGGGATCCGTAAGGCATCCATCAACGCTAATAAATCTGCCCCCAAGGCGGCCTGTTCACCCGAGCGTGGTGTGCTCGCCTCCAAAAATGTCGTTGAACCATACCCCCGCAAGTACGGCACAATTACGCGACACCCCGCGGCAGCCAAAAGAGGAGCCACCTCGGCATAGGCTTGGATATCGTACGGAAACCCATGCATCAAAAACACAGGGGCGCCCGTAACCGGGCCCGACTCGGCGTAACCGATGTTTAAAACACCTGCTTGGATTTGCTTGTTGGCTTGCATAATTAAGATGATTTCCGATTGATCAGTGACGACTTCAAAAACTGTGAGCCCTGCTTTGATGAGGGTCTTCTGTTTAGGTATTTGCTTTCTAATATCCTCTTAGGGAATACCATGGTATCCACATCATTCTACGGGTGTTACCTTCAAAAGCGTAAACCGTTTCGAACTCATCCTTACCTAAGGGGACCCCACGTGTTTAAAAAAATATTGCTGGCAGTCGTAACCTCTAGTTTAGTGCTTTGCGGCGTCACGTTTGCACAAGATAAGCAAATCAAAATCGGGATCGTGTTCGACTTATCTGGCGCGTTAGCCGCCGGCGGCTCTCACGCTGCCTATCTTGGCACCAAGCACGCGATCGACATCATTAACGAACGCGGCGGCGTCGAGGGCTATAAAATTGTCCCAATCTTTGTCGATGCTCAAAGTAAAACCGAAGTGGCGATTAACGAGACAGAGCGTCTGGTTAATCAAGAGAAAGTCGATATGATCTCGGGGGTCTTTTCTTCTGCCCATTGCGTACCGATTGCACAGCGCTTAGACCAAGCCAAAAAATTCATGTGGGCAAGCGTCTGCGTGGCCTCGGCGGTATTTAAAGATAAAAACCTTAAATATGCTTTTCGTGCACAAGTGCACTCAGACCAGTTTGGCGAAGCTTCGTGCCGCTTTATTGCTGAAAATGCCAAGGCAAAACTCGGTAAAGACCCCAAAGACGTAAAAGTTGCCGTGATCTATGAAGACGGCCCCTATGGTGCAGGCGTGGCCATGGGAAACGAAACTTTCTGTAAACAGCTCGGCATCTCGGTGGTACTGAAAGAAGGTTACGCCGCGACCTCGCCCGATTTATCGCCGCTGGTCACTAAATTGCGACGTGCCAAACCCGATGTCATCCTGCACACGGGCTATAACCCGGATATCACCTTGTTTTTGCGGCAAGCGAAAGAGCAAAACCTTAAATGGGGTGCTTTGATCGGCCACGGCGCTGGCTACGGTCAGTTCGACAAACTGTTTGCCACGTTTGGCGCAGATGCGAACTACATCTATAACGTAGACCCAGTGGCTGCGCAGTTGCTAGACCCAAAGACTCTGAAGCCTGGCCTCGGAGACGTCACCGCAGAAATGATGAAACGCTATAAAGCAGAGACCAAAGCAGACCAAGTTCCTCCGCATGTATCGATGGGCTTTAATCAAACTTGGATTTTTCTGACTGATGTGTTGCCCCGTGCCATCAAAAAACACGGCGGCATCGACTCTGAAGCACTCAGAAAAGCGGCGCTCGAAACCGATATCCCTGTGGGCGGAACGATTCAGGGCTATGGCGTCAAGTTCTTTCAGCCCGGCGAGTCAATGGCGGGACAAAATCAACTCTCTTCTCCAGTTGTGCACCAATACATTGGTAAAGAGACCTATGTTGTTTGGCCTAGTGCGATTAAAAGCAAAGACGCTGTGCTGCCCCTGCCAAAGGGTCACGGTTACGCCAACTAATCGTGTTAATTGTTAAGGAACTCACCAAACGTTTTGGCGGCTTCACGGCCGTTGATCGTCTTTCATTTGAGGTGCAATCGGGCGAGATCATCGGACTGATCGGACCCAACGGTTCTGGCAAAAGTACGACCTTTAATGCGATTGCGGGCATGCTTGCACCAAGTTCAGGACAGGTCCATCTCAACGGCGTCAGAATCGACGGACTCGCGCCCTTTCAAATTTGCCAGCGCGGTTTGGCGCGCACCTTTCAAATTCCTCGTCCGTTCTATAAGCTCTCAATTTTAGAAAATGTGACCTTGGCGGCTTACTTCGGCGCCAGCGAACCCATCACGCGCGCGCAAGCACTGCATCGCGCGCATGACGCACTCTCATTAATTGACCTGCCGACCAATGCCGAACAACAAGTCGAGGGCCTGGGTGCTGCCGGCTTAAAAAAACTAGAAATGGCTCGTGCCCTGGCGACACAACCAAAGTTGCTATTGGCCGACGAGAGTTTGGGCGGCCTCGATGAGACCGAAATGGAGCAGGCCGCTCAGATGCTCAAACGTATCCGCGACGATCGCGGCATTACCATCATTTGGGTCGAGCACATCATGGGGGTGTTGATGAAAGTGATCGACCGTTGCCTAGTGCTGGATCACGGTGAGCTCATCGCCCAGGGCACGCCTTCAGAAGTTGCCCACAACCCTCGAGTGATAGAGGTGTACCTAGGTACGGATGCGCAAACGTTACAAGATCAAGTTGCAAAAAACACCAGCACAGAGGTCGCTTGATGCTTGAACTCAAGAACGTGAACGCGGGCTATGGAAGTTTTCAAGCGATTTTTGACATCTCGTTAAGCGTTAAGGCGGGTGAGGCCATCGCAGTCATTGGGCCAAATGGCGCGGGTAAAACCACCTTACTGCGTGTGATCTCGCGCCTGCTAGAAGCGACCTCTGGTGATATTTCCATGCAAGGGCAATCTTATTTAAATTTTCCGGCGCATGAAGTGGTTGGTTTAGGTATTGCACAAGTGCCCGAAGGGCGCCGTCTGTTTCCGCGCTTATCGGTGCAAGACAATCTCAAGATGGGCGCCTACACGCCCGCTGCCCGGCAAACGTACGAAGAGCGACTTGACTATGTCTACCAGTTGTTTCCGCGCATGGCCGAGCGTCGCAATCAACTAGCCGGCACCATGTCAGGCGGTGAGCAACAAATGTGCGCGATTGGCCGTGCGCTGATGAGCAAACCCAAGTTGCTGCTTTTAGATGAGCCCTCAGCAGGACTCGCCCCCGTCATCGTGCAATCAATCTTTGAACTGATGCATAAAATTCGTGCCGAGGGTTACACCGTTTTAATTGTTGAACAAAATATTAAGCAAGTTCTAAAAGTGGTGGATCGTGGCTACTTGATTGAGACCGGAAAACTGCGTGCAAGTGGAACGTCGGCCGAACTCTTGGCAAGCGATGAAGTGCACAAAGCCTACTTAGGTGTGCAATGGACTTTTTTGATATTTTTTTAGTCGAAGCCATTGTCAACGGGCTGTTGCTTGGCGGCTTGCTTGCCCTACTTTCACTCGGCCTGAATCTAATTTTTGGCGTGATTGACGTCGTATGGATTTGCTATGCCGAAATGATGATGATTGGCATGTACGTCATCTATTGGTCTTATTCGGTGATGGGCTGGCCCTTGTACATCGCGATTGTTCTTGGCGTGATAACGGTAGCACTTCTCGGAGCACTGATGCACTGGTTTATCCTAAAACCGGTATTGTCAGCAGCACCCATTAATCAGCTACTCGTCACCGGTGGCGTACTGTTTTTTTTACAGGCGGTTGCGACCGTTGCCTTCGGGATTGATTTCAAAAATATCGGTGTGCGTCTGCCAAGTCTAATCGTAGGTGACATCAGCCTGTCGATGGCGCGCCTGATCGCCTTTGTTGTCGCGATGATTGCCATCGCTGCAACCTATTTCTTTTTAAATCGAACTTATGCCGGCACTGCAATACGCGCAATCAGCCAAGATCGCGCCATCATGCCGCTGATGGGGGTCAGCCCCGGAAAAATCTATTTGCTGACCTCTGCTGTTGGCGGAGGCTTAGCCGGCTTAGCAGCCTGCCTCCTTGTTTTGCAATACGACATCCACCCCGCAATCGGCCTATCGTTTGGTCCGATCATTTTTCTAGTCTGTGTGATGGGCGGACTTGGCAACCTAGTCGGAGGCTTTGTGGCAGCGTTTATTTTTGCGCAATTTATCTCTGTCGGAGGTTTTGTGCTTGCGATCGAATGGGGCTACGTTCTAGCCTTTGTTTTCTTTATCGTAATGATGTTTTTGCGACCTGAAGGCATATTGAGTAGAAGGCGCTAAACAAGATGAATTCGATTTTCACAAAAAAAATGCTGTTACTCATCGGTGTATTAGCCTTGGCGCCGTGGCTAGGCTTAGGTAAGTACCCCCTGCACTTAATCATTATGGCCTTGCTCTTGGGGTTTATATACACCAGTTGGGCGCTGATGGGACGACTCGGTTTGGTCAGCTTAGGACATGGCGCGTTTCTTGGCGTTGGCTCGTACACTGTCGTCCTGCTCTGGAATCAACTCGGCTGGCCGCCCATTCTAGGCACTGTCATCGCTGTGGGCATAAGCATCGTCCTCGCTTTACTCATCGGCTACCCCTGTTTTCGGTTCAAAATCGTTGGGCATTATTTTGCGCTCGTCACACTTGCCCTCGCAGAGGTCGTGCGACTATTGATTGTCGCCACACGAGAGGTGACAGGTGGTTCTTTAGGCGTGACGCCTGTGCCGGGTATTCCAGAGGGTTCAACTGTTTCGCTTTATGCGATGCAGTTTTCAGACCGGACCGTTTGGTTTTATCTCATCTTGATCGCCTGGATCTTCGCCCTTTGGGTGTGGACTAAAGTCGATCAAAGTATGCAGCGCGATGCCTTACAAGCGCTCAGCGAAGACGAAGAGGCTGCCGCTTCAATCGGTATTAACGTCACGCGCACCAAATTGCAGATCACCGTCTTATCAGCAGTCATGACTTGTTTAGGTGGCGTGCTGTACGCACAATATCAGCTCTATGTAAACCCTGAAACGGTCTCAGGCATTGGGATTTCGTTGCAAATCGTTTTTGGTGCAATCGCAGGTGGCCTGTTTGTGATGCTCGGGCCGACGTTTGGCGCAGTGTTTTTGCTGGCACTTCAAGAAGGCTTGCGCGTCGTGGTTGGCAATCAAATTCACGGCCTGGATTTGTTGATATATGGTGCGTTGTTAGTTTTTTTCATTATCAAAATGCCAAAAGGAATTTTGGGCACCTGGTTAGAACGCAAACACTAGACCTTTTGCCAAACCTCTTGCCGCACACTACGCACATCCATTTCGAACTCGATTTCGCGAATGGGTGGACGACAAAGATGCCATTGCAAGCCTGCATTCAACATCAGACGTTGTGAGAAGTCACTTGCAATCGTTGCTGAAAAATCGTGAACGGTATACACCTGTGCCGCGCTAAGATCAGCCCATTGCGCGTTGATTTCCGCTACGCGAGCTTGCATGGTGTCTAGAACATAAACCACTTTTTTTCTCAGGCCCGCTTCGCTTAAGTCGCCACGCGCCACAATCCCTTCTGGGAAAGGCTGATCTTCAGGCCATTCGCCGCTTCCCGCTATCACCCAATCGCGAGAACTGTCTTGCTGCGGTACGGTGTACGTAAAGGCGTAAAAGCCAGGTGCCTCTGGCGCGGCATACTGAGGTGCTAAGTTGCTGCGCGCAACGGGATTACGGCCCTCAGCGCTCAGGCCCCAGTCACGCAACACGGCCACGTAGTCAGCGTTGAAATCCTTAAAGCCATCGAAGGTAAAAGGCTCGGGCGAACGAAGTTCGCAGGCGCAGAGCGCAGTGGTTGGACGCTGTTGTTCTGCTAAGTGTTGCCGGATCCAGGCAAACCCTTCTGACATAGGCAAAGTTCGCGACAGTCGCACCCTACGTAAGGCAAAACCAGGTTGCGCAATGACCGCCTGCGAATACGGAAACCCGCCCTCTAAAAACTGATATCCACCCGCGCTGAAGTCGTACACTTTTGACATAAGGCCTCACTGTTTAACGCTAACTTGAGCAAAAAATGATCGTTAGAATCACGTTTGAGGGCGCTTAGCCCATGGATAACCCTTGTAGACTGAAACCGCAGCGCGCCTTATCTTTGTACCGACTCAGTCTTAGAACCAAACCAATCTCACTTTACCTTTAAATCACGGACTAAACGATGAAAAAAGCGTTCACGACCACGCTCTTGGCTCTAGTCTTATACGGGATCTCCTGTACGAGTTGGGCGCAAACTTACCCAAATCGCTCAATCAAAATGATTGTTCCCTTTCCTCCGGCAGGTGCAGCCGATCTGACCGCACGCATCGTGATGAAGGCACTTTCTGAAGACTTGGGGCAGCCCGTCATCATTGATAATCGAGGGGGTGCGGATGGTGCGATTGCCGGAATGGCTACGATCAACTCGATTGCAGATGGCTATACGCTCTTGTTCGCGACCACAACAGGAATGAACGCCGCACCGACGATGCGTAAGATCCCCCCCTATGACCCGTTAACCGCTTTTACGCCGATTTCTTTGGTCGGAAAATTTGGGTTCTTTTTATTTATTCACTCCGATTTACCAGCCAAAAACATGGCTGAGTTTTTAGCCTATGTGCGAGCAAATCCGGGCAAAGTTAACTATGGCAGTGGCAATGGCACCAGCATTTTGACGACAGCGCAGTTCGCCCAAAAGGCCAAGCTTGATATGGTTCACGTCCCCTACAAGGGCGATGCGCCGGCCACCACAGATTTGATTGCGGGTCGGATTCAAGTTCTGCTCGGCACGCCGGGCAGTGCGCTCCAACAGGTCGAAGAGGGGCGCTTACGGGTCTTGATGACCTCTTTACCTAAGCGCAGTCCTTTGACGCCCAGTACTCCAACCGCAGAAGAGGTTGGTATTCAGGGCATGACCATCGTACCTTGGGCGGGTTTAGTTGGCCCCGCAGGCTTGCCAAAGGAAGTTGTTGATCGTGTGGAAAAGGCCATGCGCAACGTCGCAAACCGTAAAGATGTTCGCGAACAACTTGAGAAAATTGCTTTCGAGATGCAAAGCTCAACCCCGGCTGCGATGGCAAAGTTCAACCAGGATCAACTTGAGACTTGGAAAATTACGGCGGACTCGGTCAATCTAGAACGAAACTAATTACGTCTTTGAAGCTCAGGGATGGGGATGACGCCCTCTGGCAGCGGTGAGCGGTTGACATTTAAGGCCATTGCCACCATCACGTAATAGCCGCTTACCATCATCAAGTCTACAACGCCTTGTTCACCAAAAAGCTTGAGCACGGCGTTGTAGTGCGCGTCGCTCACAGAGTGACAGGTATGAAGTTCATGACAAAAATCATACACAACTTGTTCGTCTGGTTTCATCTTTGAAGGACGTTGCCCTTGTGCAAGTTCTTCACCGATTAAAGGATCGAGCCCCTCCTTAAGTGCCAAACGTAAGTGTGCGTACCATTCGTATTGGGCGGTCCAGGTGCGAGCGGTGATCAGAATCGCAAACTCGTTTAAGCGTTTTGGGATAGCACTTTCAAAGCGCAGATATTCTCCGACTTTGCGCATCCGCTCAGCCAAAACCGGGCTTCTTAACAAAACGTTGAACGGAGCCCCTAAGCTTGTTGCACCCTGCACCACACCCTTGCTGCCTGTCCCAGAAATGGGACCAGCCATCAGCGAGTTGAAATAAATCTTTTGCTCGTCAGTCATCTGATCGACGTGAAGGCGAGCAAAACGTTGTTCGTCTGCCAAAGGAGTTGTCATGTTTAAGGTTCCGGGATCGAAAACTACAAAATCGCAACAGGGCACTCTCGCATTGGGATTAAACCTGCCGCTCGCTTACACTTAATATAGCCACGACAATCGAGATCATACTGGTGTTTGAACCATGGTGGCTATCGAAAATCAGAACCGATCTTTTCAAGGTTTGACTGGCTCCAACCTAAGCAAAGCCCCTCGCGCTTCGTCAGTCAACAAGTAGACAAAACCGTCTGGCCCCATTCGCACATCACGTAGGCGAAACCGCCCTTGAAGCAAGCGCTCTTCGCCCAAGACCTTCTCGCCGTCGAGCGTCAGACGTACCAGCATCTGCCCGCGCAAGGCGCCCACAAGCAAATTGCCCCGCCACTGGGGAAACTGTGAGCCGCTCACAAAAGCCATGCCAGATGGCGCAATCGACGGCACCCACACGTGCAAGGGCTGCACCAAGCCAGCTTTGGCCTGGCCCTCACCAATTTTAGTGCCCAAGCCGTAATTGACGCCGTAAGTGATAACGGGCCAGCCGTAATTCAAACCTGAACGCATCACGTTGACCTCATCCCCACCCTGCGGCCCGTGTTCGTGTGTCCACAGTTCACCCGTTTGAGGATGCAGTGCCGCACCCTGCATATTGCGATTGCCCAAGGTCCATTTTTCTGCCAGGGCACCTGTACGGTTAACAAAAGGGTTGTCGGCTGGCACACGACCATCATCGTGAAGACGAATGACAGAGCCAGCATGGTCACCCAGTTTTTGGGCACGGTCTTTGTCGCCACGGTCTCCCAAAGTCAGATAAACAAAGCCAGCTTGGTCGAACACAATGCGCCCACCAAAATGATAGCTTGCAGGCGTTTTAGGCTGCATGCTGAACAGCAACTGTACCTCGGTCATGCGGTGGTCTTGAAGCTTACCTCTGGCCAAAGCTGTACCCCAGCCGCCAGGCCCAGGCGCGTTGTAAGCCCAATAAATCCAACCATTCTGAGCATACAGAGGGTGCAAGACTACATCAAACAAACCACCTTGGCCTTGTGCCACAACTTCAGGCAAACCATCAATCGGCTTGGGGTTCAGTTTGAAATCTTGACTCAATAGGCGTAAACGTCCCGCCCTTTCAGTGACCAGCATCCGACCGTCAGGCAAAAAAGCAATGGACCAAGGATTTTCAAGTCCTGTCACCAAAGTGGCAACTCGGCACGCGTGTTTTTCTGAAATGAAGACCGAAGTCCCTTCCTGAGCCCAAGTGGGAAGACAGCATGCCATACACATCAGCAGGGCATGAATTGATCGAGCAAGCTGTACTCTCATGAGACCTCTACTCCCACTTAATAGTTTCGGGTGGTTTGCTTGATACGTCGTATACAACCCGGTTGATGCCACGGACTTCGTTGATGATTCGCGATGAAACCTTAGCAAGCAATGGATAAGGTAAAGGCGCCCAGTCAGCGGTCATGAAATCTGAGGCGCGCATGACACGGCTTCGATAGGCTGAACGCAGTTTGAGATCTTTGTGAATAACCTATCCTGCAGATTTCTGGATGTATTGATTAAGGAGAGCGGTATTTTATTTTTTGTGTAATGTGTTGGCGCCGGTTGAAAATTGAACAGTTGGGGGTGCAGTTAAAAACTTGGACACATGTGGGGGAAAGTTGGCAGAGTCATAACGCTGTGCGTTGATTATTTTCAATTTAACTGCATGACTTTGAGGCGATCAGAGGCCTCTTGCAATGGCGCATTACTGATCGCGTCCAAGCCAGCAAAAGGATTTTGAGACGCGTAAGACAGATACAGCGCAGATAGACTGACCACAAAAAAAGAAAAAATACACAAATATTGAGCTGCTGGCTTTTTAAGCATCGCCATAGATAATATGACAGTCGAAGCGAGTAGCGTGAGGATGGCAAGAATTAGCCCGCGAGAACCAATTCTGTATTCACTTATTTCAATTCTGACGAGCCGATACTCCCGAATTCGCGCGACAAGATTGCCGAGTTGCGAAGCTGTGAGTGGTTGAAGCTTAGTAAAATTGAATGGGTCGTAAACGATGTCTGACATAACAGTTAGTGGTTTGAGGGCGGTTTGAGTACCCTGACGAATGGAGAGCGCATTGCCTTGCTGCATCGCTGCCCACTCTTTTTGTAAAACATCTGAAACGTAAGCACGTGTTGCCTCCATGAGAGGTGCTCCGACTTCTGGTTCAATATTTAGTGATATACGCCCAAGTGTACGGAGCGCATCCGCCTCTTGCAATAATGAGGTCTTTGCACGGATATGGATATTTGAGATGTCACTGAAGACAAAAGCGATGCCCAATGAGAGTAAAACTATGGCTCCAGCGTTTAATCCC
The DNA here is from genome assembly GCA_945872285.1 of Bordetella parapertussis. Classification (GTDB taxonomy): domain Bacteria; phylum Pseudomonadota; class Gammaproteobacteria; order Burkholderiales; family Burkholderiaceae_B; genus Zwartia; species Zwartia parapertussis_D. Next base: position 14,924 of record CAMBZR010000006.1, on the reverse strand, counting down.
GAAATATTAATACCATCGAATTTATGAACCAACTCGGCGTGTCTTTTGGGGGAAAAGCACCAACGCATGATGAGATAGGCGATCGTGGCACTAAACAGCATGATGAGAAAAAAAATTAAGATCATTGCAAGGAGTATATTCATTATTTTGACTCGTTTTTATTTGTGATAGGAATCGCTAACAATTTAGTAGACACTCGCTAACCTCTGGTTGAACTGCTGTTCGTATTTTACTGGTGATAAGCCGTCGTTATGGCTGTGACGACGAATCGGGTTGTAAAACATTTCTATGTAGTCAAAGACATCCTGACGAGCTTGCTCGCGATTCAAATATGTACGGCGTTTAATTCGCTCGCGTTTGAGTAGTTGGAAAAAGCTCTCGACAACCGCATTGTCATGACAGTTTCCGCGCCGACTCATGCTAGCAACCAGGTTGTGCTCTTTCAAGAATCCTTGCCATTCATAGCTCGAGAATTGACTGCCCTGGTCGGAGTGAACCATGACGGATTGATTCGGCTTGCGCTTCCATATCGCCATGAGTAACGCGCTAAGTACGAGCTCCTTGTCCATCCTGCTCTGCATCGACCAACCAACGATCTGCCTAGAAAATAGATCTAGAACAACCGCGAGATATAGCCAACCCTCGTGTGTACGTATATAGGTGATATCGGTCACCCATACCTCGTTAGGTGTTTGAACATCAAACTGGCGTGCCAGATGGTTGGGCGCAACGCTCGCGGGCCGACCACTCAAGTGCCGAGGTTTGCGTCGATACCCTGTATGCGAACGCAGCCCATTCGCCTTCATCAGCCGACGGACGCGTTGCTCCCCACAGCGCTCACCCATATCTTGCAAATCATCAGAGATTTTGCGATAGCCGTACACCGTACCGCTTTGAATCCAGCATTGCTTGATCTGACCCAAAAGCCTACGGTTCTCGATCGTACGCGCAGACTCCGGCACGTGCCTCCAGGCGTAAAAACCGCTTGGATGTACCTTCATGACACGGCACATCGTACGCACGGCATACTGACTCTCATGGTCTCTGATGAATGCGTACCTCACCCGGATTCCTTGGCAAAGTACGCTGCGGCCTTTTTTAGGATGTCGCGCTCCTCTGTGACTCGCTTGAGCTGCGCCTGCAGGCGTTTGACTTCCGCGCTCTGATCTTGTTGCTGCACTCGCTTCTCGGCAGGGATGCCGTATTGCTTAATCCAAGTGTACAAACTATGCGGAGATACCCCCAGTCGGTCTCCAACGTCCCTGACTGCAAAACCGCGTTCGGTAATCTGCCGAACCGCCTCTATCTTGAATTCCTCGGTAAATCGTTTCCTACTCATGACGCCTCCTTTATTGCCTAAATGTTAGGCTAAGAAGTGTCTATAAAACTAGTAGCGATTCAAAAAGACTTGCAAAATAGTGAAAACTTTAACCAGTTTATGATTGAAAAAGACATAGGAAATGCAAAACTTTATAAATCATTTCCTAAATTTTCAAAAGCCGCTGATACATATATCAGCCAAATAGATATTACAATTAAAGAGTTTGAATCAAGGGCAGTATCACTCTTCAAATCTGGCTGGAATGATTCGCCTTAAACCAACTCAATCGCCTTGCGTTTCATTGCGTCATTTACGTCAATGTATGCCTGTGTAGTTGAGATATTCGCGTGCCTCGCGATGCTTTGCAAGACTCTAACGCTATCACCTATTTACAACACCAAACTGCCTCGTCTTTAGTTATAACAAAAAATTTATAACACAACCTAAAATTCGTAATGCGATGAAATATTTTCGAATCACATCAATATGTTTTTTTATTACATATTTTTTATGCGCTCCGCATATTGTCAATGCATTTTGGGGCAGTGATTATGACGAGCCACCTCCTATAACTCGCATTGAGCCCCCCAATACAGAAGAGGTTAAGAGACTCAAATTTGGCAACAAAGGCTTAAATGAACAGGTTATACGTTTTGGACTCGCCCAACATATACCTCTAATTCCAGATTGGAGCGAAAAAAAATCTGGAAAGCTTCTTGCCAGCTGGAACCCGAACAATCAAAACGGGAAACATCCAACACTTGTAATACAGCATGGCGGAGTTGGTGGGCCAGGCGCAACAGACTACGGGCATGCGCGGTGGTTCCTTGCTCAAGGATTTAATGTTCTAGTTCTTGACAGTTTTTGGAGTCGAGGTTTTATAGCAAACTGGCGTAGAATTGAAGCAAGTGTCAGCGAACACGGTGCAGCTTTTTCGACACTAGGAGCCAATACTCGTGCAAGGGATGCATTTGCGGCAGCTCGATGGCTGCGGGAGCAACCGCAAGTTGATGCAAGCCGTATATTTTTAATCGGCGGTAGTCAAGGTGGCTGGAGCGTTTTACGAGCCTTTACAGATGAAAAGTCAACTACAGAAAAACATAAAGATTTATTTCGTGCTGGAGTTTCGATATATCCTGCTTGTTGAAGTTGGCAACGTACTCCAGGTAATCACGGCGTGAACGCCTCCCAAAATTTAAATCCGAGATTAGGCCCATTTTATGCGTCAGTGCTTTTAATTACGGCCGAACTAGAGCCAGCCGGTAGTGCCACTGACATTAATTCTTGCAACCCAAATATCGTCAAATGGGTACATCAGCATTTAAGACTAGCGAATACCACTCATGCTTTTGACTCGGAAACACCTCCAGAAAAACCAGTTAACAATTGCTGGTACAGCAATAATCCACACTGGTGCAAGGCATCAGGTGGGCGTGATGCAGCCACAGGAAATTGCATCGGTGCACCTAAAGCTGACTTCTGCTCAGAGATTGAAGTCACTCAAACAGTAAGAACTCAAATGCTAAATTTCTTAAGTTCATTCAAATAAAGATTAAATCAACTCTATCGCTTTGCGTTTCATTGCGTCATTTACGTCAATGTATGCCTGTGTAGTTGAGATATTCGCGTGACGGGCAATGCTTTGCAACACCCTAACGCTGACGCAACGCTGTGCGACTCTTTGTGTAACTGTAAACCCAAAAGCGTTTAAAAGCAACGACTTAGCGTATTGCGTGAAACTTTTGTGTAAGTTGAAAACCTATATAAATCAACAACTTACGTTACAAAAGTCACTCCCACTCAATAGTCGCGGGCGGCTTACTAGACACGTCGTACACCACGCGGTTAATGCCGCGTACCTCGTTGATAATGCGCGACGAAACTTTGCCTAACAGGGGGTAAGGTAACGGCGCCCAATCTGCAGTCATAAAATCTGACGTTTGAACAGCGCGCAGCGCCACCACATAGTCGTAGGTGCGACCGTCACCCATCACACCCACTGACTTAACAGGCAAGAACACGGCAAACGCTTGCGAGGTTAAGTCGTACCAGCTTTGTTTAGTTTCTGGGTCGATGGTGTTGCGAAGTTCTTCGATAAAGATCGCGTCGGCGCGGCGCAGCAGATCTGCAAATTCTGTTGTGACGGCACCCAAGATGCGCACACCTAAGCCGGGGCCCGGAAACGGATGGCGATACACCATGCCGTGTGGCAAGCCTAAGGCTACCCCTAGTTTGCGCACCTCGTCTTTGAACAACTCACGCAAGGGCTCGAGTAATTTCAAATTCAAGGTATCGGGTAAGCCACCCACATTGTGATGCGACTTGATCGCCATGGCTTTGCCCGTTTTTGCACCGGCTGATTCAATCACATCAGGATAGATCGTGCCTTGTGCAAGCCACTTAGCTTGTTTGAGTTTGCCCGCCTCAACCTGAAACACTTCAACAAACTCACGACCAATAATCTTGCGCTTGGCTTCGGGGTCAGACACCCCTGCAAGTTTGCCCATAAATTGCTCGGTGGCGTCAACATGAATAATACGCACGCCCATGTTTTGAGCAAAGGTTTCCATCACCTGCTTGCCTTCATCTAAGCGCAGCAAACCGTGATCAACAAACACGCACGTTAGGCGGTCGCCAATCGCCTTGTGAATTAACGCTGCAGCGACAGATGAATCAACGCCACCCGACAAGCCCAAAATCACCTCATCAGTGCCGACCTGTTGACGGATACGTGCAATCGCTTCGTCAACATAATTGGGCATGGTCCAATCGCCCTGGCACTCGCAGATCTCGTGCACAAAGCGCTCGAGCAAGGCTTGGCCTTTCACTGTGTGTGTGACTTCAGGATGAAACTGCACCGCATAAAACCTGCGGGCCTCGTCAGCCATGCCAGCAATCGGGCATGACGCGGTCGAGGCCATCACTTTGAAACCTTCAGGCAAACGCGTCACTTGATCACCGTGACTCATCCAGACTTTGAGCATCCCATGCCCTTCGGGCGTGGTGAAGTCGTCGATATCTATCAGCAACCGTGTGTGGCCGCGCGCGCGCACTTCGGCATAGCCGAATTCACGGTGGTCGGCGTAACTGACCTCGCCGCCAAGCTGTTGCGCCATGGCCTGCATGCCATAACAAATCCCTAGTACCGGCACCCCCGCACTAAAAACTTCGGCAGGTACTTTAAGGGATGATTCATCATAGGCCGAGGCATGACTGCCCGACAAAATGATGCCTTTTAAACCCTGCAACAACTGATTCTGTAAAAACTCGGCCGAGACATCGCCTGGATGAAGTTCACAATACACGCCAGCCTCGCGCACACGACGCGCAATCAACTGGGTCACTTGTGAGCCGTAATCAAGAATCAAAATACGCTGGTGCATGAAGGATTAACCTGTGTAAATATCTAAATGAAAGACACCGGCCACGAGACCGGTGCAGAAAATCAAAGCTTGATACTGAATAGCTGTTACAAGTTACTCTGAACGATAGTTCGGTGCTTCTTTAGTAATTTGCACATCGTGCACGTGCGACTCGCGAAAGCCGGCAGAGGTGATCTGCACAAACTCAGGCTTGGTCCGCATCTCTTCAATTGTTGCGCAACCGCAATAGCCCATTGAGGCACGCACGCCGCCCACTAACTGAAAAATAATCTGCAACACGCTGCCTTTGTAGGGCACACGACCTTCGACGCCTTCGGGCACGAGTTTGTCGGCATTGTTGGCTGGGTCTTGAAAGTAACGATCGGCCGAGCCGTCAGTCATGGCACCTACGCTGCCCATGCCGCGATACGATTTATATGAACGCCCTTGATACAACACCACTTCGCCTGGAGCCTCTTCGGTGCCGGCAAACATACCGCCCATCATCACTGACGACGCACCTGCCACAAGCGCTTTAGCCACATCGCCTGAAAAACGCACGCCACCATCAGCAATCAATGGCACGCCGGTACCTTTTAAAGCGCGAGCCACATCTGAAATCGCAGTGATTTGCGGCACACCCACACCAGCAACAACACGCGTTGTACAAATCGAGCCTGGGCCAATGCCCACTTTAACGGCGTCTGCGCCGGCTTCGTGCAATGCGCGCGCGGCATCCGCCGTTGCGATATTGCCACCAATCACTTCTACTTTTGGATAGTTGGCTTTGACCCAACGCACACGTTCGATCACGCCACTTGAGTGGCCATGGGCGGTGTCAACCACAATGACGTCGACACCGGCTGCTATCAATTTTTCGACGCGTTCTTCAGTGCCGTCGCCCACACCCACCGCTGCGCCCACAAGCAATTGCCCGTGACTATCTTTACACGCCGCTGGGTGTTCGGTATTTTTGACAATATCCTTAACGGTTGCTAAACCACGTAACTCAAAGGCATCGTTGACGATTAAGACGCGTTCGAGGCGATGCTTATGCATCAAGGTCTGGGCTTCGGCAAGCGTGGTGCCTTCTTTCATGGTGATGAGGCGGTCTTGCGGTGTCATGACGCTGCTAAGCGGTGCGTCGAGGCGCTCTTCAAAGCGCAAATCACGGTTTGTGACGATACCGACGAGCTTGCGCCCTTGCACCACAGGCAAACCAGAAATACCGTGTTGGCGCTGCAACGCGATGGCGTCGCGTACTTTCATGTCGGGGGTCACGGTGATTGGATCGGTGACGATACCGAACTCGTGGCGTTTGACGCGTGAGACTTCTTTGGCTTGTTCGTCGGCGGTTAGGTTTTTGTGAATAATCCCAATGCCACCCTCTTGAGCCATGGCAATCGCCAGACGCGATTCGGTTACGGTATCCATCGCGGCCGAGACTAAGGGGATGTTTAGCGAGATGTTTCGGGTTAAACGGGTAACCAATGAGGTGTCGCGCGGCAACACCTGTGAGAACGCAGGTACAAGCAGTACGTCATCGAAGGTGAGCGCAGTTTGGATAAGACGCATAAAAAGCTCCTGACGCAAAGCGTGATTATACGATGGACGAACGACTTCTTTTGAGAGGCAACTAGTGCTAAAAAGCATCTTGCCCTCATGATTTGAGGCTCATTTGCTCAGCTTTTGACCGAAAACGACCAAAACTCCTTAAGACTTTGACTCATGACCCCTGAAAATACTCTTGCTCAATGGCTAGAAGACGAACAAAAACTACTGGCCAGTATGCCAAACGGGCGCCTGGTTGGGCTGCTAGACAAGTCAAAAACCGCAAGCATGACGGGCATGGAACTGATGCAAGCGGTGATGCATGGTGAACTGCCCAATGGCCCGATGGCTGCCACCTGCGGCTACATGCTTGTTGCGCTCGAACCAGGGCAAGCCACGCTGCAAGGAAACCCCACTGAAAGTGTCATGAACGTTCAGGGGTCGGTACACGGGGGTTGGTTTGCCAGTATTTTGGACGGCGCAGTCGGCAACGCCATCCACACCATGTTGCCCGTTGGCACGGGCTATACAACGTTGGATCTAAGCGTAAAAATGACGCGCGCCATTGTGCCTACGGCTGGCGCCCGGGTGCGAGCGATTGGCAAGATCATCCAGGTGGGCCGCCAAATCGCCACGGCAGAGGGGCGCATTGTGGGCCCAGATGGCAAACTTTATGCCCACGCCACAACAACCTGCCTGATCGTGACTCACGCTGAAAAGTAAGCCATTCGCGCGATCCGCGACCCTTTTAGGGTCGGATCGCCTGACACGCTGCCCCTAAGCGATTGCTACTCGTGCGTTTTGGAAGAACCGCATCCACGGGGTGTAGGCACCTTTTGTGTCGTTTGGCCCCCAGCTAGGCGGCGCCCACGACATCATCACATTGCGGGTGACGCGCTCGGGATGCGGCATCAACACCGTAAAGCGCCCATCGGCTGTCGTGACGGACGTGAGGCCCGCTGGGCTGCCGTTTGGATTAAAGGGGTACGCTTCGGTGGCCTGACCTTTGTGATCGACGAAGCGTAGTGCAGCAAGTGCGGCTTGTGGATTACCTTGACGACTAAAGTTTGCAAAGCCCTCACCATGGGCCACGGCCACGGGAATGGTTGCGCCAGCCATCCCTTTAAAGAACAACGAGGGTGATTTAAGCACTTCGACCAACGAAAAGCGTGCTTCGTATTTTTCAGACTGGTTGCGGGTAAAGCGCGGCCAGTGTTCAGCACCTGGGATCATCGTTGCTAAGGCCGCCATCATCTGGCAACCATTGCACACACCCAAACCAAAGGTATCTGTACGCGCAAAGTATTGTGCAAACTGATCAGACAATTGCGTGTTGAACAAAATGCTGCGCGCCCAGCCCTCGCCCGCACCAAGCGTGTCGCCATAACTAAAACCGCCCACAGCCACCAGGCCTTTAAAACTAGATAAGTCTGCCGCGCCCGACTGAAGATCAGTCATGTGTACGTCAACCGCTTCGAAGCCAGCTTTATCAAAGGCCCAGGCCATTTCAACTTGGCTGTTGCATCCCTGCTCACGTAGGATGGCAACGCGTGGGCGTGCACCCATGCCAATATAAGGCGCCGCAACATCTTGTTGAGGATCAAACTGAACTTGCGGCGACAAACCAGGGTCTGTCGCGTCTGCCCAAAGCTCAAGTTCCGCTTTGGCGCAGGCTGGATTATCACGCCGCATAGCGATGCGATAACTGACGTCGCTCCAGAGCGTGCCAAGGTCGGCACGCGGGCGCGACCAGATGCGGTTGCCGTCGCGAAACACTTCGAGTGTGTCGGTGGTGTTAGGCGAACCAATCACATGCGAATGCGTAGACAAGCCAGCGGCACGCAGCACTTGCATCACCGCATCGCGCTCGGCTGTGGGGACTTGAATCACCGCACCTGCCTCTTCTGAGAACAAGGCTTTGAGGGTCAGTTCATTGCGCTGTACCGCAACTTGCGCGGCGCGAATATTGTAGGCATCCCAGTCTTGCGCATTGTGATCAAAGCACAACATGTCGATGTTGAGCGACACGCCTGTGTGACCCGCAAAGGCCATCTCAGCGACCGTTGCCAACAGACCACCGTCAGAGCGATCGTGATACGCCAACAAGATACCCGACTGTGCGAGCGCACGAATGGTCACGAAGAATGTGCGTAGGGCTTGCGCATCATCGATGTCAGGCGTTTGTTCACCGAGTTGATTGCAGACTTGCGTGAGGATCGAGCCACCCATGCGCTGTTTACCACCGCCTAGATCGATCAAGATCAGGCTAGTCGGACCCACATCGGTGCGCAGTTGCGGCGTTAAGGTCGTGCGAACATCTTGCACAGGAGAAAAGGCTGTCACGATTAACGAAACGGGTGCAATCACCTTACGAGCTTCGCCGTCTTGCGACCAACCCGTTTGCATCGATAACGAATCTTTGCCGACCGGAATCGATAGCCCAACGTCTTGACAGAGTTTGCTCACTGCGGCGACCGTGTCGTACAGCGCGGCATCTTGCCCGGGAGCCCCACACGCCGCCATCCAGTTGGCAGACAGCTTGATGTCTTCCAGACAAGCCACATCTGCTGCAGCCAAGTTTGTCAAGGCTTCAGCCACGGCCATGCGGCCTGAGGCAGGCGCATCAATCACGGCAAGCGGTGTGCGCTCGCCCATCGCCATTGCTTCGCCGCGTGTGCCGTCGTGATCCGCTAGGGTCACGGCACAATCGGCAACCGGCACTTGCCAAGGGCCCACCATCTGATCACGGCTCGATAAGCCGCCTACGGTGCGATCGCCAATCGTAATTAAAAAGGTTTTATTTGCAACAGTTGGATGTTGCAAGACACGCGTGATGGCGTCATCAAGCGTAATTAATGTCAAATCTAAGGGCGCGCTTTGGCCAGGCAAGCGCTTGACATCGCGTGTCATGCGTGGCGGCTTGCCTAAAATCACATCGATCGGCACGTCAACGGGACGCAAGCCTTGTGCGGCTACGGGTTGATCTAAACCGGGCAAACCCTCGCCATTCAACACCCTTAACTGGCGCGCCTCAGTTGCGACACCAATCACTGCAAACGGACAACGCTCACGTTCGGCGAGCGCTTTGAAGCGCTCGAGATCTTGTGGCATCACTGCCAACACATAACGTTCTTGCGACTCGTTACTCCAGATCTCGGCGGGCGACATACCCGATTCTTCGAGATGCACGCGTTTGAGTTCAAACGTGGCTCCACGACCCGCGTCGTTCACCAACTCTGGAAACGCATTCGATAAACCACCGGCGCCCACATCGTGAATCGCCACAATTGGATTATTCGCACCTTGTTGCCAGCAGCGATCTATCACCTCTTGGCAACGGCGCTCGAGCTCGGGGTTGCCACGCTGCACCGAATCAAAATCAAGTGCGGCTGTGTTGGAACCCACTGACATACTTGAAGCCGCACTACCACCCATGCCGATGCGCAAGCCGGGCCCACCCAATTGAATCAATAAGGCACCGGGCTGGATCACATCTTTTTTGGCTAAGCCCGCATCAATACTGCCTAAGCCGCCCGCAATCATGATCGGCTTGTGATAACCCCAGCGAGTATCAGCGGTAGATTGTTCAAACGATCTGAAATAGCCAAGCAAATTCGGGCGACCAAACTCATTATTAAACGCAGCCGCACCCAAGGGGGCCTCGATCATGATCGATAGCGCGCTTGCGATACGATCGGGGCTGCCATGATGGTCGGCTTCGTAGACACGTGGCGCATCATCAAAGCGCAGATGTGAAACAGTGAACCCAGCCAACCCCGCCTTGGGCTTAGAGCCCCGACCGGTGGAACCCTCGTCGCGAATCTCACCGCCTGCGCCGGTTGCCGCACCTTCAAACGGCGCAATGGCGGTTGGATGGTTATGGGTTTCAACTTTCATGACAGTGTGAACAAGCTCAGGCTTGGCGGCATAAACGCCACCTTTTGGCCTACCTGGCAACGCCGCCTGAAAACGCAGCGCCTCACCACCCTGCATGATGGCTGAGTTGTCTGAATAAGCCACCACGGTGCCTAAAGGCTGCGCCGCGTGGGTTTCTCGAATCATGCCAAACAAAGTTTTGTCAGTAGGCTTGCCATCAATGACCCACTGCGCATTAAAAATCTTGTGGCGACAATGCTCGCTGTTCGCTTGGGCAAACATCATCAGTTCGACATCGGTGGGATCGCGACCAAGCTCGGTAAACGCTTGCGCCAGGTAATCGATCTCGTCCTCAGATAAAGCCAAGCCCAACGCGGTATTGGCCTCGAGTAGAGCCTGCTTGCCTTGCGCCATGACGTCAACGGTACGCATGGGCTTGCCCGGCAGCGAGGCAAACAGTGCTTGGGGATTAAAGCTTGCGTCGACGACCGTCTCGGTCATGCGATCGTGCAAACAGTCAGCCGCCTGCGCCAGCATTGCCGCGTCAAGTTTTTGTGTTTTTAACCAACTGCGCTCAGGGGTCAAAACATAGTGGAGTCCGCGCTCGATGCGAAGCACGCTTGCAAAACCACAGTTGTGGGCAATATCAGTGGCCTTGCTGGCCCAGGCAGACATCGTGCCTAAGCGCGGAATCACGCGCAAAATCAAGGCAGCGGCGTGGGCCTCTACTGCGGCTGCCTGTGGCCCGTAATCAAGCAACTGCGTCAGCCGTTGCGTGGTGGCTGCATCAGGCGCTTGTTTACACCAAACAAAATGCTCGTACCGCGCCTCAACGCCAGCGATGGGCAAGCCCTGGGTCTTGAACTTAGCCAGCAAACGTTCTTGACGAAACTGGGACAATGCAGAAGAGCCGAGCACAAGCAGAATATGAGACACAGTCAGGACCAATTAGCGGTTAGTTTTGAACAAAAAATTGGATAAGGCTAGGGGAAAACGCCTATTTTAGCGCTCATCGATACATAAAACAGCCGAGACCTTTGGGTTCGTTGCTATGATGCGCGACGGTACAACTCACAAAACAGGACAGCAAAATGTCAATCACTCGACGTAACCTACTCGCTGGCGTTGGCGCCGGTGCCATTGTCATGGCGGCCCCTTTGCGCAGCGCCTGGGCCCAATCCAAAGCAGAGTTTTCATACAAATACGCCAACAATCTGCCTTTAACGCACCCGATGAATATCCGCGCCAAAGAAATGGTCGATGCCATTCAAGCCGAGACCGCCGGGCGCGTTGAAATTCGTATTTTTCCAAGCAGCCAGCTGGGTTCAGACACCGATATGTTGAGTCAAGTGCGTAACGGTGGCGTCGAGTTCTTTACCTTATCGGGTTTGATTTTGGCCACCTTGGTGCCAGCATCGTCGATTACCGGCATCGGCTTCGCGTTCAGCGACTACAACGCGGTCTGGAAAGCGCTTGATGGCGACCTCGGTGCACACGTTCGCAAAGAAATTGGAAAGTCGAATTTAATAGCGATGGACAAAATTTGGGATAACGGCTTTCGGCAAATTACCTCGTCGACAAAGCCCATCCAAAGCGCCGATGACTTAAAGGGCTTTAAGATTCGCGTGCCAGTGTCACCCCTTTGGACCTCTATGTTCAAAGCCTTTGACTCAGCGCCTGCTTCGATCAACTTCAACGAGGTGTACAGCGCCTTGCAAACGAAAGTGGTTGACGGTCAAGAAAACCCCTTGGCGATTATCGACACTGCAAAACTGAACGAAGTGCAAAAGTTTTGCTCGATCACCAACCATATGTGGGATGGCTTTTGGTTCTTGGCGAACAAGCGCGCTTGGGAGAGACTGCCAGAGAACATGCGCACAATCGTGGCAAAAAACATCAACGCTGCCGGCATGAAAGAACGCGCCGATGTCGCTACGATGAATGCAGGTCTGCAAAAGGGCTTAACCGAAAAAGGAATGGTCTTTAATCAGACTAAGCCAGACTCCTTCCGCGATCGTCTGCGTCAAGGTGGTTTCTACACAGAATGGAAAGCCAAGCTAGGCGACGAAGCCTGGTCAATGCTTGAGAACTACAGTGGCAAACTCGCTTAAACGCAACAAGTTTGCTTAAACGCGCGGCTTGCGCGCGAAACCCGGATGTCGAGCTTGTGACAAGCGGCATCCGGTTTTTTTTATTATTGACGTATTGAAGAGCACGCTATGACCACCGACATTACGCCCTCACCTAGCCCATTAGTCTCACGACTACTCAAACCGCTTGAGTTTTTGAGTGCAGCCTTAATGACGGTCATCGTGGTCATGCTTTTGGTGGGCGTTGTGTCTCGTTATGTGTTTTCGTTTCCGATTATCTGGATCGACGAAGTGGTCTCGATTTCTTTTTTGTGGCTTGCGATGCTGGGCTCTGCCATTGCGATGCATCGTAACGAACATTTACGGCTGACGCTGTTTTTACAAATGATGCCAGAACGTCTGCGAGGCTTCGTGCATGCCGTGGCGCTCGTGACCATCGTTGCTTTTTTACTGGCCTTGATCACGCCCGCGATTGAATACATGCAAGACGAGTGGTTTGTTACCTCACCCGCCTTGGGCATTCCGAATAGTTTTCGTGTCTCTGCACTGGCCTTTGGTCTCTTGGCGATGCTGGGTGTGCTCTTGACCTACGCCGCTCAAACCGTCACAAAAATCAATTTATTGGGCGCAGTACTGTTGGTGAGCGCCTTTGCCGCGATTTGTTGGCTAGGTTCAGCTTGGCTGACCTCAGTGGGTCTCTACAATATTTTATTTTTCTTAGTGATCTTAGTTGCACTATGCCTGATTGCGGGCGTGCCGATCGCGTTTTGTTTTGGTGCCGGCGCCCTGTGCTACTTGGCTTTTTCAACGACTGTGCCGTTGATGGTTGTGATCGGGCGGATGGATGAAGGCATGTCCAGCCTGATTCTTGTTTCGGTCCCGATCTTTGTACTGCTGGGCTGCGTGCTAGATGCCACGGGCATGGGCAAAGCCATTGTCGACTTTTTGGCCTCACTTTTAGGACACATTAAAGCCGGCATGTCTTACGTCTTGCTTGGCTCGTTATTTATTGTATCGGGGATCTCGGGCTCTAAAGTGTCGGATATGGCAACCATTGCCCCTGCGTTGTTTCCTGAAATGAAACGCCGTGGACACAAGCCACGCGAAATGATTGCGTTACTTGCGACCGGTGCTGCAATGGCAGACACGGTTCCGCCGAGCATCGTGCTGATTGTTTTAGGCTCAGTTGCTGGCGTATCGATCGCTGGTTTATTTCAAAGCGGCGTGGTGATTGCTGGTGTGCTTTTACTGTCCTTGGTTGCACTCGCGCGCTGGAAAGCCCGACACGAGCAACTCGATAACGTCAAGCGTTCGACACTGAACATGATCTGGAAAGCCCTGCTCATCGCAGGCCCAGCGCTTGTTCTTCCCTTCGTAATTCGTAGCGCAGTGGGTGGCGGTGTAGCCACAGCTACCGAGGTTTCAACGATTGCCGTGCTCTACGCGATGGTGATTGGTCAGGTTCTGTACGGTGGCATTGGCTGGCGCAAGGTCTACAGCATGCTAGTCGAGACCGCAGCGTTAAGCGGTGCGATCTTGCTGATTTTAGGCACTGCCTCGGCAATGGCCTGGGCCATCACACAAAGCGGCGTGGTGCAAAGCCTGTCGACTTTTTTGACAACTTTGCCCGGCGGTGTTGCCGCTTTTATGGTGGTCACGATTTTAGTATTCTTGATTCTTGGGTGTTTGCTTGAAGGCTTACCGGCGATTTTGATTCTGGCGCCGATTATGTTTCCGATTGCCAAAAAACTAGAAATTCACGACATTCATTATTCAATGGTAGTGGTCACGGCCATGAACATTGGCTTAATGATGCCCCCGATCGGTGTGGGCTTTTATGTGGCCTGCCGCATCGGCGACGCCTCGCCAGATGAGGTCATGGGTGCGATCTGGCCTTACATCTTTGCTTTGTTGATAGGTTTGATTGCGATTGCGGCCGTGCCATGGTTTTCGACCGTGGCACTCTAGCGTTGCTTTATTTTTTAACGGGCGGCAAGTCTGTGCAGTGACCCTCGGCGGCTTCGGCAGCTAACCCAACTGACTCACCAAGGGTTGGATGTGGGTGAATGGTTTTACCAATATCAACCATATCTGCACCCATCTCGATTGCGAGCGCAACTTCACTAATTAAATCGCCAGCGTTGGTGCCCACGATGCCGCCGCCCAGGATCTTATGGGTTGCAGCATCAAACAGTAGTTTTGTAAAACCCTCATCCCGACCGTTGGCAATCGCACGACCCGATGCCGCCCACGGAAACATCCCTTTGGTGATCGCAACGCCCTGCTGCTTAGCCTCGATTTCTGTGAGCCCTACCCACGCCACTTCAGGATCGGTGTACGCCACAGAGGGAATCACACGCGCATCAAAATAACTTTTTTGCCCAGCGGCCACTTCAGCTGCAACATGACCTTCGTGAACGGCTTTATGTGCCAACATGGGCTGACCGATCAAATCGCCAATCGCAAAGATATTGGGTACGTTGGTACGCATTTGCCGGTCGACCTCGATAAAGCCACGGTCGCTCACCAACACACCCGCTTTATCAGCCCCGATTTTTTTACCATTTGGTGTGCGGCCCACCGCTTGCAGCACCAAATCATAGAGTTGTGGTTCTTTTGGTGCGCTTACACCTTCAAAGCTGACATAAATACCGTCTTTTTTAGCGACGGCGCCGACCGTTTTTGTGTTTAGCATTAAGTTATCAAAACGATGGGCGTTTTTCT
>CAMBZR010000005.1 GCA_945872285.1 Bordetella parapertussis | reverse complement strand
CCAAAATGATGGAAATCGCGGATGCGATTCAGCAGGGCGCAAGCGCCTATCTGTCGCGTCAATATAAAACCATCAGTATCGTGGGCGTGGTGCTGGCGATTTTGATCGCGCTTTTTCTCGATTACACGACCGCAGTTGGTTTTGTGGTGGGGGCGGTGTTGTCAGGCGCTTGCGGTTTTATCGGGATGAACGTGTCGGTGCGCGCCAACGTACGCACTGCACAGGCTGCTACCGTGGGCATGAACGAAGCACTTAACGTTGCGTTTAAGGGCGGCGCCATTACCGGCATGCTTGTCGTGGGCTTAGGCCTACTGGGTGTTGGCCTGTTTTATATGTACCTGATGTCGGTTGGCAAGACGGGTGATCTGTCGGCAACCTTGCATCCGTTGATCGGTTTGGCTTTTGGTTCTTCATTGATCTCGATATTTGCGCGTCTAGGTGGTGGTATTTTCACTAAGGGTGCAGACGTTGGCGCTGACTTAGTGGGCAAGGTCGAAGCGGGTATCCCCGAAGACGACCCACGTAACCCAGCGGTGATCGCTGACAACGTTGGTGATAACGTTGGTGATTGCGCAGGTATGGCTGCTGACTTGTTTGAAACTTACGCGGTCACACTGATCGCTACGATGGTGCTCGCCGCCTTGATGGTAAAGGTCGCAACCGCCGAAGCAGTGATTTATCCGTTAGTGCTTGGCGGGATTTCGATCATTGCCTCGATCATCGGCTGCTCGTTTGTGAAAGCCACACCCGGCATGAAAAATGTCATGCCTGCCTTGTACAAAGGTTTGATCATTGCAGGTGTGGTCTCTCTCGTCGCCTTTTATTTTGCAACCAACTGGATGATGCCAGATAACGCCTTGGCGGATTTTGGTTTTAAAACCGGTGGCAAAATGCGCTTGTTCGGAGCAACGGTTGTGGGCCTCGTGCTGACAGCATTGTTGGTGTGGATTACCGAGTATTACACCGGAACAGACTACGCGCCGGTTAAACACATCGCTCAAGCGTCAAGCCAAGGCCATGGTACGAACATCATCGCAGGCCTCGGTGTTTCGATGAAGTCAACCGCCTACCCTGTGCTGTTTGTTTGCGCGGCGATTTACTCTGCGTTCTGGCTTGGTGGGATCTACGGTATTGCGATTGCAGCGACCTCGATGTTGTCGATGGCCGGTATTGTGGTCGCGCTTGATGCCTACGGTCCGATTACAGACAACGCCGGTGGTATCGCTGAAATGGCTGGTATGCCACAGTCGGTACGCGACATTACCGATCCGCTTGACGCAGTGGGTAACACCACTAAAGCTGTGACCAAAGGTTATGCAATTGGTTCGGCTGGTTTAGCCGCCTTGGTGCTTTTTGCCGATTACACTCATGAGCTCGAGTCAAAAGGGTTGAAGGTTAGTTTCGACCTGTCTGACCATATGGTCATTATTGGTCTGTTTATTGGCGGCCTGATCCCTTACCTGTTTGGCGCGATGGCGATGGAAGCCGTGGGTCGTTGCGCGGGTGCAGTGGTCGAAGAAGTGCGTCGTCAGTTCCGCGACATAAAGGGCATTATGGATGGCACCGGTAAGCCTGAGTACGACAAGGCTGTCGATATGCTGACGACCGCGGCCATTAAAGAGATGATTATTCCTTCGCTCTTGCCAGTGGTGGTGCCAGTCGCCGTAGGCCTGCTCTTAGGTCCGAAAGCGCTGGGAGGCATGTTGATGGGTACGATCGTGACCGGTCTGTTCGTGGCGATCTCGATGTGTACCGGCGGCGGTGCGTGGGATAACGCCAAGAAGTACATCGAAGAAGGTCATTATGGCGGTAAGGGTTCAGAGGCGCATAAGGCGGCTGTGACCGGCGACACCGTAGGCGATCCGTACAAAGATACGGCAGGCCCTGCAGTCAACCCCTTGATCAAAATTATTAACATCGTGGCACTGCTGATTGTGCCGCTGATGGTGCGCATAGCCTAATTTTTTGCTGCTAGGTCTCTGCATGCTTTCGTGCAGAGAGTTCGAAAAAAACCGCTCGCGCCTTGTGCTTGAGCGGTTTTTTGCTTTTAGACAAACACTCGCAAATCCGTTTACGATCGAGCGAGCACGTCAATGAAATGAGTCTTTAAGGTGCGCTCTTGAAAATTTACGTCGCAGGCTATCAGCACGAAACCAATACCTTCGCTCCGACCAAGGCCGATTGGGCTGCGTTTAATCGAGGCGAATCGTTTCCGGCCTTCATTGAAGGCCAACCAATGCTCGACAGCTTGCGCGGTGTCAATATCCCCATCGGTGGGTTCATCGAAGCGGCCCGACTGGAAGGCTGGCAACTCGTGCCTAGGTCTTGGTGTGGCGCGATCCCGTCCGCACACGTTACTCGCGACGCCTTTGAGCGCATCAGCGATTCAATTCTTGCTGGAATCCGTCAGGGCGGCTTTGATGCAGTCTATCTCGATTTGCATGGCGCTGCCGTTGCCGAGCATATCGACGATACCGAAGGTGAGTTGATTGCGCGTATCCGTGCGCTTGTTGGTCCAAACTTACCGATCGTTGCGAGCTTAGACCTACACGCCAATGTTACGCACCGCATGCTGGCGCAGGCAGATGCATTGGCCGCGTACCGCACGTATCCGCACGTCGATATGGCCAAAACAGGCGAACTCGCGGCCAGGTTGCTAAAGCGACGTGTGAAGCGTGGCACCAAAGAGCCTTTGTCGTATCGTCGCCTGCCTTATTTGATTCCGCTCAACGCACAAAGCACTTGGCTTGAGCCCGCAAAATCGCTCTATGAAGACATCTTTGATCTCGACCGCGAGTTCGACACTTGCTTGAGCTTTTGTATGGCGTTTCCGGCCTCAGATATCGCCGAGTGCGCGCCGATGGTGTGGGGCTATGGTGAGCGTGCCGAGGCTGCGGTTCAGCGGCTGTACAAAAACGTGAGTGAACCGACCCAATGGAAGATTGAAGTGTTGTCGGCGCGCGATGCGGTCGAGCGGGCCTGCTTGCTGGGCGAAACGAATGAAAAACCAGTGGTGATTGCGGATACGCAAGATAATCCAGGCGCGGGGGGCGACAGTAATACGACGGGCTTGTTGCGCGCCTTGCTTGAGAAAGGCGCGGGCAAACGTTTGCCTGGCAAAGTAGCGCTCGGGTTGCTGTTTGATCCAGCGACGGCAACGATGGCGCACGAGGCAGGCTTAGGGGCTTCGATCACCACTGCGATCGGGACTGCGGTGCCGACTTTCACAGGGCAGCTCAGTGATGCACCTGTGCAGGGTACTTTTAAAGTTAAAGCGCTATCGGATGGCAAGGTCACCCTTAAGGGGCCGATGATGACAGGCTCACGCATCACGTTAGGCCCCTGCGCATTACTTGAAATAGAAGGTGTCTTGGTGGCAGTCGCCAGTGGCAAAAAACAGTTGCTTGACCGTGAACTATTTCGGATGTTGGGTGTGCATCCCGAAACAATGAAAATACTGGTCGTAAAAAGCTCAAATCATTTTCGAGCTGATTTCACACCGATTGCCTCGCACATCTTGGTGGCGAAAGCGGCGGGGCCGATGGCGGCTGACCCTGCAGATTTGCCCTGGACCAAGCTCGATAAAGCGACACGAACAACGCCCTAGATTTAACTGGTGCCGGAGAAAGGAATCGAACCCTCGACCTTCTCATTACAAGTGAGCTGCTCTACCAACTGAGCTACTCCGGCGGTACGTTGCGAATGCTAGCGTTGTGTAATTCATCACAACGCGCCGAATTATAAAGTATTTAAGGGTTGCTGACTTAAGCGCGTGCTACTTGACGATTGTGAGTTTTGGCCGGGGAGGTTCGGGAGGCTCAGTACTTGTTGCAGCGCGTGTGGTGGTTGAAGGCGAGGCCGGTGGCGCATGTGCGCCGGCGGCAAAGCCCGCTGTCGTAGCGTTGGTTGCCGGGGTGTCACTTTGACGTGGCGCTTCAACCTCAAAGCCCATGCCGGCGCCAGTTTCGCGCGCATACAGCGCGGTCACGGCCCCAACAGGGATAAAGAGGTTTTCGGTCACGCCGTTAAAGCGTGCCTGAAACTCGATCGTGTCATTGCCAAGCACAAGTCCCTTGGTGGCCATGACGCCGATATTGAGTGTGATTTGCCCATCTTTGATATGTGCGGGTGGCACCAGTGTGTTGGTATCGACCCGCACAACGATTTGCGGCGTATAGCCGTTATCGGTGCACCACTCGTGCAGTGCACGAAGCATATACGGCTTAGTAGAGGTTTCTGCCATAAAAGTATGACTAGCGCTTCATCACTTTTTCTGAGGGCGTCAACGCCTCGATATAGGCGGGGCGTGAAAAAATACGCTCGCCATACTTTTGAATAGGGGCCGCCGTTTTAGGAAGTTCGATGCCGTAATGATCCAGGCGCCAAAGTAACGGAGCCATCGCAACATCGAGCATTGAAAATTCTTCACCGAGCATATATTTATTTTTTAGCAATAACGGCGCAAGCTGTGACAGACGGTCGCGTACCTGCGCACGTGCAACATTCATGCGCTTTTCGTCGGCGCGTATCGCGCGGTCTTCAAGTGCGGCGACATGGATGAACAACTCTTTTTCAAAGTTATACAAAAACAAGCGCGTGCGCGCGCGCATCACTGGGTCGGCGGGCATCAGCTGTGGGTGAGGAAAACGCTCGTCAATATATTCATTGATGATGTTTGACTCGTACAGGATGAGATCGCGCTCGACCAGGATGGGCACTTGGCCGTAAGGGTTCATGACTGCGATATCTTCAGGCTTATTAAATAAGTCGATATCGCGAATTTCAAAATCCATACCTTTTTCAAACAACACAAAACGGCAGCGGTGCGAGAAGGGGCAGGTGGTTCCGGAGTAAAGGACCATCATGATGGATTTCCGTCCTAAAAATGAATACGAATAAAAGCGAAAGGCCAGCGTCTGCGTCAGGCAGACGCTGGCCCCGAAAAACAAACTACTTGACGTGCTTCCAGTACGAGGCGTTTAGGCGCCACGCCACGACGAAAAACAAACCTAAAAACAATAACACCCAAACGCCGATCTGCTTGCGCTTTTGTTGAATCGGCTCTGACATCCAGGTCATAAAGTTAGTGAGATCTGCGATATCGTTATCGTAAGCTGAGGTGCGCGAGGTCTCGAGTGCCTTGAACCTGTAATCGGCCGAGGCTTTACCCTGGTAGTTGGCAAGTTTTTCGGTTCGACTTGTTGTATAGCCTAAGGCGTCATAAGTCGTGGTGACGCGTTCCCAGCTCGCGGGGCCTTTGCCACCAGGTGCTTCGTGCTGGTGCACAACGACCGAGGTCATTTCGCGCGGCCCCTGGCGCTGGAACAAGACGTGAGGCATTGCTGCCGCTGGGTACGCAAGGTTGTCCCAACCCGTTGGCTTGCTAGTATCTCGATAAAAAGTACGCAAATAAGTATAGATGTAGTCTGAGCCAGTGGGGCCAGCATTGGCTGACTTTGCTCGCGCGATCACTGACAAATCAGGTGGCATCACGCCAAACCAAGCCTTACCGTCTTTAACAGAAACCGAACCCATCATCAAATCTCCAACCTTATCGCCCGTGAATAACAGGCTGGTACGGATTTGCTCATCGGTCAGGCCGATGTCGTTGAGTTTGTTGTAGCGCATCGATGCAGCGCTATGGCAATTTAAGCAATAGTTAACAAAGAGTTTGGCCCCGTTTTGTAACGAGGTCAGTTCATTGATGCGGTTAGGTGCTCGGTCGAGGGCAAAGTCACCCCCTGAGGCGCTGGCCGTCGTGCAAGTTATCGAGAGGGCAAGAGCACAAAGCAGCTTCTTGATCATGGTCATTCCGTAAATTAGGTTAGGCTCAGTGTGCTTGGAACGTGACTCGGTCAGGAACCGGTTTGAAGGTTCCGAGACAACTCCAGACAGGCATCAAGAAAAAGAAGCCCAGATAAATGAGCGTACCAATTTGCGAGAGCAAGTTAAAGAAGTCTGTAGGCGCCTGAGTACCGAGATAGCCCAAGACAACAAAGTTTGCAAAGAAAACACCGTAGAGCGTTTTGTGCCAGCCCGGGCGATAGCGAATGGATTTAACTGGGCTGTAGTCGAGCCAAGGCACAAAAAACAGTAGAACAACGGCTCCACCCATGGCGACTACGCCCCAGAATTTTGCGTCGATCAGACGCAATAAGACGGCGACGCCAAGCAGTACGACGGGGGCAAGTAGTTTGACCAGACCCTTAGTACGAATGAACATGAAGATTGCGGCGACGACAGCGGCGCCGGCAAGCACCCAAGTAAATCCATCGTTGGTCGCTCGCAGCATAGAGTAGAAGGGCGTGAAGTACCAGACTGGCGCAATGTGCAAGGGTGTTTTGAGCGGGTCAGCAGGAATAAAGTTGTTGAACTCCAGAAAGTAGCCGCCCATTTCGGGAGCGAAGAAAACAATCGCCATGAAGATGATTAGAAATCCCATAAAACCCATGATGTCGTGCACGGTGTAATACGGGTGAAACGGGATGCCATCTAGCGGACGACCGTATTTGTCTTGCTTAGTTTTGATATCGACACCGTCTGGGTTGTTTGAACCCACTTCGTGTAAGGCGACAACGTGCGAAACCACTAAGCCCAGTAAAACTAATGGAATGGCGAAAACATGAAACGCGAAGAAGCGATTCAGTGTGGCATCGGACACCACATAGTCACCTCGAATCCAGATCGAGAGTTCGGGGCCGATAAACGGAATCGCTGAGAACAGATTCACGATGACCTGTGCGCCCCAAAAAGACATCTGACCCCAGGGCAAGAGGTAGCCAAAAAATGCTTCGGCCATTAAGCACAAGAAAATGCCGACGCCGAAGATCCAGACCAGCTCACGTGGCTTGCGGTATGAACCGTAAATGAGCGCGCGAACCATGTGCAGATACACCACGATAAAAAACATCGAGGCGCCGGTGGAGTGCATGTAACGGATAAACCAGCCGCCCGGCACTTCGCGCATGATGTATTCAACTGACTGAAAGGCGAACTGTGCGTCGGGCTTATAGTGCATGACCAAAAAAATACCGGTCACGATTTGCAGCACAAGCACCAGCAAAGACAGGGCGCCAAAAAAGTACCAAAAGTTAAAGTTTTTGGGCGCATAGTATTCAGATAAATGCGCTTTATAAGTGGAGGTCAGCGGAAAGCGCTGGTCGATCCAACCTAGCAGTCCGGTCGTTTCGACGGTTTTATGGCCAGCCATGAAAACGGTTCCTTTACTTGTTCAGTGTCGCGTTGTAGGGGGTTGAGCAACAGACCGTCAGGCCTTGTTGTTCTCGTCAACCCCGACAACGATGCGGGTGTCGCTTAAATACTGGTACGGTGGGACTTCGAGATTGTCGGGTGCGGGTTTGTTTTTAAACACGCGGCCCGCCATATCGAAAGTTGAGCCATGGCATGGACACAGAAAGCCGCCGTCCCAGTTTGAGGGCAGGCTTGGTTGGGCACCAGTCGCAAACTTTGCGGTGGGCGAGCAGCCTAAATGTGTACAAATACCAACGGCGACAAACAGCTCTTGCTTGCGCGAGCGCCACTCATTTTTAGCGTAAGCCGGTGTGTGACCTGCGCGTGTTGAGTTTGGGTCGGCAAGTTCGCCGTTATTTTGTTTGAGCGACTCAAGTTGCTCTTTGGTGCGGCGAATCAGCCAAACCGGTTTGCCGCGCCATTCGACCGTGCGCATCTCGCCGGGTGCCAGCGTACTGATGTCGACCTCAACGGGAGCACCTGCCGCGCGCGCGCGATCAGAGGGCGCGAACGTGCTGACAAATGGTACCGCTGCGGCTAAGCCCGCTACTCCGCCCATCGCACAGGTGGTGCCGATCCAGAGACGGCGTGTGGGGTCTGACGGGAGCGTGACCGGAGCCGCTCCTTCATCGTCATGCATAATAGAATCCTGACTCATCATCCTATCCTTGTTATTGCGCGGGTGACCTTACCTCTTTATTAACGCCGCCCGGCAGTCATTACTCAACCAACACTTTTTGTCTTGTTGCAAACTTTTTAACCATTTATTATAGCCCGACCGAAGAAACACTTTGTATGGGAGAAATCGGAAATGGCGCAGGGAAAAGGAATTTTTAAAGAATTTGAGCAATTTGCTCTACGCGGCAATGTCGTGGATTTGGCCGTTGGCGTGATCGTGGGGGCAGCCTTTGGCAAAATCGTCGACTCGCTTGTCAAAGATATTGTGATGCCAATCGTCAATTTTTTGGTCGGAGGCTCAGTGGATTTCAGCAATAAGTACATCGTGCTATCGCGCCCGGCTCAGTACGCCGGCCCGGATACCTATGCTGAGCTGACCAAAGCCGGCGCTAACTTATTTGCCTGGGGTAATTTTTTAACGATTGTGATTAACTTTGTGTTGTTGGCATTTGTGATCTTTTTTATGGTGAAAGCCATTAATACGGCGCGCGCCAAAATGGATCTGGCTGCGGCCCCGCCAACAACCCCTGAGGATATTGCACTGCTGCGCGAGATCAGGGATTCGCTAAAGAAGTGATTTCACTAAGTTTATTGATTTCACCGCAAGCACAAGAAATCCTTAATACGCGTCCGGTTAAACTGGGTTATCGATATCGACAAAGTCCACCCGGATCCCGAACTCTTGCGCAATCGCCTCGCCTAATGCTTGCACACCATAGCGTTCAGTGGCGTGGTGCCCGGCGCTGATAAAGCCGACACCCGCTTCGCGGGCCAGATGTACGGTTGGCTCAGAGACCTCACCAGTGATAAATAACTGTGCGCCCGCGTCAATCGCCCGCTGAAGCAGGCTTTGAGCCGCCCCCGTGCACCAGGCGATTCGTTGGACCGGTAAGTCGGGCGCACCCAGCACCAGCGGAATCCGCTCTAAGCGCTGCTCCACGAGCTGCGCAAAACCGCCTAAGGTGGTGACGTCCGGCCTTGAGCCCAGCCAAAGCAGCTCAGTCGCGGTGCGTGAAGGCTCGGCAATTAGCCCCAAAACTCTTGCGAGTTGTGCGTTATTTCCTAGCACCGGGTGTGCATCGAGCGGCAGGTGATAGGCCAGCAGATTCAGGTCGTGCGCGAGCAGCGAGGCCACGCGGGCCTTACGTGTTCCAACGAGTCGGGGGTCTTCGCCCTTCCAAAACCAGCCGTGATGAACAAGCAACGCGTCAGCCTGTTGTTTTGCCGCGACGTCGACCAAGGCCTGGCTCGCCGTTACGCCCGTGACAATATGGCCAACTGAGTGCTTGCCTTCGACCTGTAAGCCATTGGGGCAATAATCGCTAAAGGCTTCCACGTTGAGCGTGGTTGCAAGCCACTGCGTTAAAGTGTGCGTTGAAACAGTTTTCATGATTGCTGGATCCCTCATGCGTCGTCTTTGGCTGTTGTTTGCCCAAGCAGTAACAGTGTGTATCGCGATTTTATTCGTGGTCACGACTTTACGCCCAGATTGGTTGCGCCTGCCAGCGCGCGCTGACCCGCGCCCTGGCATTCCAGTTGGCGCGCTCGGTTCGGGGGCGGTTGATACCGGCGCCGTGCAACAGGCGCCAGGGTCTTATGCGGTGGCGGTTGCGGCGGCCGCGCCGGCAGTGGTTAACATCCACACGACTAAGCGTGTTTCTGTTTCGCGTATGCCCTTGCCTGCCGACCCGGCGCTGCGTAAATTTTTTGAACAAATGCCCGGCTTCAATCAGCAGCAGCAGGCCACTAACCTCGGCTCTGGCGTCGTGGTCTCGGACAAGGGCCATGTTTTAACTAACTTTCATGTCATTGAGGGCGCCGACGAAATTATTGTCGCTCTGACCGATGGTCGACAGGCCGTTGCGACTGTGGTTGGCGTCGATGCCGATTCAGATCTTGCGGTGTTAAGTATTGCGCTAACAAATCTGCCGCTTTTGCGCTTTACCTTACTCGAGGCGCCCCGGGTTGGCGATGTCGTACTCGCAATTGGGAATCCGTTCGGTGTGGGCCAGACAATCACCATGGGGATTGTCTCGGCACTGGGTCGTACTGGGCTCGGCATCAACACCTACGAGAACTTTATTCAAACCGACGCGGCCATTAACCCGGGTAATTCAGGGGGTGCACTGATCGATACGCAGGGGCGGCTCGTGGGCATCAATTCGGCGATCTATTCAAAATCAGGTGGCTCGTTAGGGATTGGCTTTGCCATTCCGGCCGAGGCGGCGCAAACGGTGTTGAGTCAGATCCTGACATTTGGCTACGTTAAACGTGGTTGGCTGGGGATTGAACCGCAGGATATGACGGCCGACTTAGCGCGCGCGTTCGGTTTAGAGCGAGCGGCTGGAGTCATTATTGCTGGCATGCTTCGCGATGGGCCCGCTGCAAAAGGAGGTTTGAAAGTCGGCGACATCATCCAAGCGATAGATGGCAAGCCGGTCAACGACACCCAACGCTTCATGGCGCGTATTGCTGCGAAAGCACCGGGTGAGGCCCTTGAGCTCAAGCTCTATCGCAACGGTCGCCTGCAAACCTTGACTTTGACCGCAGGGCAGCGCCCCGCTAAGCCAAAGTAAAAGCCTGTTGACTAGTGGGCAGGTTAGTGGGCAGGTTCGGTGGGCGTTTGCCTGGCTAACGGCGGATTTGCCGCAATCAGTGACTCAGCCTGAACCAACAAAGGCTGTCGCACGTTTGGATCGAGATGATAGAAGACCTCTTGAAGGCGCGCGAGTTCTTCATCTTCGGTATAAAACCAACTGACGGGCGTATTTAAAATTTCAGCGACACGGCACATCAACTGATAGTCAGGCGAATGTTTACCGCGTTCATATTGGTTCATGCGAGCGCTAGCAGACATTGGATCGATACCAGCAAGTTTGCCGAGTTTTTCTTGTGACAACCCCACGCGTAGGCGAGCCTGTTTAAGACGATGAGATAGCACGATAATCCCTTTTTAGGGCCGGCGACCGAACCACGATAGGTGCGATCTGGCTAAGCATTAATCAAAGAGCTAAAACTAAATATTTTGACCAATATTGAAAAGATATACCTTAAAACATTTAGTAACAAGTGGAATTTTTAGTAGGCTAAACACTTATAACAATGGCAAGCAATCCTCGGCGGGTTTAAAACGCAAGCCGCACTAAATTTGTGCAAACCTCAGGTAACTTCGTCGGCTTTTTCTTCACTGCGGGGTTTGACGCCCCTCGCAACAAGGATCCCGACTTCGTAAAGCACGCACAAAGGCACAGCCAACAAAAATTGGCTAACGACATCTGGCGGGGTCACGACCGCTGCGATCACAAAGGCGCCAACGACGACATATCCGCGGGCTTCCTTCAATTTGACAACGGTCACAATCCCCATGCGCACCAACAGTACAACCGCCACGGGCACCTCGAACGTCACGCCAAAGGCGAGAAACATGGTCATGACAAAGCTCAGATAAGCCTCAATGTCTGGCGCTGGTGTGATTGATTGCGGCGCGAACGACGCAATAAACGAAAACACAGACCTGAAGACTACAAAATAACAAAAGGCCATGCCAGCGATAAACAAAAGCGAACTTGACACGATCAGTGGTAAAGCTAGTCGTTGTTCGTGGCGATATAACCCAGGCGCCACAAACGCCCAAACTTGATAAAGCACCACGGGCAGCGACACCACAAAGGCCGCCATCATCGTGACCTTCATGGGCACCATAAAAGGCGTGATCACGCCCGTCGCAATCATTCGAGTCCCCTCTGGTAACGAAGCCAGCATCGGCGCGGCAAGAATGTCATAGATCACCGAAGCGCCAGGATAAATAAACAGCACAACAAACACCACAACTACCGTACCCACCGCGTGTAGTAAGCGCGTGCGCAGCTCAATCAGATGCGACATGAAACTTTCGTTTGCCGGTGGCGCTTCGGCCGGGTCTGGGCTTGCGTCGGGCGTGCCGCCGATCGCGTGATTGTCAGAGGGGTTGGTGCTCAAGATTTAGATCCCGGTGTAGTTGTCGCCACCGAAACCGGAGGTTGCGCAGAGACTGGCGCTAGGGCGTCGATCTCAAGTTGAGTGGGGATAGACATTGGCACGTGTGTGACCTGGACGGCGGAGCCGGCAAGTGCGGTCTCAGGCGTTGCGACTACAACCTGCGCGCTGGCAGACGCTGCGTCATTGGCCGTGAGTACAGGTGCCGAAATTTCAGGCGTAACCGGTTCGGGGATCTCAGGATTGGTCATAGACGCTCTGAGCGCCGAGACATCCTGTTCGAGCGAGTCAAGGGGTTTGCGCAGCGAATCTTCGGTATTTTGTAAACTTGACTGCACGCTTTGTGCGGCGTCTTGCATTTGATCTTTTAACTTGCGCAACTCATCAAGCTCGACCTCGCGCTGAATGTCTGTTTTGACATCGTTAACATAGCGTTGAGCGCGACCGACAAGGTGGCCGAGTGTACGCGCCACCTTGGGCAGGCGTTCAGGGCCAATGACGACAAGCGCCACGACTCCAATGACAAGTAATTCAGTAAAGCTGACGTCAAACATGGTGTGCGAGGTGCCAAAGAGACTCAGCTAGAAAACTAGCCAAAAGGGTTAGTGCGTGCCGGGTTGTGTATTTGACTTTTCTTTAGCTTGCACATCGATGGTTTCGCCCGTTGCGACGCGTTGTACGGGCGCGGCTTCAGTCGACGCGGCCGGTTCGGCGTCTTTTGCGTTCGGGTCTTTCATCCCTTCTTTGAAGCCCTTGATTGCGCCGCCTAGGTCGGCACCAATATTACGAATCTTTTTCGTGCCAAAAACCAGCGCCACGATAGCCAGAACGATCAGCCAATGCCAGATGCTAAAACTACCCATGATGAATCTCCGAATTAGTTCTTGAGGGGAGTGAAGCCCTGCCAAGGACGTCTGCCACCAAGAATGTGAAAATGCAGGTGCTTAATTTCTTGCCCGCCCTCTAGGCCTGAATTCGTCGTGAGACGAAAACCACCCTCTGGGCCTGGATTGCAGCCATTTGCTAAGGCAATTTGTTCAACCCGAGTCAGCATTCTACCTAACCAGCCGGCATCTTCAGGTTTAACGTCTTGCATCGATACGACATGATGCCGAGGCACCATTAGTAAATGTACTGGAGCCGCGGGTTGAATGTCATGAAAAACCACACAATCATCGTCTGTATAGACGATTTTTGCTGGGATTTCGCCTTTTACGATTTTGCAGAACAGACAGTTTTCGCTCATGGTGTTGATTTAAGAGGAACGAGAGAGTTTTTCTTGCAAGCCCGGCAACCCTTCGCGGCGAGCGAGTTCGGCCAGCACTTGTTCGGGGCGCAGGCCATGCTCGGTCAAAACTACCAGGCAGTGAAACCAGAGGTCCGCGGTCTCTGACACGATTCGGTCAGCCTGCTGATCTTTGACGGCCATGACCAGCTCAGTGGCCTCTTCGCCAATCTTTTTCAAAGCGGCGTCAGGCCCCTTTGAAAAGAGCGTTGCAACGTAGGAGGTGGCGGGATCGCCACCATTTGCGGGCAAGCGCGTGGCCAACGTATCTGCGATGCGAGCCAGTATCGCGTCAGAGACCCGTTTGTTTGCCAAGTTGGTGAGAGGTGCGATCATTTTATGGGCAGAAATTTTTAAGGGAGACAGCTTTTGGGAAGGTGGTTCTTTGTGGGATGACTCGTCAAAAAATTACTTATAGATCAGCTCTGGGTCTTTAAGAACTGGGTCGACGATGACCCAGCTCGAGGCGTGCGGGTCGGCGGCGTGTTCTAACCGGCGATAAAAACAGCTTGCGCGTCCAGTATGACAGGCAATGTCGCCGATTTGCTCAACCTTTAGCAAAAGAACATCGCCGTCGCAATCAAGCCTGAGTTCAATGAGGCGTTGGACATGGCCCGACTCTTCGCCTTTACGCCAAAGACGATTGCGCGAGCGCGACCAAAAGACGGCCCGACCGGTTTGCGCTGTTTCGGCAAGCGACTCGGCGTTCATCCAGGCAAACATCAATACTTGCCCTGTCTGGGCGTCTTGTGAAATCGCCGGAATCAAGCCTTTTTCGTCAAATTTGACGTCGGCCAGCCAACCAGGCGCCGCGGTGCTCATCAGGCGCTGCGCCTGACTGCGATACCCTGGTTGGCCATAAAGTCTTTGGCCTGACGCACGGTGTATTCGCCGTAATGAAAAATACTGGCAGCCAAGACCGCGCTGGCTCCGCCTAAGGTTACGCCATCGGCCAAGTGCTGCAAACTACCAACGCCACCCGAGGCGATTACCGGAATCGCCACCGCGTCGGCAACGCGCCGCGTGAGTTCAAGGTCGAAGCCTGCTTTGGTTCCGTCGCGATCCATGCTGGTTAACAAAAGTTCGCCTGCGCCAAAATCGGCCATCTGCCGCGCCCACGCCACGACATCTAAGCCGGTGCCGCGGCGACCGCCGTGGGTAAAGACTTCCCAAGAGGGGGTTGCACTGTTTGCCACCCGCCGCGCATCAATGGCCACAACGATACACTGCGAGCCATGATAGTT
Organism: Bordetella parapertussis; assembly: GCA_945872285.1. Lineage (GTDB taxonomy): Bacteria > Pseudomonadota > Gammaproteobacteria > Burkholderiales > Burkholderiaceae_B > Zwartia > Zwartia parapertussis_D. The sequence continues at coordinate 58,648 of CAMBZR010000005.1, read as the reverse complement.
TGATGCCGCGCGCACAAGTTCGGGGTTGGCGACGGCGGCACTGTTGATCGAGACTTTATCTGCACCGGCGTTAAGCAAGCGTTGCACATCGCTGACCTGACGCACACCCCCACCGACCGTGAGCGGAATAAAAATCTGCGAAGCGACCTGTTCGATGATCGACAAAATCAAATCGCGCTCGTCGCTCGTGGCGGTAATGTCTAAAAACGTAAGTTCGTCTGCACCCTGTTCGTTATAGCGCTGCGCGATTTCGATTGGATCGCCTGCATCGATGAGGTCAACAAAGTTGACCCCTTTGACGACGCGCCCGGCGGTGACATCGAGACACGGAATAATTCTACGGGTCAAGCCGCTGAGCGTATTCGGCGAAACCGATAGACTCATGGCGCGAGTTCGTCTGCACGCCTTTGAGCGGCTTCAAAATCGAGCGTACCTTCATAGATGCTACGGCCCAAAATCGCGCCTTCGATGCCCTCGGCCTCGACGGCACACAGGGCTTCAATGTCGCGAAGGTCTGTGACACCGCCTGAAGCGATGATCGGTATGCGGACGTGTTGTGCCAGACGCACGGTTGCTTCAATGTTGACGCCTGTTAGCATGCCGTCGCGACCGATGTCGGTGTAGATAATGGCTTCGCAACCGTAGTCTTCAAATTTTTTAGCCATATCCAACACATCGTGCTTGGTGAGCTTGCTCCAGCCGTCGGTGGCAACTTTGCCGTCGCGCGCATCAAGGCCGACAATGATATTGCCCGGGAAGGCACCGCAAGCATCGTGTAAAAAACCCGGATTTTTGACCGCAGCTGTACCGATAATTACATACGAGATACCAAAATCGAGATAGCGCTCGATCGTGTCAAGATCGCGAATGCCACCACCAATTTGAACCGGAATATCCGCGCCGACTGAATCGACAATTGCGCGAATGACGGCTTCGTTTTTAGGTTTGCCCGCCACTGCGCCGTTGAGGTCCACCAAGTGCAGGCGTCGCGCGCCGCGATCAAGCCACAGGTTAGACATCGCGGTGGGGTCTTCAGAGAAGATGGTCGCGTCGTCGAGGTCGCCTTGGCGCAGTCGGACACAGCGTCCGTCTTTGAGGTCAATTGCAGGGATCAGCAGCATGTGATTTTTAAGGGGTCACGTGAGGGTCATGCCACCCGCGGGGTGGGCTCGTTGTTACGAAAAGAGTTTAAGGCTTCCAGTCTACAAAATTACGGTAAAGACGCAAACCATATTCTGCACTTTTTTCAGGATGAAACTGTACGGCAAAAATATTATCGGCTGCAACCGCGCAAGTAAATAGACCGCCATAGTGACTTTGCCCGACCGTGAGCTCAGTCTGCGCTGGCACTGCATAATAACTGTGCACAAAATAAAAAGGGGTCAGATCAGGAATACCCTGCCAAAGCGCGTGCGCGCGACTCTGTTTGACGGGATTCCAGCCCATATGCGGCACTTTTAGTTGCTGCGGGCCCGCATAGAAGGGCGGACCCTGAAATCGTTTAACTTCGCCTTTGAATACGCCCAAGCTGGTGGTATTGCCTTCTTCGCTGCGTTCAAACAACATTTGCTCGCCCACGCAAACCCCAAGCAAAGGTTTGTTTTTTGCAGCCTCGAGCACGGCCTCACGCAGACCGGCGTCGTTGAGGGTGCGAATACAGTCTGCCATCGCCCCTTGGCCCGGAAACACAACGCGCTCAGCGGCCTTGAGATCTTGCGCACGGCTGCATAGGCGAATGTCGGCCTCGGGTGCGGCGTGGCGCAAGGCTCGCGCGACCGAGTGAATATTGCCCATTCCGTAGTCAACAATGGCGATTAAAGCCATGACCTACAGCACACCTTTGGTAGAAGGCACGATGCCAGCGCTGCGCGGGTCGAGCTCAAGCGCCATGCGCAAGGCGCGGCCTGTGGCTTTAAAAATAGTTTCGCACTGGTGATGCGCATTGACGCCGCGTAAGTTATCGATGTGCATGGTAAGCAAGGCGTGATTGACCAAACCTTGAAAAAACTCAATCGTCAGATCGACATCAAAATTTCCGACGCGGGCTCGCGTAAATGGGACGTGGAACTGTAAGCCCGGACGCCCCGAAAAATCGACAACTACGCGCGATAAGGCTTCGTCGAGTGGTACGTAAGCGTGTCCGTAGCGACGAATACCAGCTTTGTCGCCAACCGCTTGAGCGATGGCCTGCCCGATGGTGATCCCAACGTCTTCAACGGTGTGGTGGGCATCGATTTCGAGGTCGCCTTGGGCGTGCACCTCAAGGTCTATCAGGCCGTGGCGCGCGATTTGATCAAGCATGTGATCAAGAAAAGGCACACCGGTGTCGAGTTTTTGACGACCAGTTCCATCAAGATTGATGGCAACTCGAATTTTTGTTTCGTTGGTGTTGCGAGTAATTTCGGCGGTGCGCATGGCTTGGGCTCTTGTCGTCAGAAACTATATTGTAGGGCGGTCTGAGCGAATTGTTGCGTTCAATCGTTCTGGGACCTTGCGTTTAAGGCTTACCAGCGCTCGTGAGGCGATAGGTCGCGCTCGCGGCATGGGCTTGCAACCCTTCGCCCAAGGCGAGTTCGGCCGCGATTTTGCCTAGTGTCTGGGCACCCGCCGGCGACACATGAATCAAACTTGAGCGCTTTTGAAAGTCATAGACGCCCAACGGTGACGAAAACCGCGCGGTGCGTGAGGTCGGCAAAACGTGATTGGGGCCTGCGCAATAGTCGCCAAGCGACTCTGAGCTGTGCTGGCCCATAAAAATCGCGCCCGCGTGGCGCAGATGCGCAAGCCACGGTTCGGGCTGTTCGATCGAGACTTCAAGGTGTTCGGGTGCAATCTTGTTGCTGATTGCGCACGCCTGAGCCAAATCGCGCACCAAAATCAAGGCACCGCGGTCGCGTAGGCTGGCACGAATAATATCGGCGCGAGGCATGGTGGGTAAGAGTTTTTCGATCGACTGTTGCACCGCATCGAGATAGCTTGCGTCTGGGCACAATAAAATCGCCTGAGCCAGTTCGTCGTGTTCGGCTTGCGAGAAAAGATCCATTGCAATCCAGTCGGGCGCGGTTTTGCCGTCGCAAATAATCAGGATCTCGCTGGGGCCCGCGATCATGTCGATGCCCACCGTACCAAAGACTCGGCGCTTTGCCGCCGCAACATACGCATTACCTGGGCCCACGATTTTATCGACGGCGGGGACGGTCGTGGTGCCGTAGGCCAGCGCACCGACGGCCTGAGCGCCGCCTATCGCAAAACACCGGTCAACGCCGGCAATCGCCGCTGCTGCCAGCACCAGCGCGTTACGCTGGCCACCGGGCGTCGGGGTAACCATCACGACTTCAGGCACGCCCGCGACTTTTGCCGGGATCGTATTCATGAGTACCGATGAGGGGTAGGCGGCCTTGCCGCCAGGCACGTATACGCCAACGCGATCAAGCGGCGTGACTTGTTGACCTAAACGCGTGCCATCCTCCTCGGTATAAGACCAACTCTTTTGAATTTGGTGAGCATGGTAAGTGCGCACCCGCTCGGCGGCAGCTTCAAGCGCCTCCCGTTGCGCCTTGGGTAGTTGGGCTAGGGCAGTTAGCCAGTCGCTGCGCGGGATTTCTAGTTCGGCGGCGTGATTCACTTGTACCCGGTCGAACTCACGCGTCAGACGCACAAGCGCGGCATCGCCCTGACTGCGCACTTGCTTGAGAATGCTTGCCGCAGCCAAGTCGATCGCCTCATCTTGCTCGGCGTCGAACGCCAATAACGTGCTGAGCTTGGCGTCAAAGTCTGCATCGCTTGAATCTAAACGTGAAAGTGTTGCCATGGTGTCAATCTCGGTATGGACTACGCTGCGGCCCGTGCGCGGCTGGCTTGTTCAAAGGCATCTAGCAAAGGCTGAAGCTCTGCGTGGCGCGTTTTTAGTGCGGCTCGGTTGACCACTAAGCGCGAGGAGATTGGCATGATGTCTTCGACGGCAACCAGGTCGTTGGCTTTGAGTGTGTTGCCCGTTGAGACCAAGTCGACAATCGCATCCGCTAAGCCCACCAAAGGCGCAAGCTCCATCGAGCCATAAAGCTTGATCAGATCAACGTGTACCCCCTTAGCGGCGAAGTGTTCGCGCGCGGCCTGGGTGTATTTGGTTGCCACGCGCAGGCGCGCACCTTGCTTGACCGCTGCGTCATAATCAAACCCTTTGCGTACCGCCACGGCCAGACGGCAGCGGGCGATGTTCAGGTCAATCGGTTGGTAAAGTCCGCCCGGATGCTGGGCTGCATGTTCGAGCAGTACGTCTTTGCCCGCGATCCCTAAATCGGCGGCGCCGTATTCAACGTAGGTGGGTACGTCAGAGGCGCGCACGATGATCAGGCGCAAAGCAGAATTACTCGTGGCGATGATGAGTTTTCGCGACTGCTCGGGGTGCTCTGAGACTTCAATCCCTGCGGCCTTTAGCAACGGCAAGGTTTCTTCAAAAATACGCCCTTTCGACAGAGCCATGGTCAGGGGGCGCAATGTCTCGGGCACGTTCATGAGAGCTCCTTACTAGAAAGACGTTCGATTTTGGCACCTAACTGTCTGAGCTTGTGTTCCATGCGCTCGTAGCCGCGATCCAGGTGGTAGATGCGTTCGACGATTGTTTCACCTTCGGCCGCCAGACCGGCAATCACTAAGCTGGCAGAGGCGCGTAGGTCGGTCGCCATGACGGTCGCGCCCGATAGTTTAGCCACGCCGCGGACCACTGCGGTATGGCCATCAATATCGATGCGTGCGCCTAAGCGCAGCAGCTCTTGCACGTGCATGTAGCGATTTTCAAAAATGGTTTCGGTAATGACCGAGGTGCCATCGGCTAACGCATTGAGTGCCATCACTTGCGCCTGCATGTCAGTCGCAAAGCCGGGGTATTCGTGCGTACGAAAATCGACAGGCTTGGGGCGTTGAGTCATGGTGGCGCGGATCGAGTCAGTGCCGCAGGTCAGCCTCAGGCCCGCTTCTCGCAGTTTGGCCAGTGTCGCGCCCATCGTGTCAGGTGCTACGTTGCGCAGTGTGATGTCGCCACCTGCGGCTCCCACCGCACATAAAAAGCTACCCGCTTCGATTCGGTCTGGAATCACGCGATGGGTGGCACCGTGCAAACTTTTGACGCCCTCAATCGCAATGCGGTCAGTGCCGTGCCCTCGAATCTGCGCGCCCATTTTGATTAAAAGTTCGGCCAGGTCGACGACCTCGGGTTCGCGGGCAGCGTTTTCTAAGACGGTTTGACCGTCAGCCAACACAGCGGCCATCAGCAGATTTTCGGTACCGGTGACGGTCACCATATCGGTACGAATGACCGCGCCTTTCAGGCGCGAGGCCCGCGCAACGACAAAGCCGTGCTCGATGCGGATGTCGGCACCTAGGGCCGCCAGGCCTTGGATGTGCTGATCAACTGGGCGCTGACCAATGGCGCAGCCCCCAGGCAAGCTGACACGCGCTTGACCAAAGCGAGCGAGTAAAGGGCCTAGCGCCAGTATCGAGGCACGCATGGTTTTAACGAGCTCGTAAGGCGCCTCGAGGGTGGTGACGGCATTGGCGGTAATGTTGACAGTCCCGCCGGTCTCACGCGCGCAACGTACCCCCATCTGGCTCAATAACTTAAGCGTCGTGGCGATATCGTTCAACTCAGGCACGTTGGTCAGGGTGATGGTGTCAGCAGTGAGCAAACCCGCACACAAAATCGGTAACGCTGCATTTTTTGCGCCCGAAATGCTGATCTCGCCTTGCAGGCGATTGCCGCCGGTGATTCGTAAAATATCCATCAGGGAGCTTGGTTGAACTCTTCAGGGGTGAGCGTACGCATCGAGAGCGCGTGAATTTCTTGTTTCATGCGATCGCCAAGTGCGCCATATACCAACTGATGCCGGGCGATCAGACGCTTGCCGGCAAAGGCGTTACTAACGATGACCGCTTCAAAATGCGCGCCATCACCGCTGACTTCGAGGTGCTCACAGGCCAGGCCGGCGGCAATGTAAGCGCGGATATCTTCGGGGGTAGGCAACATGATCTGTAAGATCCTTAGTGGGCAATGGTTCTAGAATATTCAGTATTTTAAACGCCTGAGGCTGAACCCACAGGCGCCCGGCGACGCGAGGTGTTTAAGTTCGTAGCTTGTAGCCCCGCCCAAGCAGTCGCAAGGCAAAGGTCGCCAAAACGAGAAAGACGCTTGCCACCACAGCCAAACTTTGCCAGGGCGAGACGTCTGCCACGCCAAAAAAACCATAGCGAAACCCGTCAATCGTGTAAAAAAGCGGATTCCAGTGCGATATCAGCTGCCAGAACGTCGGTAGCGTATGCACCGAATAGAACACGCCAGATAAAAAGGTTGCCGGCATAATCAGAAAATTTTGAAAAGCCGCCAACTGATCGAATTTCTCGGAGGTGAGCCCGGCGATCAAGCCCAAAATCGCCATGATTGCGCATGACAGCACAGCAAATACCAGCGCCCACAGAGGATGCTGAATCGGCATCACGTTAAAGTACAGTGAGACGAGCCAAACACAGGTGCCTACGGCGAGGCCTCGCACGATCGCGGCCAGCACATAAGCACTGAAAAATTCGCGATGAGAGATTGGCGGCAACAGCACAAATACCAGATTGCCTGTGACCCGACTTTGTATCAAGGAAGAAGAGGGGTTTGCAAAGGCGTTTTGCAACATACTCATCATCATCAGACCAGGAATCAAAAAGGCGGTGTAGGGGACAGTGCCATAGACCTGAATGCGGTCTTGTAGCACCTGAGCAAAAATCACCAGGTAAAGTACTGCCGTGATGACCGGTGCTGCGATGGTTTGAAAACTGACTTTCCAGAAACGCAACAACTCTTTGCCCAGCAAGGTCGGAAAGCCTGAGCCCGCACCAACCCGAGCGCTAAGAAGAGGCGTACTCATGGTTGTACCTCGGTAAGTTCAGAGGGCTCTGCACGCATGATTTGGATAAAGGCGTGCTCAAGGTTGCCACCAGCCCGCGCGAGCAACGCTTGCGTGGTGTCAAGCGCCACGATGCGGCCGCCCTTGAGCATGGCGGTGCGATGACACAGCGCCTCGGCTTCTTCAAGATAGTGCGTAGTCAAAATAATGGTGTGGCCTTGCGCGTTTAGGCGCGAAATGAACTCCCAAAGGCTGCGACGCAAATCGACATCCACACCGGCCGTGGGTTCATCAAGCACAATCACCGGCGGGCGGTGCACCAGGGCTTGTGCGACGAGCACGCGGCGCTTCATGCCGCCCGAAAGGGCGCGCATGTTTTCGTCGGCCTTATCGGACAGCCCAAGATTGGCTAGGATTTCATCGATCCAGTCATCGTTACGCCTAAATCCAAAATAGCCGGATTGGATACGTAAGGTTTCGCGTACCGTAAAAAACGGATCGTAAACCAACTCTTGGGGCACTACCCCCAGAGAACGTCTGGCAGCTTGGTAGTCAGTGACAACATCATGACCGCAAACGCTTGCGCGTCCTTGGGTGGCTTGACAAAGTCCGGCTAAGACGGAAATGAGCGTCGTTTTGCCAGCACCATTGGGGCCAAGCAAGGCAAAAAACTCACCGTGCTCGATCGTCAGAGACACATCGTCAAGCGCCTGCAAGCCGGCCCCGGTTGGCGCGCGCACCAAGCCGCGCCAACCGGTCGCGCGTGGCATAAAAACTTTTGAGACATGCTCAAACGAAACAGCGGACATAATGGCCTTGTCATGCGTGCCGCAGGCAAAACAAGCCTGCGCCGGTGTCAGCCCTTTAGGGCTTATTGGACTTTATTGTTGTGCCCGTTGGTTGAGTGCCTGGATCAAACCATCGATGCCGTTTTGGCTAATTTGCTGAGCGAACTGGTTGCGATAGTTTTCGATCAGCCAGATATTTTCGACGTTCAGGTCGTAGATCTTCCAGCCCTCGGGCGTTTTTTCCAGGCGATAGTCGAGTGCAATGGGTTGCGTGTTGGCGCGTTGCGTGACTTGCGACTTGACCACCGCGTCCGTGGCGCCAGGCTCGCCCCGAAAGGTTAAGGTCTTAATGGTCGTGGCCTCGTCCACGCGGGTAAATGCGCCGCTATAGGCGCGCGCAAGGGTGCCCCGAAACGCCTTCACAAGTGCGGCTTGTTGCTCGGGTGTTGCCTGACGCCAATAGCGACCGGCCGCGAGCCGCGTGGTTTTTTCAAAGTTGACGTTTGGCAAAATCAATTCATCCACTAGCGTATTGACGCGCGCAGTATTACCAGCGCGCACGCTGCTGTCAGACTTCAGCGCAGCCAGCATTTGATCTGCAACTTGTTGCACAAAATCGTTAGGTGCGGCGTTTGGATCAGGCTTGTTTTGTGCGTGTGTGGCCTGCCCGATGCTCAATAACAGGGAACAAACGAACAATTTCATGCAGACAGAAAGGCGGGTATTCATTAACAGATCCTTTCGAGTGAGGGCACTACGATTTGCTAAGGTGCGTCGCAGGGTTTCATTTTTTTGGAGTCAGGCCAAGCGCCTTTTCGTCGGCGGGCGACGCCTCAAAATCTTCGTAGCTTGGCAGCTTTTCGGCCGCGGCGTTCGAGCCGTTGACCTGCACACTGCGACGTTTAAGGTAGGCGTCGCGAATAAAACTATAGGGGTCAAGCGCGGTGCGGTCGACGGTGTTGGTGACCTCGAGCAAGGCTTCGCGCCGCGCGACCACTTCAAGGCCATAGATCGAGTTGCGCACATCGATATTATTAATCAATGAGCCATACCCAAACTGATTGATATACACGTCGACAGCCCGGCCGACGCCGTCTCTGAGCGTACTTGGGCCGATAATGGGTAGCACTAGATAAGGCCCAGAGTCAAACCCCCATACGCCCAGGGTGACGCCGAAGTCGTTCGGGATACGCTTGGCGCCAGTTTGGCTGGCCAGATCCAAACAGCCACCTAGCCCCATCGTACTGTTCAGTAGAACTCGGCCAAAGGTGTTCAAGGCGTCCACCTGGCGCCCCTGCAGGGTGCTGTTAAACCACGACCAAACGTCGCCAAGGTTCAAAAAGATATTGTTAATACAGGTACGAACGGGTTGAGGCGTAACAAACGCGTAGGCTTGCGCGACTGGCTTTAAGATTGCGCGATCAACGGCGTCGTTGAACTCGAAGACCGCTCGATTAGAGGCTTCAAGCGGGTCGTTTGGATTGGGTGGCCCCAGCGTGCGCGTGGCGCAGCCCGTCAGTACCACAAGCGCCAAGGCACTAAGTGCCAGAGTCAAAGAGCGAAAAGATAAACGAGTGCGCATGTTGCTTGACCGTCAAGGTGTGGTTTTTGTGGGTTTTGCCGCGGTGTTTGCGTCGCCGGCAGCTGCGGTGCCTTGTTTTTCGGCAGACGAATACAAAAACTGACTAATCAGACTTTCAAGCACGATTGCGCTTTGCGTAAATTGTAGGGTGGCACCCGGGACAAGATTGGCCTCGTCACCGCCAGCCTCAAGGCCAATGTATTGTTCGCCTAACAGACCCGAAGTTAGAATTTTGGCTGAAGAATCTTTTGGAAACAAATAGTTTTTTTCGAGCTGAAACGTCACAACGGCCTGAAAGGTTTTTTCGTCAAGCGTGATGCTCGCCACACGGCCGACCACGACGCCAGCACTTTTAATTGGCGCGCGGACTTTTAGCCCGCCGATGTTGTCAAACTTTGCCGAGAGGGCGTAAGTCGGCGCAAACGAAAAGCTACTAAGGTTACCGGCGCGCAAAGCGAGAAAAGCCAGCGCAAGCGCACCTAGCAACACAAAGAGACCCACCCACCAATCTGTTTTTTCGTTCGACATTTTTTGACTCGGTTAGTGACTGAACATCAGCGCAGTCAGGAGAAAATCTAGGCCCAAGACCGCAAGAGAGCTTGTCACGACGGTGCGCGTGGTTGCACGCGCGACGCCTTCGGGGGTCGGCCGCGCGCGCCAGCCCTCGTAAAGCGCGATTAACGTCACTGCGACACCAAAGATAATACTTTTTATTACGCCATTTAAGATATCTTTGTAGACATCCACTCCGTTTTGCATTTGTGACCAAAAGGCGCCGGTGTCGATACCAATGAGCAGCACGCCCACCACCCAGCCCCCCAGAATGCCGACCGTCGAAAAAACTGCCGCCAGAATCGGCATGGCGATCACGCCACCCCAAAAACGCGGCACAAAGACGCGGGTAAGTGGGTCGACCGCCATGACCTCCATGGCGGCCAATTGCTCGCCGGCTTTCATTAGGCCAATTTCTGCCGTCAGCGAGGTGCCCGCTCGCCCGGCAAACAGCAGGGCCGTAATGACGGGGCCTAACTCTCGGGTCAACGAGAGCGCGACCAGCAGGCCAAGCGCCTCTTCAGAGCCATAGCGGTTCAGGGTGTAATAACCTTGCAAGCCTAAAACAAAGCCCACAAATAAACCCGAGACAATAATAATCAGCAGTGAAAAATTACCGATGAAGTGCACTTGCTGAGAAACTAGCCGAGGGCGCTTGAAGACGATCCCGCTGCGCTGTAACAGCATCAAAAAGAACCGAGTAAACAGGCCGAGCCCGGTGAGTCGGGCACGCACACTTTGGCCGAGCGTGCTTAAAAAACTGGGGCGACTCATATTCGGGCGCCTGTCTGAACGAGCCAGGCTTCAAAGGCGGGTGTGACGGGATAATCAAAAGCGACGGGGCCATCGGCCTGCCCATTTAAGAACTGCTGCACGTACGGGTCGGTCGAGGCAGCAAGAGTTACCGGCGCGCCGTGCGCTTTAAGCTGGCCTTGACCCACTAAATACACCTGATCCGCGATGGCGAAAGATTCGGCAATGTCGTGGGTGATAACCACCGAAGCGCAGCCCAGGCGGTCTGACAAACTGCGAATCAGACGCGCCGTGATGCCAAGCGAGATCGGATCGAGTCCGGCGAAGGGCTCGTCATAGAGAACGAGCTCAGGCTCAAGCACGACCGCGCGGGCCAGTGCGACGCGACGCGCCATGCCACCAGAGATTTCAGAGACTTTTAGGTGTGCGGCTGCACGCAGGCCGACTGCGTTGAGTTTTTCGAGAACGCGCTCGCTAAGTTGTGACGCAGACAGGGTGAGATGTTCGCGCAACGGGAAGGCAACATTTTCAAAGACATTGAGGTCGGTAAATAGCGCGCCTTGTTGGAAAAGGACGCCCATCCGTTGCCTGAGGGCTTGCAAGCCCGGGCGATTGGTGTACGCGAGGTCTTGCCCAAACAGGGTGATTGTTCCGCTACGCGCCGCGAGTTGGCCCGTCGCGGCACGCAGCAATGTGGTTTTGCCTGACCCCGAGCCGCCCATCATTGCCACAACTTGGCCGGGCATGACCTCGAGCGAGATGTCTTGCAGCACAGTGAAATCACCGTAGCCAAGCGAGACGCTTTCGAGGCGCAGCACTGCTTGGTTTGAGGTCAGGGGTGGCGTAAGCATAGAGAACCAAAAGGAGCCAAGCAGAATTCAGCGGCACAGCGCAAACAGAACCTGCAAGCGTTCAAGCCCAAGACACTGATTGTAACGCCCGCCGTGTGATATTTAGCCTGCGATGCAATCAGGTTTCTTGGTTTTCTGGCGAAGTTACTGAGGCTGAATGTTTGCAGCTTGAATCACTTTGGCCCATTTTGCGGTTTCGCTCGCAATGAATTGAGCGAACGCCTCGGGTGAGCCGCCTGCGGGTTGGCTGCCGGAGTCTGTAATCTGCTTGAGCACTTCAGGGTCGCGCAGGATTTCGTTTAGGGCGGCATTTAGTTTGCTGATGATGGCCGGGGGTGTGCCGCCCGGAGCGATCACTCCCTGCCAATTGTAGGACTCAAAGTCAGCCACACCGAGCTCGGCCATGGTGGGCACGTCGGGCAGCAGGGCGAGCCTTTTGGTTGAGGTCACCGCGAGTGGCCGGATCTTGTTGCCCCTGATTGCCGGAAGCGCGGCATAACCCATTTCAAACATCATGCTCAAGTGGCCCGCCATGAGGTCTGTCGAGGCGGGCGCGCCGCCTTTGTAAGGCACGTGCAAGATATCAATCTTGGCGATTTCGCGAAACATTTCACCCGACAGGTGGTGGGCACCCCCAATGCCGGAGGAGCCAAAGGTGAGCTTGCCGGGCTCTTTTTTAGCCAGCGCGATGAGCTCGGGCAAGCTTTTGACGGGCATGCTGTTGGCTACGCTGAGCACCAAAGGGCTGTTTTCAATCAGGATGATAGGCGCAATCTCTTTGGTGGGGTTGTAAGGCAGCATGGTCATCAAGCTTGGGTTGACGGCTAGCGGCGCTAAGTTACCCGAACCAATCGTGTAGCCATCGGGCGGCGCTTTGGCGATAAAGGCGGTACCAATCACGCCACCTGCCCCGGTTTTATTTTCGACCACAACCGGCTGGCCTAGTTTATCCGTCAGCTTGCGCGCGAGTAATCGCATGCGCGTGTCGGCAAAGCCCCCTGCTGCATACGTCACCACCAGCGTGATGCTTTTGTTCGGCCAGGGCTTGGCGCCCTCTGAAGCCGTCTGGGCACCGGCGGGGGTGGTCAAACAGAGCACCAATAGGCCGAGGGCAAGTGCGCGCAAGCGTTTAGCAGGGTAAGTCATAGAGAGTCTCGGGTGAACGTGCGTTAACGGGGCAATTCGCTAACGCCCATCAAAAACTCATCAACTGCGCGCGCGCATTGACGGCCTTCACGAATCGCCCAAACGACCAGTGATTGACCGCGCCGCATGTCTCCGGCAGCAAAGACGTTTGCAAGACTCGTGCGATAGTCGTCGGTGTTGGCGCGCACGTTGCCGCGCGCATCTTGCTCGACGCCAAAGGCAGTTAAGACATTGCTTACAGGCGCAACAAAACCCATGGCAAGCAAGACGAGATCAGCTTTGATGTCAAATTCTGAGCCTTTTACCTCTTGCATTTTTAGCTGTCCCGAGGCGTCGTCTTTGATCCACTCTACGCGTGCAACGACGAGCTTCTCGACTTTACCGCCTTTGCCTGCCAGAGATTTACTGGTGATTGCCCAGTCGCGTTCGGCGCCCTCTTCGTGCGACGAAGAGGTGCGCAATTTAGCGGGCCAGTAGGGCCAAGTCATCGCTTTATTTTCGGTCTCGGGTGGGCGCGGCATGAGTTCAATCTGCGTGACGGATTTGGCGCCGTGTCGGTTACTGGTGCCCACGCAATCCGAGCCGGTATCGCCTCCACCAATGACGATGACGTGCTTGCCTTTTGCGAGTACCTGAGCGCTGAGCGTATCGCCTGCAACAACCTTATTTTGTGGACATAAAAAATCCATCGCATACATCACACCCTCGAGCTCGCGCCCGGCAATCGGCAGGTCGCGCGGAGTTTCACAGCCGCCAGTCAGGACGATGGCGTCAAACTCTTTTTGTAATGCCTCGGGGGTCAGGACGGTTAATTTTTGTTCAGGGGCATCTGCAGCGCTGCCAATGTAATGCGAAGTTTTGAAGCTCACACCCTCGGCTTGCATTTGAGCGATGCGCTGATCAATCAGTGTTTTTTCGAGTTTGAAGTCGGGGATGCCATAGCGCAGCAAGCCGCCGATCCGATCGTTCTTTTCAAAGACAGTGACGCTGTGACCTGTGCGCGCCAATTGTTGCGCGCAGGCCAGACCTGCGGGGCCTGAGCCAATCACGGCGACGGTCTTACCAGTCTGGTGGGCAGGAAGTTGAGGCACGACCCAGCCTTCGGCCCAGCCCTTATCGATGATCGCGTGCTCGATCGACTTGATGCCGACGGCCTCATCGTTGATGTTGAGCGTGCAGGCGGATTCACACGGCGCGGGGCAGATCCGACCTGTAAATTCAGGAAAATTATTGGTAGAGTGCAACACCTCAAGTGCGCCACGCCAATTTTGGCGGTATACCAAGTCGTTCCAGTCGGGGATGATGTTGTTGACCGGGCAGCCGGTGTTGCAGAACGGAATTCCGCAATCCATGCAGCGCGCAGCTTGCTTGCCTGCCTGCTCGTCTGACAGGTGCAAGACAAATTCGCGCCAGTGTTTCAGGCGACTTGCAGGAGCCTCTGAAGCTTCTTGCAGCCGATCGACCTCTAAAAAACCAGTGATTTTTCCCATGATGTTTCCTTAAGCTGCCTTGGGTTGGGGATTCGCGGCACGCCACATCTCGCCGAGCGCGCGCTTGTAATCCACAGGCATAATTTTGATGAACTTACCGCGGGCGGTTTCCCAGTTGCTGACCAGATCACGTGCGCCGAAACTGCCGGTGTAACGAAAGTGGTTTTCAACTAACCGCTTCAGAATGACCTCGTCGGTCTCGCGCGTCTGTGCGCCGCTCAAACTGTGCCAGACGTCGATACCCTGAGATTTTTCTTGTTCGGCCGAAGAAAGAACCGGTTCGATGGCGACCATGGTCAGGTTGCAGCGTTCAGCGAACGTGCGCTCGGGATCCCAGACGTAGGCGACCCCGCCTGACATGCCCGCCGCGAAGTTCCGTCCGGTTGCGCCAAGCACGACAACCGTGCCGCCCGTCATATATTCACAACCATGGTCCCCGGTGCCTTCAACGACGGCTGCCGCCCCAGAGTTGCGTACCGCAAAGCGTTCGCCGGCTACGCCATTGAAGTAGGCCTCGCCTCCGGTTGCGCCGTACAGCACGGTGTTGCCCACAATGATGTGCTCAGTGCCTAGCCCGCGAAAATCGTTTGGCGAACGCACGATAATGCGGCCACCCGATAACCCCTTACCGACATAATCGTTCCCTTCGCCAACTAAATCGAGCGTCACGCCGCGCGCTAAAAACGCGCCAAAGCTCTGACCCGCAGTACCGTTGCACTGTATGTGGATCGTGTCGTCAGGCAAGCCCTCGTTGCCGTATTTAGTTGCGATGCGCCCTGATAGCATCGTACCAATCGTACGGTTTCGATTGCGCACGGGTACGATAAACGAGACTTTTTCGCCGCGCTCGAGTGCCGTACGGCTGCGCTCAATGAGCTCGTGATCAAGCGCTGTTTCGAGCCCGTGATCTTGCGTTTCAACCTGACGGCGTGGGCTGTCGTTGGTAGGTTGATAAAACACGCGGCTGAAGTCCAGGCCGTGGGCTTTCCAGTGTTCGATACCCGAGCGGGTATCAAGCAGATCGACGCGCCCGATAAGCTCGTCAAAGGTGCGAATACCGAGTTGAGCCATGATCTCGCGAACTTCTTCGGCGACAAAGAAAAAGTAGTTCACGACATGTTCTGGCTTGCCCTGAAACTTTTGACGCAAGACGGGATCTTGCGTCGCCACGCCAACGGGGCAGGTGTTGAGGTGACATTTGCGCATCATGATGCACCCTTCAACGACCAGTGGGGCGGTTGCAAAGCCAAATTCATCGGCACCGAGCAGTGCGCCGATCGCCACATCGCGACCCGTTTTCATTTGGCCGTCGGCTTGTACGCGGATGCGGCTACGTAGTTTGTTGAGCATCAGGGTTTGCTGAGTTTCAGCCAGACCAAGCTCCCAGGGAGTCCCTGCGTGTTTGATGGAAGAGACCGGCGAGGCGCCTGTGCCGCCATCGTGGCCAGAGATCGTGACGTGATCAGCTTTGGCCTTGGCAACGCCCGCGGCGACGGTCCCTACGCCGACTTCTGAGACGAGCTTGACCGAGATTGAGGCGCGCGCATTGACGTTTTTAAGATCGTGAATGAGTTGCGCCAGATCTTCGATTGAATAAATGTCGTGATGAGGTGGGGGCGAGATTAAGCCCACGCCTGGCACTGAACAACGCAGCTTGGCAATGTATTCAGACACCTTGTGACCGGGTAACTGACCACCTTCGCCAGGCTTGGCACCTTGCGCCATTTTGATTTGAATCTGATCTGCGCTTGAAAGGTATTCGGCGCTGACACCGAACCGCCCCGAGGCAACCTGTTTGATCTTAGAGCGCATCGAGTCGCCCGCTTGCAGAGGCACGTCGGCGGCAATGCGATCGACCCCAAGCTCAGAAGCGAGCGTGGCGCCCGCCAGAATGCCACTATTGCCGGTACGCAGCTCGTTGCGATAGCGTAGTTCGTCTTCACCGCCTTCGCCCGTGTTGGATTTTCCGCCAATACGGTTCATGGCAACAGCCAAAACTGAATGCGCCTCGGTTGAAATCGAGCCAAGCGACATGGCGCCCGTGGCAAACCGCTTGACGATGTCTTTGGCGGGTTCAACCTCGTCTAGCGCAATTGCGCGTGCGGGATCGACTTTAAATTCAAACAACCCACGCAGCGTCATGTGGCGCTTGCTTTGATCGTTGATCAATTGCGCGTACTCTTTATAAGTCCGGTAATTATTTGCCCGCGTGGCATGCTGCAACTTGGCGATCGAGTCAGGTGTCCACATGTGCTCTTCGCCGCGCACGCGATAAGCATATTCGCCCCCCGCGTCAAGCGCGTGGGCCAGTACCGGGTCGTTGCTAAAGGCCGCACGATGGGTGCGCAAGGCCTCTTCAGCGACCTCGAAAATACCAATCCCTTCGATCGTGCTTGCAGTGCCTGAAAAGTATTTATTGACTAGAGCGGTGCGCAAACCGACTGCTTCAAAAATTTGTGCGCCACAGTACGACATATAAGTCGAGATGCCCATCTTGGACATGACTTTGTTCAGACCCTTGCCAATCGCCTTGACATAGTTTTTTTCTGCCTTGTCGGAGTTGGCTGACATTTGCTTGAGGCTCTCAAGCGCAAGAAATGGGTGAATGGCTTCGGCGCCGTAGCCACCGAGCAAGGCAAAGTGATGCACCTCACGCGCTGAGCCGGTCTCAACAACAAGTCCAGTGTTGGTGCGTAAACCTTCTCGGATTAAATGCTGGTGAATGGCCGAGGTGGCCAGCAGGGCTGGGATGGCGACATGTTCGTGATCGACGCGTCGGTCGGTCAGGATTAAGACAGTGAAGCCGGTGTTGACCGCATCGACTGCGCGCGCGCAGAGCGCGGCTAGGCGAGCCTCGATACCTTGCGCGCCCCAGGCTGCGGGATACGTGATGTCGAGTTCAAAGCTGCGGAATTTGTCGCCAGTGACTTCTGCGATTGAGCGTAGTTGCGCCATCTCGGCGACATCTAACACTGGCTGAGTGACCTCAAGGCGCAGCGGCGGGTTGACGTTATTGATGTCGAGCAGATTGGGCTTGGGCCCAATGAACGACACCAGTGACATCACCATTTGTTCACGAATCGGGTCGATGGGCGGGTTGGTGACCTGCGCAAACAGTTGTCGGAAGTAATTGTAAAAAGGCTTTGCCCGGTTTGACAAAATCGCGAGTGGGGCGTCGTTGCCCATTGAGCCAATCGACTCTTCTCCGGTATCGGCCATTACCTCGAGAATGAATTTGTAATCTTCTTGTGTCCAACCAAATGCCTGTTGGCGATCAAGCAAGGTTTCGTTCGGCGTGAGTAAAGCAGCTTCAAGCGGCGCGGGCAACGACTCAAGTTTGACGCGTAGGCGATCAATCCACTGCCGATAAGGGCGCGAGTTGGCTAATTGTGATTTGATTTCGGCATCGTCGATGACGCGGCCTTGCTCAAGGTCAATTAGAAACATTTTGCCTGGTTGCAGACGCCATTTTTTAACGATACGGTTTTCTGGGATTGGTAGTGTGCCCGCCTCTGAGGCCATGATTACCATGTCATCATCGGTGATCAGATACCGTGCCGGACGCAACCCGTTGCGATCAAGAGTGGCGCCGACCTGGCGGCCATCGGTGAAGGCAACGGCCGCTGGGCCATCCCAGGGTTCCATCATGGCGGCGTGGTATTCGTAAAACGCGCGACGGCTCGCGTCCATGTGGGTGTGTTGTTCCCAGGCTTCAGGAATCATCATCATCATGGCGTGAGCGAGCGAATAGCCCGACATGACTAGGAGCTCGAGGCAGTTATCAAAGGTGGCGGTGTCTGACTGGCCCTCATAGACGATTGGATAAAGTTTTTGTAGATCATCGCCCAACACGGCAGAGTGCATCATGCCTTCGCGCGCACGCAACCAATTGAAGTTGCCCTTGACCGTGTTGATTTCGCCGTTGTGGGCGATCATGCGATAGGGGTGGGCCAGCGGCCACGCCGGAAACGTATTGGTAGAAAAGCGCTGGTGCACGAGTGCCACGGCGGATACGGTTAGTGGGTCGGCCAGGTCGCGATAGTAGCGACCCACCTGATCGGCCAGCAACAGACCTTTATAGACAATAGTACGCACTGAAGCGGAGGGAACAAAATACTCCTGACCATGCACGAGGCCCATCGCCTGGATCGCGTGGCTGGCGGTTTTGCGAATGACGTACAGCTTGCGCTCAAGCGCGTCGGGCACCATCACGTCGGCACCGCGACCAATGAAAAGTTGACGGATCACCGGTTCGCAAGCCCGCACCGTTGGCGACATTGGCATGTCGGCATCAACCGGAACATCGCGCCAACCCAAGACCACTTGTTTTTCGGCGCGCACCGCGCGCTCGAGTTCTTGCTCACAGGCCAGACGTGAGGCGATTTCTTTTGGCAAAAAAACCATCGCAACGCCGTATTCCCCGGGGGCCGGCAAAACAACGCCCTGACGCGCCAGATCTTGCCGAAAAAATGCATCGGGAATTTGGATCAGGATGCCTGCGCCGTCGCCCATGAGTTTGTCGGCACCGACGGCTCCGCGGTGATCGAGATTTTCGAGGATTTTGAGGCCTTGTTGAACAATCGAATGACTCTTTTGCCCTTTAATGTGTGCAACAAAGCCAACACCGCAGGCGTCGTGCTCGTTGGCGGGCGAGTAAAGACCCTGGGCTTTGGGTAGGCCAACGGGAGCGCTCGTCACGGCTTGTTTTTGGGCGGTGGGCTTAAACGTTAAAGGGTAGGTCGACATGAGGTGCTCCTGAACCACTACGGGCATGTTGCAGTGCGAGAGAAAGACAATACGCCTGAAAACGCAGCGCAGCAAGCGGATTTAATTAGGGTGCGTCCCTAATTTATTGAATGAATCAAAAAATCGTATATTTAATGGGGACGTACCATTATGCGACTTGCACCCTCAGCCTTCTTTAAAAAGCTCTGCCGTCTGCCTGCTACAAGGGCTTTTTCGCGCTGCCCGCCTCGCGTTTAGGTCTGCCACGCAGGCCCGGTTGCGCCCGACGCCCTGCCTCGACCGACAGGTTGGCTAAAAACTCAGCCCTACCAAGCCCCCACTGGCCCTTGAGCGCCACTTCGATTGCCTGATCCTGTGCGAACGTGTTGCCTCTGTTCAGGTGCTCTCGGTAACTGGCCTGCCGTCCAAACGGCGTGTTGCCACATTGCCAGTAGTCGTGATGGTGCTGCAGCCAAGATGCTCGGGTATCTAAACCCTCGGCGTGCGCGCGCGCAGAGCTCCAAAGCCACTGAGCGGGTTCGCTAGCCAAGCCCTCACGCATCGCGGCGCGTTCGAGCCAAATTAAGCTGGGTAGCACCCACTGCCCAGGTTCTAGGATCGCAGAATGATATCGACCGTTAAATACGCTTCCCGTCTTAAGTTGGGCGGCTAGGCGACGCCCTAAATCCTGAATCAAACGCGGCAGCCCAAGCGCATCAGCTGGGGTGGCCAGCACGAGCAGCACTTGGGGCGAAAGGCACCAGCCATGCACTGCAACCTGATATTGCTGGGCGCTTTGCCCAAGCCAGTTCAGCAAAAGCGGGTAGCTTCGCGCGGCTGAGTCGTGGTTGCCAAGGCCGGCCGAACTTGCAAAGCGCGCCAGAACTAAGTGCACGGCCGCTGGGGCATAAAGTCGTGAAAGCCGGGCCATTGCTGTGTAGCCTAAGTGCCGGTGTGCGCCATTAGGGCTTGCGCAGACGATAAAACAGGTTTGGGGCGCTTACGATGTACAGGCTGCCACCCTCATCGGTGGCGATCCCTTCGGGTCGCGGCATTGGCGTCGTGCCCTTTGAGGATAGGGATAACATTCCGCGCCCCTCCCCGCTGTCGCCGTCAAGCTGCACAATCATTTGCGACTCTTCGCTCAACAAAAAAACTCGCCCCGTCGCCGGGTCAACCTCAACCGAGGACAAGTCTGTTGCAAAGGGTACCTCGTCGAGCCAGCGGCTCACGTTTTCAACTCTGAGTCCGCGCGAGTCCGGCGCCTGGAGGTAATTCAGTCCGCTGACACGGTAGAGCGCCCGGGGGCTGTGCTCTTTCGCGATGTAAAGTCGGTCTCGCTTGAGGTCGTAGCCAAGCCCTTGAAAACCATAATTACGGTCTTCAGACTCGCCGAACCTCAGCACGAGGGAAAACGCCCGTGTGGTGTCGATGGTTTGGGGGGTGGCCGGGATCTCGACCAAGGCAACTCGGTTGCGTCTGCCATTGACGAGGGCCACCCGATTGCCGCCGATCCAGGCGATTCCGTCTACGTCAGACATCCCTTTAAGCGGATAAGAGGCCAGCAGTTGCCCGTCAAGCGACAGCGCAAAAAGCGTCGTGGGTTTATTTGAAACAGCCCAGAGCCGTTTTTGAAGTGCGTCAAAGGTTAGGCCAGACAGATTACCTTCGATGCCTTCGATGACTTTAGGGCGGTCAGGCGTGGCGTACCCCGTCAGGGTGTTGCCCCCGCCACTGGCAACCTTTTTTTCGAATTCGGCTTGTTTGGCGGCCAACCCAGACACCCAGCGGTAGGCCACCTGCTCGGCGTGATAAAAGCGCACGCCAATGTACGTTGTCCAGCCAACGGCTATGACAAGCAGACATGCCAATAAAATTTTTGATAAAAACCTGACTAAATCGGCCATATCCGAACCCAAAATGAATCGGCAAACTTAACATCCGCTAGTCGCCGACCGCAGCCCCTTGAGATTAACACTCTGAGAACCACTGCGGAACTTTCTGCCTAAAAAGCCGTCACATTGGCACTCGGGACGCGAGAGTGCTAACATAACACCTCGGATTCGCCTTGGCCATTGGAGCGATCAACCTATGACAATTTCGGCTGCCTTGACCTTAAAACCCTCACAACTAGCGATGGCCATCTCGAACCCCGGGTCGCTCGGGACAATCGACGCCTATATCTCGACCGTCAACCGCTTGCCGGTGCTTTCGCTAGAGCAAGAGCTCACGCTTGCCCGACGGCTGCGCGACCATGAGGATATTGCCGCCGCCCGCGAACTCGTGTTGTCGCACTTGCGTCTGGTCGTGTCTGTTGCCAGGCAGTATCTGGGTTATGGTCTGCCCCACGCTGACCTCATCCAAGAGGGCAACGTCGGCCTGATGAAGGCGGTCAAGCGCTTTGATCCAGAGCGAGGCGTGCGACTCGTCTCTTTTGCGGTGCACTGGATTAAAGCCGAAATTCATGAATATGTGGTGCGCAACTGGCGCATGGTCAAAGTCGCTACCACCAAGGCGCAGCGTAAACTATTTTTTAATCTGCGCAGCATGCGTCCTGACGGTCAGACCCTGGATACGGAACAGGTCGCCACGATTGCCGCGACCCTAAAAGTGAACCCAGAAGATGTGCGCGAAATGGAAGTCCGTATGTCAGGACGCGAAATTTCACTTGAGAACCAAGATGACGATGACGAGTCGTATGCGCCGATCGCTTACCTGTCAGACGAGGGTCGCTCAGATCCCACACAGGTACTCGAGCGTCATGCCCTCGATGCGTTGCAAGGCACGGGCCTGACGCAGGCGCTTGAAACGCTTGACGAGCGCTCGCGTCGAATCGTTGAGTCGCGCTGGTTGCAAGACGATGGTGGTGCGACCCTGCACGAGTTAGCCGCCGAATTTGGTGTGTCGGCAGAGCGTATCCGTCAGATTGAAGTTGCGGCTATGAAAAAAATGCGTGCGCACCTGAGCGCTTAAAGGCCGCTCATCAACAGACAGTGTGGCTGAAACTTTAGCTTGGCTTGTCATCCCTCAGAGCGGTGCACGTGCCGTTGCTTTTGCTAAAAGATCCTCGACTAAGACGATCGAGGCCTCAAGGGTGAAAGCACCTTCTTTCAACATGTTGAAGATAGTCTGCGGCTCAAACAACTGGATATCCATGACCTCGCCATCGCGATTCTTGGGCGTCACCCCCTCAGGCAGAATGCACTCACAGGTCAGCACGTCTTCAGACTGAAAGCCTTCAGGCACCTGCTTGTGCATGCGAGCAATCGTTCTGAGAGGCGTGCGGTGGGCGATTTGCTGCGGTTCAAGTCCAGCCTCTTCTTCAGTTTCACGCACAAGCGCACTTTCGGCGGTTTCTTGGCACGACACGAGGCCACCAACCAAGGTGTCCCACATCCCCGGGTCGGTCGGCTTAGACAATGCGCGACGCGCGACCCAGAGCTTGCCATCGACAGACCAGCCATTCAAGTGGACCGCTAAAGTCAGAAGCCCCAAAGGACGCACCACGCCGCGCTCGATGACGCCCAGGCTTGTTTGGGAACCAGGCAGCGTCTGGGCGCTAGCGTTTGCGACCCAAACGTCCAATAATTCGTTACGCCAGCCTGGCGCGCAACCTGCCGCTCTTAAGGTGAGCGATACGCGTGCAAGTAGGGCATTTAAGGCGGGTTGAGAGGTACTTAGGCGGCCAATATGCGCCTCGGAAGCAGAAAGTTCAACGCCGCCCAAACCCGCCAGCGCCTGCGCTGCATTCAAAAACAACCAGCCACAGCGTTGCCCAGCAATCAGCAGCGGGACCGAATCTTGTTGGGGCGGCTGCCTGGCGCGACCAAGCAGGTCGTCTTGCAGCGCCTGCAGGCTGGGGAGATCTAAAGATAGTCTTGTGGAACGCATAGAGTCACTAAGGATATGGGCCAGACTCAGATTGTAGGGCAGCAAGAGATCCCCGGCCACGCTATAATCTTCATTGTTTTATTGTAGGCTTAGGAATAAAGGTAATTTGCGCTGGCCAAGGGTATTCCCGTATCCATCCTAGCGCCCCAACAATTTTGCGCTCCCAAAGGCGGGTGTCCCTTAGGCCAAAGTGGTCATCGGCCCCGCTTTTAAGCGCGACGCATTCGAGGTTTAGCATGAAGAAGGTCAGAGGTTTACTTGGCGCCTGTGCCATGCTGTTTTGTGGTGTGGTGGTCGCACAAGTTAAAGATATGCCGGGTGGGCCCCGTGTGAATCAGCTCAATTTGCCCGACGGCGTGACCCAAATTGCAAAAGATATCGCTTGGTTGCACTGGTTTATGCTGATTGTTTGCATGGTAATTTTTATTGCTGTGTTTGGCGTCATGTTCTACTCAATCTGGGCCCATCGTAAGTCGCGCGGTGCCAAGGCGGCTACGTTTCACGAACATCTGGGTGTCGAAGTTGCTTGGACGGTGATCCCTTTCGTCATCGTGATCGCTATGGCTTTGCCAGCGACGCGTACTGTGGTGGCGATGAAAGACACCAGCGGCGCAGATATCACCGTTAAAGTGACGGGCTATCAGTGGAAATGGGGCTACGAATACATCGACGGCCCAGCCGCAGGGGTTAAGTTTCTGTCCAACCTTGCCACACCACGCGCACAAATCGAAGGCAGAGAGCCGCGCGGGCCGTTGTATCTGATGGAAGTCGACAATCCCTTGGTCGTGCCGGTCAACAAAAAAATCCGTATCGCCGTCACAGGCGGAGATGTCATCCACTCGTGGATGGTGCCCGACCTGGCTGTCAAGCAAGACGCCATTCCGGGCTTTATCAGAAGCGTTTGGTTTCGCGCCGAGAAAACCGGTGAGTATCGCGGTCAATGTACCGAGTTGTGCGGTAAAGACCATGCATTTATGCCAATCGTCGTGAAGGTAGTGACCGAGCAAGAGTACGCCACCTGGTCGCAAGCACAAGTCACGCTGCTTGCCGCTGCGGCTGACGATCCGAACAAAGAATGGGCTGCAACCGACTTGATTGCGCGCGGAGAAAAAGTATATGCGGCGAATTGTGTCGCTTGCCATCAAGGAAGCGGCAAGGGCGTCGTCGGTGCCTTTCCTGCGCTAGACGGCAGCAAGATCGTGTTGGGTCCCAAAGCAGAGCACATTGATATTTTGCTGAAGGGTAAGCAAGGAACCGCCATGGCAGCTTTCGGCGGGCAACTCAACGATGTTGAAATCGCGGCAGTCATTACCTATTCGCGCGCCTCTTGGACGAATGCCGGAAAAGGTCAAGACCCTGTGGTTTCACCAGCGGATGTGAAAGCCAAGCGATAAGCTCGAGCCCAAAGCTGCTGCACGCGTATTCACGCGGCGCTCAGGCAAGAATTGTTAGCGGTTAAGTTAGTTCGCAGTGAAGTCAGTTGGATAAGTTAGGTTTCGATACATTTTGTTCAGATACGCCAGCTTTCACACTATCCGTGTGGGCGCGGCACCAGCAGGATAGGAGTCAACTATGAGCAGCGTTACAGCAGACCACGTTTCAGGGCACGGCCACGCACACGATGGCCATGCGCATGATGATCACGCCCACATGCCTCACGGCTGGCGGCGTTGGTTGTTTGCCACCAACCATAAAGATATCGGTACGATGTACTTGATTTTTTCTTTTGCAATGCTGCTCGAGGGTGGCACGCTTGCGCTGTTGTTGCGCACCGAGCTGTTTCAGCCAGGACTGCAGTTCTTTCGCCCCGAACTGTTTAATCAGTTCACCACGATGCACGGTTTAATCATGGTGTTTGGTGCCATCATGCCGGCGTTTGTCGGGTTTGCAAACTGGATGGTCCCCCTCCAAATTGGCGCGGCCGATATGGCGTTTGCCCGCATGAATAACTTTAGCTTTTGGCTGTTGCCCGTTGCGGGCGCGTTGCTGACGGCGTCTTTCTTTGTCCCAGGTGGCGCGACTGCTGCCGGCTGGACACTATACGCTCCGCTGACCCTGCAAATGGGTCCCGGCATGGACATGGCAATTTTTGCGATGCATTTGATGGGTGCCTCGTCCATCATGGGCTCGATCAATATCGTTGTCACCATCCTGAACATGCGCGCGCCTGGCATGACCTTGATGAAAATGCCTCTGTTTTGTTGGACATGGCTGATCACCGCGTATTTGCTAATCGCAGTGATGCCAGTGTTGGCTGCAGCGATCACCATGGTGTTAACCGATCGCCACTTTGGTACAGGGTTCTTTAATGCAGCCGTAGGCGGCGATCCCGTTCTGTATCAGCACATCTTCTGGTTCTTTGGCCACCCCGAGGTCTACATCATGATCTTGCCGGCCTTTGGGATCGTGTCCGCTATCATCCCTGCCTTTGCCCGTAAACCACTGTTTGGTTACGCCTCGATGGTGTACGCAACGGCCTCAATCGCGATCTTGTCGTTTATCGTGTGGGCACACCACATGTTTGCAACGGGTATGCCCGTCACCGGGCAGTTGTATTTTATGTACGCCACGATGTTGATTGCGATTCCAACAGGCGTCAAAGTTTTCAACTGGGTTGCTACGATGTGGAAGGGGTCGATGACGTTCGAGACTCCGATGTTGTTTGCAGTGGGCTTCATCTTTGTGTTTACGATTGGCGGCTTTACCGGGTTGATCCTGTCGATGGCACCAATTGATATTCAGGTGCACGACACCTATTATGTGGTGGCACACTTTCACTACGTTTTAGTCGCGGGCTCGTTGTTTGGTCTGTTTGCCGGCACGTATTACTGGTTGCCTAAGTGGTGCGGCTACATGTACGACGAAAAACTTGGCAAGATTCATTTTTGGTCAAGCATGATTTCGTTTAATGTGACCTTTTTCCCAATGCACTTTATGGGCTTGGCCGGCATGCCACGCCGGTATGCCGATTACGCTGCTCAATTTACCGATTTTCATCAAGTCGCGACCATTGGAGCGTTCCTGTTCGGGTTCTCGCAATTGCTGTTCCTGTACATCATTCTGAAAGCCTATGCGGGTAAGGGTGTCCCAGCTGCAGCGAAGCCTTGGGAGGGTGCGGAAGGACTGGAGTGGACAGTACCTTCGCCCGCGCCTTTCCATACCTTTGAAACACCACCAGTCGTTAAATAGGTAAAAAATGTTAACTACTGAACAGCGTCGAAAAAACCGACGCACTGGGTTGTTTTTTACGGTAATTGTTTTAGGTTTGTTTGCCTACACCGTAGGCAGACAAGTTTATTTGCATTACTTTTCTTAAAGCAAGGCAGCTTGCATGAGCGATGGCTTAAAAGAATCTGCCCAACGCAAGCTGAGTTTTTTTCAAACGCTTAAGGCGGTGCTTTGGGCAGCGTTTGGTGTTAGAAAAAACGCTGGCTATCAAGAAGATATTGCACGAATCAATCCGGTTCACCTGATTATTGCTGGTGTGTTGTTGGCAGTCGTTTTTGTCGTGAGCTTAGTGAAGCTGGCTAATTGGGCGATCGCCCTGTTAACTCAGCAATAACATTTATATTTTGTTAGTTTGGAGAACACAATGAGTGCACCCCACTCCGCCCAAGGAAACGTAGCGCCTTACTACTACGTTCCCGCCAACTCGGCTCACCCTGTACGCGCCAGTATTGCGCTCATGATTGTGATGTTCGGCGCCTCGGCCTGGATCAACGGAATTGACGTGGCAAAGTGGGCAGTGTTTGCAGGCTTGCTCGGCTTGATGGTCGTGTTGTACTACTGGTTTGGCGACGCCATCCAAGAGTCAGAAGCTGGAATGAACAGCAAGCGCATCGATATGTCTTATCGCTGGAGCATGAGCTGGTTTATCTTTTCTGAAGTTATGTTTTTTGCTGCGTTTTTTGGTTCGCTTTGGTACACACGCACCATAACGCTGCCTTGGTTGGGCGACCTAGACCACAAGCTTTTATTGTGGCCAGAGTTTAATGCTGTTTGGCCAAACCTTGGCCCAGCAGGAGTGGTTGAGGCCTTTCAAACCATGGGACCTTTTTGGCTACCGACAATTAACACGGCTTTGCTGCTGAGCTCTGGCGTGACGTTGACGATTTCTCATCACGCCTTGATTGCAGACCATCGCGGCAAAGCAAAATTTTGGTTGTTTGCGACTATCCTTCTAGGCTTCATTTTCGTCGCCTGCCAGGGCTTTGAGTATTACCACGCCTACACTGACTTGAATCTTAAATTCAATTCAGGCGCTTACGGCTCATTATTCTATATGTTGACCGGATTCCACGGTTTTCATGTGCTGCTTGGCGCAACGATGCTAACCGTGATTTTGATTCGTATGATGAAGGGCCACTTCAGAGCTGATCACCACTTTGGTTTTGAGGGTGCTGCCTGGTATTGGCATTTTGTTGATGTGGTTTGGTTAGGTCTGTATTTGTTCGTTTACTGGTTTTAGGGCAAGCGCACTGGGTCTTGCAAAGATAAAAAAGCCGGCATTGCCGGCTTTTTTATCTTTGCTTCCACACAGCCTACCGTTAGCCCTTAAAACCTGTCGCTTCAATCCAGCCCATCCAGTAAGAGAACAACAGCAGCAAAAACAGTACGACCGACAGGCCGATTCGAAGCGTTAGCGCATTGACCATTTTGCTCGAGGCGCCTTTGTCACGCATCAAATAAAACAATGCTGACGCTAAGCTACCCAAGATGCCGATAAAGGCAATAATTACTAGTATGCGCACGACGAACTCCGCCAAAAACAGGAATTATCGCAGACATGCCGCCAGGGACTCGAAATACACGCACAGCCCTTGCCATGGCGCTGCTTATGCTCGTTGGAGGCACCTGTGTCTCGTTAGGCTTTTGGCAACTCGACCGCGCCACAGAGCGCCGAACTATTGCCGCAACCATTGAGCAAGGCCGCAAGGCCACAGCGATTGAGTTAAACAACGCGACTCAAGAAGCACACAATTTTAAAAATTGGACGCCGGCTACCGTTCAGGGACGTTGGCGAGGCGACCTGAGTCTGCTGCTTGATAACCGGAACTTGAACGGTCGCCCCGGTTTATGGCTGGCAACGCCTCTTGTGATAGAAGACGGTCGAGCAGTGTTGGTTTTAAGAGGCTGGTTTGCGCGACCGCTGGGCACAAATAAAGCCCCAATTGTGCCAACGCCTGACTCGGACCAGCACCTGAGCGGCGAGCTCGCCGAGCACGTGCCAAGATTGTTTGAGTTATGGTCTTCAGCGAAGCCCGCGAACGAGACGCTTGCTTTCGCTGGACCCGCTAGTTTTGCAGCGCGCTCCGACGCGATTGATACCGATTTATTGCCCAGGCGGCAGAACCTCGCAGTTGCCGAAGTGTCAAAACTGAGCGGATTAAATTTTTTCCCTGTAGTGTTGTTGCAGACAAGCCCGGCAAATGATGGTCTGATAAGAACTTGGCCGCAGCCGTCTGTTGATGCCGACAAAAATACCGGTTACGCCATGCAGTGGTTTGGTTTTGCGGCGATTTGTTTAATCGCGCTGGTGGTTGTGGTCTGGCGTACCAGGCGCAGCCGATCGCGCCGACTTTTTTGACGGAAGAACATGACTGAGTTGACCCCACCGCGCACGCGCTCACGCACGCCACTTGTGCTGATTATCTTGCTTAGTCTGGCCCCTGTGCTGGCGGCGGTTTTGGTTTATTTCAACCCCCAGTGGCGTCCTGACGGCAGCGTGGCCTACGGCACGTTAATCGAGCCCCAACGTCCGATACCCGCCCGGGCGGCGCTCGAGGCGACGACGCTTGACGGCCAGCCGTTTGATGTTGAAACGTTAAGGGGAAAGTGGTTGCTGGTTGCGGCTGATGGCGGTGACTGCCAGGACGCCTGCGCACGTAAATTATTTATCTTACGCAATTCGCACGCAAGCCAAGGGAAAAACGTTGAGCGTCTGGCGCGCGTTTGGTTTATTACCGATGATGCGCCGGTGCCCGCCAAAGTGCTTGAAGCCTATAAAGGCACCGTGATGTTGCGCATCAAGCCCGAGCAGCTCAAGGCTTTTTTAATGACAGAAACTGCGGCCTCCACTGTGGCCACCGCGGCAAGCGCTCTGGCTGAGCCAATGTGGATTATTGATCCGCACGCCAATCTGATTTTGCAATATCCTGCCAATGCCGAGCCTGAAAAGGTGCGTGGAGATATCAGCAAGCTTGTGCGTAACTCGAGGATAGGCTGATGAGCGTAACCGCCCAGAACACTGCGAGCACATCAGCCCCTCACACTGCTGCGGGTGAGCTAGGCGCAGCCGAACGAAACGCGGCTGCACAAACACGCCGTCGCTATCGAAAGATATTGTTCTTGACCTGGTTTCTTACGCTTGACCTCATTATGTTCGGAGCCTTTGTGCGCTTAACCGACTCTGGGTTGGGCTGCCCCGACTGGCCTGGCTGTTATGGCAACGTGACGCCGCTAGGTGCAATGCAAGCGATCCGCGAAGCTGCACAAATCATGCCAGACGGGCCTGTGACGGTACCAAAAGCTTGGATTGAGATGATTCATCGCTATGTGGGTGGTTTTCTTGGGCTGTTGATTATTTCTATTTGCTGGATGGCATGGCGTCATCGGACAAAGTTGGGGCATTCGCCGGCGCTCGCATTCGTGGCTTTGCTCGCCGTGTGTGTACAGGGCGCTTTTGGGGCCTGGACTGTGACGCAAAAGTTGATGCCGGCGATCGTGACCGTCCATTTGCTGGGTGGTTTAAGCTTGCTTGCGCTAATGACTTGGCTGGCGGCTCGCGAAAGGCCCCACCGCCCTGTGTCTGAGCACAGTGCTCGAGACTTTAAGTGGGCGGCCCTCGGGCTCGGCTTATTGTTTGTGCAAATTGCGCTCGGTGGCTGGGTCAGTACAAACTACGCTGCGCTCGCTTGTATGGATTTTCCGACCTGCCAAGGCAGCTGGTGGCCACAAATGGATGCGGCAAGCGGGTTTGCGGTCGTGCGGGGCCTGGGAGAAATGCCAAACGGCGAAATGATTTCCCAGCCCGCGTTGACCGCTATTCATTGGGTGCACAGAAACACAGCTTGGCTAGTGTTTGCGTTTTGGGGGTGGTTAGGCTGGCGTTTGCGCGCCGAGGCGGGGCTGCGCGGTCCGGCTACACTGGTGCTGTGCCTGCTGGTCGCGCAACTGGTCACAGGTCTCACGACTATCTTTTTTCAGTGGCCTTTAGTGATCGCAGTGCTGCATAACGGCGGCGCGGCAGGGCTCGTGTTGGCGGTGGTGACTCTGTTGACCAGACTGGCCAAGCCGCGTGTGCAAGGCTTGTCGGTACAATCGGGGTTGCCTCAATAAAAACTGTGAACATGATCAGCACGACCGCCGCCACCCCAGGCCTTTTGCGCCAGTATCTTGTGCTGACCAAGCCTCGCGTCACACAGCTAGCGGTATTTTGCGCAGTGATCGGCATGTATCTGGCAACGCCAGAGCTACCCGACCTCAGGCTCGTGCTAGCCGCGACGGTTGGCATCTGGTTGCTCGCCGCAGCGGCCTTTGCAATGAACTGTCTGATCGAGCAGCAAGTTGACGCGCGAATGCTGCGAACGGCGCAACGCGCGACAGCGACGGGTTCGATCTCTACGGCGCAGGTGTTAGGTTTCTCGGGTGTGCTGGGCGCAACCGGCATGGTGGTGCTGTATCAATGGGTCAACCCGCTGACGATGTGGCTCACCTTTGCGACCTTTGTCGGCTATGCCGTGATTTACACAATCATTCTGAAACCCAGAACTCCGCAAAATATTGTGATTGGCGGGTTGTCGGGCGCAATGCCTCCGGCGCTGGGTTGGGCGGCGGTAGCTGATGCGGTGCCAGGCGAAGCCTGGTTGTTGGTATTAATTATTTTTATCTGGACGCCCCCGCATTTTTGGGCACTGGCGCTATATCGCACTAAAGATTATGCAAACTCTGGTTTACCAATGTTACCCATCACACACGGCGAGAAATTCACCCGACTGCATATTCTGCTCTACAGCATTGCCTTGTTGGCCACGACACTTTTACCCTATATCGTGGGCATGAGTGGGCTGTTGTATCTGGGGACGGCGGTGGCGCTTGGGCTAATTTTTGTTGGCTATGCTTTTAAACTTTACCGCGCCTATAGCGACGAATTAGCGCGTAAGCTTTTTAGATTTTCAATTTTGTATTTATCGCTTTTGTTTGCGGCCTTGCTCGCAGATCATTGGCTGTTGATGGTGCCCTAATGAAACGCTACGGTCTGCGGCATGCCGTAGTTGCTCTGCTGTTCAGTGTGTGTGTGCTGGGCTTAACCGCCTGTAAGGATGCTGCACCAGGCTTTAAAGGCAGCGACATCACGGGTACGCACTTAGCTAAAGAGTTGGCCTTAACCGGCACCGATGGCCGCCCGCATACGCTTGAAACTCTTAAAGGCAAAGTGACTGTAGTGCTCTTTGGGTTTACGCAGTGCCCCGATATTTGTCCAAGTTCGCTAGCTGAGCTTGCCCAAGTCATGAAATTGTTGGGCTCACAAGCGGCAAAGGTGCAGGTCGTGTTGGTAACGGTCGACCCAGAGCGTGATACGCAAGAGGTTTTACGCGCGTATGTCTCAGGCTTTGACTCGCAGTTTTTGGGGCTCACTGGTACGCCCGACCAGATCAAAAAAGCCGCAAGCTCGTTTAAGATTTATTACGCAAAAAACGCCGGGGTGCAAGGAAACTACTCAGTGGATCACAGCGCGTCGTTCTTTTTGCTCGACGCGCAAGGCGAGTCACGGGTGCTTTTAGCGAACAACATTGGTGCAGCGGCGATTGCGCATGATATTCAACGTTTGTTGCGTTGAAGTTTGTGTGCCGCTAGCCGCGCTGAGCCAAGGTTTCGCGCCAGGTGGCGAGTGCGCCCTGCGCCCGCTCTGAGAGCTCGGCAACCGTGAGTTCTTTGCGCCGTTCGATAATCATCAGCGCGTAGGGCGTCGCCAGGCTTGAGGCCTCGGGGCACAGGCGCAGTTCTTCACCCACCGAGGGGCTGCGTTGGCGCCAGAAATTGATGGCGGCTTCAAGTTCAGTTAACGTCAGTATTATTGGCATAGCGTATTGTCACAGAATATTTAGACTTTAAGCGCCGGACAAACACTTTCAAGAAGGATTTTTGCTTGTCAGGCGCATTGCAGATGCGAGTAATATCTAACCATCACGCTTAACAACAAGGCCCTCTATGAGTGCGACGCCCCCTAATCCTTTTGTTTTGCCCGGGTTTGGCCAAAGTGGCGCCAGCGCCGCGAACCCGCTGTTGGCAAGCCTCGAAATGATGCGTCAGGCCTTTGCCGGGTTGGCTGGACCCGCTGGGATGAACAGTGGGCTCACCCCCTCGCTAAATCCCGAAGAGCTCGAGCGTAAGATTGCTGAACTGAAGTCAGTCGAAAACTGGCTCAAACTAAACTTGTCAATGCTAAGCAGCACGATCCAGGGTCTCGAGGTGCAAGCCGCCACAATCGCAACGCTCAAGTCATTTATGGCAGCTAGTTCTGCTGGGCTGGGCTCCAAAACAGACCAGGGAGCTGCGACAGTGTCGCCCACTCGGTCAGCCGGCTGGCCCATGAATCAGGCGCCAGCAACAACTGCGGCACCAGCTAACACACCAACGCCTGAGCCTCAAGCGGCGCAGCCAACCTCGCGTAATGGCCGGGCCAGCGCGGCCAGTTCAGCAGCTGCGAATTCAGCAGGTGCTAATTCAGCAAGTGCTAATGGTGTTGGCGTTGCGCCGCCACACGCGCCGCCCGCTGCCGCTCTGGCGTGGTGGGATATGTTGCAACAGCAGTTTGGACAGGTGGCTGCGGCGACTGCGTCGAGCCTGGCTTCAAAAGCGCCAACGGCTGCCAGCGCCAAGCCCCCCGCAGCAGCAAAAGTGACTAAAAAAACTAGCAAAAAAGTGGTCACAAAAAAACCACTTTGAACAACAGGCCTTAGCGCGCCTGCAAATTCTGTTTATGTTCGTTGTCCGTTGCACGTTAAAGTTAAAGTTAAAACCACCCAAGACCAACAAATAATAACCAGACCCACAGACTATGTTGAATATTGTGATTTTGGCCGCGGGCCAAGGCAAGCGGATGCAGTCCAGCCGCCCTAAGGTCTTGCACACCATCGCCGGGTGCACAATGCTGTCGCACGTACTGAAGGTGGCGCGCGCGCTCGAGGCCGAGGGTGTCGTGGTGGTGGTCGGTCACGGCGCCGAGCAGGTGGAACAGGCGTTTGTGGCGCAAACCGATTTGAAATTTGCTTTGCAGGAGCCTCAGTTAGGCACAGGGCATGCGGTGTTGCAAGCCGCGCCGCACTTGAAAGAAAACGGACAAGACGATGTCACGCTCGTGTTGTATGGTGATGTGCCTCTGGTAGAAGTTGCAACCTTGCGCGCGTTATTAACCGCGCGGCAAAAGGGCCTGGCGGTTTTAACTGAACTGTTGCCCGACCCGACGGGTTATGGCCGCATTGTGCGCAATGCACAGGGGCATGTTTGTGCGATCGTTGAGCACAAAGACGCAACGCCTGCGCAGCGCGCAATCACCGAGGTCAACACGGGAATCATCGCTGCACCCACCGCGCAACTGAAAACCTGGCTGTCACAATTGACAAATCAGAACGCGCAGGCAGAGTATTACCTGACAGATATTATCGGGATGGCGGTGGCTCAAGGCCTTGCGGTAAACGTTGCGCATCCTGGCGCGCCCTACGAAACGCTGGGTGTCAATAGCCGCGCGCAACAGGCGCAGCTTGAACGCTTGTGGCAGCTTGAACTTGCGCGCCGTCAGCTTGAGGCGGGTGTCACGATCGCTGACCCGGCGCGCCTTGAACTGCGGGGGACTTTGCAGTGCGGGCAAGACGTCTTCATCGATGTGGGTTGTGTCTTTGAAGGCGAGGTCAGTTTGGGCGATGGCGTGCATGTTGGTGCGCATTGCGTGTTGCGCGATGTCACGATCGGCGCAGGCACCCGGATTGAACCGTTTAGTCATCTTGACCAAGCCATCGTGGGCAGCGACGCGAAGATCGGGCCCTATGCACGCCTGCGCCCCGGCACTGAGCTAGCCGATCGCACGCATGTTGGTAATTTTGTTGAAATTAAAAACGCGCGCTTAGGTTCGGACAGCAAGGCCAATCATCTGGCTTATATCGGTGATGCCGAAATCGGCGCGCGCGTGAACATCGGGGCGGGCACCATCACCTGCAATTATGATGGTGTCAATAAACACAGAACCGTCATAGAAGACGATGTCTTTATTGGCTCAGATTCGCAGCTCGTGGCGCCGGTGCGGGTGGGGCGTGGCGCCACGCTTGGTGCGGGTACGACGCTGACGCGCGACGCGCCTGCCGAAACATTGACAATTTCTCGAACCAAACAAATCACCATCGAGGGCTGGAAACGGCCAATTAAAAAAATTAAAAAAGCTTAAAAATGTCTGAAGCACAAACAGCTCGCGCGCCTGAGGCGACTGAAGGGCTGCCTACCGTTCGTCGCCGTAAAGCAGCCTTTGCCCTCGGAATTGGTTTGATGTTGTCGGTGCTTGATGCCTCAATGTCAAATGTCGCCTTGCCTTCTATTGCAAAAGACTTGAATCAATCGGCGGCTTCGGTCGTGTGGATTGTGAATGCGTATGGCCTCACGGTGGCCATGACGCTCATGCCGATGGCGGCAATTGGTGAGCGCGTGGGGTTTAAGCTTTTGTTTCGCTGCGGGTTGGTGTTGTTTATCCTCGCTTCAATTGCCAGCGCGCTTGCGCCGAGCTTGTCGGTGTTGTTGGTGTGCCGAGTCGTGCAAGGGCTGGGTGGCTCGGCCATCATGTGCCTGTTTGGCGCGCTCGTGCGGCATATTTATCCGGCCCATCTGATTGGGAGAGGAATCGGTTGGAACTCAATGACCGTCGCTGTCTCGTCTGTGATGGGCCCCTCGCTGGGGGCCTTCATTTTGTCGACTGCGAGTTGGCATTGGATTTTTGTGTTCAATATCCCAGTGGGGTGCCTAGCGTTGTTCGGCGCTAAATACTTGCCAGACGTTGCGCCAATCCAATCGCGCTTTGACTGGTTCTCTGCACTATTAAGCATGTCCGCGATTGGTCTGTTGATCCTTGGAATTGATTATCTAGCGACCTACACGTGGCAGGCTTCGCTCTTGATTGTGGCAGCGGTCGCTGTCGTGACTTTTTTAATCCGCCGCTCAAGCGCGCAACCCGCGCCTTTATTTCCGGTTGATTTATTTCGTATTCCTGCGATGCGATTTGCCCTCGCGGCTTCAGCGAGTACGTTCTCGGCGCAAATGGCGACCTTTGTGTCGCTCCCCTTTTATTTATTGACCACGCTGCAACGATCACAAATCACAGTGGGAATTTTACTGGCGGGCTGGCCCGTGGGCGCCGCGATGATTGCCGCGATTGCCGGGCCGCTGTCTGATCGGTTTCCGGTCGCAATCTTAAGTGGGATCGGCGCGGCCGCAATGGCGTTGGGCCTGGCCGCAATCGCTTTAATGCCAGCAGATGTGGACAACACTTGGTTGTTTGCCGCAATGATGCTGGCGGGAGTCGGGTTTGGTTTTTTTCAAACACCGAATAATCGCGTGCTGCTAAGTGCCGCGCCGCGTCACCGCTCGGGCGCAGTCGGGGGGTTGCAAGCAACCACCCGGGTATTTAGTCAAACCTTTGGCGCTGCGGTCGTCGCGATGGTCTTCAGTATGGGATTTACCTCAGGTCCTTTGCTAGGTATGTGGGTCGCTGTTTGTTTTGCATTGTGTGCGGTCACGGTCAATGCGATCCGTTATCGGCAAGCGCCGCAAGCGGGACAACATGGCTGAGCCCAGCCTGCGTATTTTGCAGCTCAACACCGAGCGCGGTTGGCGGGGCGGTGAAAGGCAAACGCTGTTGACGGCCTTAGGACTGCGTGAGCGAGGCCATGAGGTGCACTTGTTGTTACGCAAAGACAGCGCCCTGGCCAGGCAGGCAGCAGCTCGGGGCTTCATCGTTTATACGGCTAAGGGTGGGTTCTCTTTTGGTTGGTGGCTGGCCCGAAAGGGTAAGAAATTTGATGTCTGGCACGCGCAAACCGCAAGCGCGGTCGCTTGGGCCGTTGTGGCGGCTGTCTGGCGTGCCCGCCCACTCGTGTTCTCGCGGCGAACGAGTTTTCCGGTTGGCGCACGTGCCTGGCTAACGGGGCTGAAATGGCGCAGAGTCAGTCAGCTAGTTGCCATTAGCGAAGCTGCCGCACAAGCGCCTCGCGCGCTCGGGGTGGCGACGCGCGTGATCCCGAGTGCGGTATTGCCGGTTGCGGCGCAACCGCAGCGGGTACAAGATTTCTTAAAACAAACCAGGCTTGAGGGTAGGCGCTTGGTGGGTAGTGCTGCGGCGCTTTCAGCCGAGAAGGATCCGGTGACCTTAATTCACGCGGCAGCAAAAGTGTGTGAACAGTTTGCTGATGTGGTGTTCGTGCATTGGGGTGCCGACGGCGCAGCATCGCAACAGGCCCGGCAGGCGATTGCACAGTTGGGTTTGCAGGACCGGTATCTGCTGCTGGGGTTTGAACCTGACGTCGAGTCGCTTTTCGCGGCACTTTCGGTTTTTGTCATGTCCTCGCGTTTTGAGGCGCTAGGCAGTAGCGTGCTTGATGCCATGCTGCAAAAAATACCAGTGGTGTCAACAGATGCCGGCGGTTTGAAAGAAACGGTGTGCGAAGGACGCGGGTTGGTGTGCACGCCGGGCGACGCTACGACGATGGCTGCTCATATCTGTTCAATATTGGCGCAGCCCGAACAGGCGCAGGCAAGGGCTGAGGTCGCCTACGCTGCGGTGCGCGCCGAGTACGCTGCAGACAGTATGGTCGAACGTTATGTTGAGGTTTACCGCGCGGCGCTGACTGAGCAGTGGGCGTGACGCTAAGCGTGTGATTTGCCGAGCACGATGCCGGTGTTGAACTTGCTGCGGTGGATTGAAAAAAAAGTTCGAACATTACGCACGTTTGCCTGCGCTGTCAGGGCCCGATGCACGAGCGCATGGTACGCCGGCATATCGGCCACTTGGGTCACTAGGATAAAGTCTGGCCCGGACGACACTCGATAACATTGCAGCACCGCAGCCTCGAGTGCGATCACGCCTTCAAACTGCTGCAGGCCTTCGGCTGACTGTATGTCAAGCGTGACCTCGAGGATGGCGGTAAGCGTTGTGCCAACTTTTGCCGGATCGACAAGCGCGACTTGTTTTTGAATGACGCCCGAGGTAGTGAGCCGGCGCACACGCCGCATGCAGGTAGGCGCCGAGGCGTGCACCCGCTCGGCGAGGTCTTGGTTGGTTAGGCTTGCGTCTTGCTGGAGCTGCTCAAGAATGCGCAGATCAAGCTCGTCGAGTGACTCGGTCATCATAGAGAGAACTAAAGTGTTTAAAAATCATGGGATATGAAATTATATTACATAGTATCTTGTTTTTAATATTTTATTTCAATATTATTTAATAATAGACATAAAATTTCACTTTAAGTTTGGCACAATCCCAACACAGTCAGGGGATTTTTATGTGTGGCATCGTAGGTGCAGTTGCTTCAAGGGACATCACACCGATTTTGCTCGAGGGACTCAGCCGTCTTGAGTACCGCGGGTATGACTCGTGTGGTGTCGCCGTGTTTGATAACGGCACACTGCGCCGCGCGCGTAGTACCGAGCGTGTGGCCGAACTGGCCGCCACGATTACGCGTGAGCGAATCGCAGGATTTACGGGGATTGCGCACACCCGTTGGGCGACGCACGGCGCTCCGGTTACCCGCAACGCGCACCCGCATTTTTCAGGGCTTGCGCAAGAAGCCCCAAGCATTGCGTTGGTGCATAACGGCATTATCGAAAATCACGAAGACCTGCGTACCGAGTTGCAGGCGGTGGGCTATCTGTTTGAAAGCCAGACCGATACCGAAGTGATTGCGCATCTGGTGCGGCATTTGTATCACGGCGATCTGCTTGAGGCGGTTCAGCAGACGGTTAAGCGACTAAAAGGTGCCTACGCGATTGCGGTGTTTTGTCGCGACGAACCGCACCGCATCGTGGCGGCACGTTATGGTTCGCCGCTGGTAATTGGGCGAGGTCAAAACGAAAACTTCTTAGCGTCTGATGCCTTGGCATTGGCCGGCACGACCGATCAAATTGTGTATCTTGAAGATGGTGATGTGGCCGACTTGCAGCTTGGCAATGTCTGGATCATGGATGCAAACGGCAAGCAGGTGAACCGCAAGATCAATACGGTGCAGGTACATACCGGTGCGGCAGAGCTTGGCCCGTATCGCCATTACATGCAAAAAGAAATTTTTGAGCAACCACGTGCGGTCGCTGACACGCTTGAAGATGTTGAGTCGATTACGCCTGAGCTGTTTGGCGACAGGGCGTATAAAACTTTTAAACAGATTGATCGCGTATTGATTTTGGCTTGCGGTACGAGTTATTACGCAGGGCTCACCGCGCAATACTGGATCGAAGCGGTTGCAAAAATTCCGGTCTCAGTTGAGATTGCAAGCGAGTATCGATACCGCGATAGCGTGCCACACGCAAACACGCTGGTGGTGACGATCTCGCAGTCTGGTGAAACGGCCGATACGCTTGCAGCGTTAAAACACGCTCGTTCGCTTGGCATGCAACACACATTGACGATTTGCAACGTGTCAACGAGTGCGATGGTGCGTGAGTGCGCGCTGGCTTACATTACGCGCGCTGGCGTTGAAATCGGCGTGGCCTCTACCAAAGCCTTTACGACCCAACTCACAGCGTTGTTCATGCTGACGCTAGCCTTAGCCCAGGTGCACGGTCAGTTAACTGAGCAGCAGGAGGCCGAGCACGTTAAAGCTCTGCGACATTTACCCGCAGCGATTAGTGCCGTACTCGCACTTGAGCCACAAATTATCGCTTGGGCCGAGCGCTTTGCCACCAAAGAGAACGCACTGTTTTTAGGCCGAGGCATGCATTACCCGATTGCACTAGAAGGCGCGCTCAAGCTCAAAGAAATTAGCTATATCCATGCCGAGGCCTACCCAGCCGGCGAGCTCAAGCACGGCCCCTTAGCACTGGTCACCGAGCAAATGCCCGTGGTCACGATTGCGCCCAATGATGCGTTGTTAGAAAAACTAAAATCGAATATTCAAGAGGTGCGCGCGCGCGGCGGCGAGCTATATGTGTTTGCCGACATGGATACACGGATTGTGAGTGCTGAGGGCGTGCATGTGATCCGCATGCCAGAGCACTATGGCTTGCTTTCACCGATTTTGCATACCGTGCCCTTGCAGTTATTGGCCTATCACACGGCGTGTTCACGAGGAACCGATGTCGACAAGCCACGCAACCTCGCCAAAAGCGTGACGGTCGAGTAAGGTGGCTAGGGGGTAATCTACTTTCCCCGATTGTCCCTCTTTTCTATTCGTAGAGATGTCGATTTTGCGCCTTCTAAGACCTTGTAGTGTTGGGGGGTGACGTCGTCAACTAGCGTCTAGCCTTAGTAACCTACCGCCTGACCATCGCGGCGATGCTCAGAGCCTGCAGCGTAGGCAAAGGGCCCAGTACTTGTTTGCTGCTCGCCTAACCGAGCAATCAACTGTGCGCTCCCAAAGTCGGTACTGTCAGGTGCGGCGATTAGCGGTGCATGGCCCATGGCTTTGAGCCCTGCGACCACAGCGGGGGTGACGGTGGCTTCGAGTGTCAGTTCAGCCGCGTCATTGATGCGCCAGCGCGGCGCGTCTGAGCAGGCCTGTGGGTTGTGCTGCTCGACCACGCGACGCAACACCATTTGCATATGGCCTTGCGCTTGCATGTTGCCACCCATCACGCCAAAGGCCATCTCAGGTTGACCATCGCGCGTCATGAAGGCGGGGATGATGGTGTGCATGGGGCGCTTGCCGCCTGCGACTTGATTGGGATGCCCGGGTGTCGTGACAAAACCAGAGCCGCGATTTTGTAGCGCGATGCCGGTTTTTGGCACGACCACGCCCGAGCCAAAGCCTTTAAAGTTGGATTGAATATACGAAATCATGCGACCCTCTGCGTCAGCGGCACATAAATAAATGGTGCCACCCGAAGGTGGTTGACCCGCCGCATAGGTGCCCGCTTTTTTAGGGTTAATCAACTTAGCGCGCTCGCGCGCATAGGTTTTGCTGAGTAAATCTTTTGCGCTGACTTTCATAAATTCGGGGTCGGCCACGTGGGCGTATAAGTCGGCAAAGGCTACACGCATCGCTTCAACCTCTAAGTGCATGCGCTCAGCTGAGTTTGGTGCTGTTTCGTTGTAGGGCAGATGTTCGATGATGTTCAGTGCAAGCAGAGCCGTGAGGCCTTGACCATTTGGTGGGATCTCGTGCACGTCAAAGCCGCGAAAGTTCGTCGAGATGGGCTCGACCCAGTCGGCTTGATGTGCGGCCAAGTCGGCCTCAGTCATTACGGCGCCGCATTCGGCAGAAAACGCGGCAATCATTTTGGCCAGACGACCGCGATAAAACGACTCGCCTTTTGTGCGCGCAATATCTTCGAGGGTGTCGGCTTGGTCGGTAAATTTCCAGATCTCACCGGCGGCAGGTGCGCGACCATTTGGCATGAAGGCGTTGAAGCCTGGATGTTGCGCCAACTCTTTGACAGCTGTTGCCCACTGCTTAGAAATCACTGGGCTGACCGGAAATCCTTCACGTGCATGACGAATCGCGTCCTTAAACAAATCCTCAAAAGGCAGTTGTCCAAATTTGTTTGACAAGGCCACCCACTGCGAGACGGCGCCGGGCACGGTGACTGACTCCCAGCCGTTCTTGGGCATGGTGGCCAAACCTTTGAAGCGCTCGGGCGACCAAGCGGCGGGTGAACGGCCTGAGGCGTTCAGACCGTGTAGTTTTTTGCCATCCCAAATAATCGAGAAGCCATCACCGCCAATTCCATTCATGGTGGGCTCGACAACCGTCAGCGTAATGGCTGCAGCAATGGCGGCGTCAATCGCATTGCCACCGCGCGCAAACACAGCGGCACCCGCTTGCGAGGCGAGCGGTTGCGACGTTGAAACGATATTGCGGGCTAGGACGGGTTGACGACCAGACTGAAACGGAAGCTGCCAGTTCATAAGTGAAAAGAATCCTGCAAAGGTTAAGTCATAAGAGCCACAGGCCGTTATGTATGGTGCTCCGGCATGACGCCGAGCCAGGGCATTACAAAGCGCCACGGCAAAATGGAGTAAGCCGCATCATAATCGTTGGCGGAGCTTCTGGCTTGTTGTTGGCGTCTCACGGCTCGCGAAAACAAAAAAAGCGCCGAAGCGCCTTCTTTGTTGTGAGCCGGACCCGAAAACTAAGCGACCAGATGAATCGCTTTTTTAACCGTGTTGAAAATTTCGTCGATCTGGTCTTCGCTGACAATCAGCGGTGGCGAGAACGCAATGCTTTCGCCGGTGTAGCGCACCAAAACGCCCATCTCCATACACTTTAAAAATACGTCGTACGCGCGTGCACCAGGCGCGCCTGGGCGCGACTCAAGTTCAACCGCACCCATCAAGCCTAGGTTACGGATGTCTTTGACGTAAGGCTCGCCACGCAGTGCATGGATGGCTTTTTCAAACTTCGGAGCCAGAGCAAACGAGCGCTCGAACAATTTCTCGCGCTTGTAGATTTCTTGAGTTGCCAGGCAGGCGGCTGCAGCGGCGGGGTGCGATGAGTAGGTGTAGCCATGAAACATTTCAATCGCATTGGCTGGGCTGGCGTTGATAATGGTGTCATAGATCTGCGTGTTCGCTGCAACAGCTGACATCGGAATCGAAGCGTTGTTGATCGCTTTAGCCATCGTAATCATGTCAGGGGTCACGCCAAAGTATTCGCTGGCAGTGGCTTTGCCCAAACGACCGAAGCCGGTGATCACTTCATCAAAAATCAGCAAGATGCCGTGCTTGGTGCAGATCTCGCGCAAGCGTTGCAGGTAGCCCACCGGCGGCACCAGCACGCCGGTTGAACCGGCAACTGGCTCAACGATCACGGCCGCAATGGTTGAGGCATCGTGCAAGGCGCACAGGCTTTCAAGATGGTCAGCGAGGTGCATGCCCCATTGCGGTTGGCCTTTGCTAAAGCCCATGTCAGGGATGCTATGGGTGTGCGGAATGTGATCAACGCCGGGAATCAGATTAGCCGAGTAGGCCTTACGGTTCGCAACAATACCGCCAACTGAAATGCCACCAAAACCCACACCGCTGTAACCGCGCTCGCGACCGATGAGGCGCGTGCGCTGGCCTTCGCCACGCGAGCGATGATAGGCCAGTGCCATCTTGAGCGCGGTGTCGACAGCTTCAGAACCAGAGTTCGCAAAAAAGATGCGATCCAAACCTTTAGGCATGAGGTCCGCGACTACCCTTGCGGCTTCAAACGCCAAAGGGTGAGCCATTTGAAAGGGTGGTGCGTAATCAAGCTCTTGCATTTGCTTGTGCACAGCTTCGATGATTTCTGCGCGGCCGTGACCGGCGTTGACGCACCAGAGGCCGGCGCTGGCATCGAGCACCTTCTGGCCATCCATGGTGGTGAAGTGCATATCTTTGGCACTTTTAAGAATGCGCGGGGCAGCTTTGAACTGACGGTTGCCTGTAAAAGGCATCCAGAAATTGGTCATGTCCACAGAGCTGGACAGGCTGATGGCTTCGGTAACAGCATTCATGGGGTTCTCCGGTAATCGGGTTGTACGCCTACTGTAGCGCTGCAAGGCGACTCGCAACCAGTACAGTTGCATAAATATGTGGCAAACTGTACTGGTTGTCCGGCCGCTGCGGTTGTTATGGGGCAACCGCGGATAAAAGTCACCCGACTTCGACGGACTGGCCTGCCCGCTTTCACCAACGAGGTGCCAAACTTGGCTTTCACACTGGACCTTAATCGAAACGCTGAGCGCAGCTTGGTCGAGCAAATCGTCGCCACGCTGACCGCCTCGATCGCTAGCCGCGCCTTACGAGCGGGCGATGCCTTGCCCTCAGTGCGTCAACTTGCCCGTGAGCAGGGTCTCAGCGCATTTACCGTCTCAGAGGCGTATCAGCGCTTAGTGGCGTCGGGGCAGGTGGTGGCCAAGCGCGGCGCCTCGTATCGCGTGGTGGACAAGCGGGCAACGCCGCCCCCAGCTGCGCCCGGGTGGTCTGCACCTAGCCTGAACGCGGCGTGGCTGTTGTCAGACGTATTCGCCGACCACTCGGTGCCGATTAAGGCAGGCTGCGGTTGGCTCCCTGGCGAGTGGATCAACGAAAGCGGCTTGCAGCATGCCTTGCGCACCCTGAGCCGTGTGCCCGGCGCGCGTTTTGGAGGCTATGGGCACCCTTACGGCATGGCGACGCTGCGCGAGCAAATCGCGGCCAGACTCAGGCGCAATGACATACCGGCAGAGTCTGCAAATGTGCTGTTGACACAGGGCGCGACGCAAGCACTTGATTTGGTGGTGCGCACGCTGTTGCAACCCGGAGACACGGTCGTTGTTGAAGACCCTTGTTATTGCAATCTGCTGCAAATCTTGCAGCTTGCCGGCCTGAAGGTCGTGGGCTTGCCGCGTAACGTCGACGGGCATGATCTCGATCAGCTCGCACAACTCATCAAGCGCGCGCGCCCCAAAGCGATCTTTGTCAATACCGTGTTGCAAAATCCTTCGGGCACCACGCTGCCGTTGGGCAGCGCTAAGCGCTTGCTTGAGATCGCCGAGCAGCACGGCTTATGGGTGATTGAAGATGATATTTATCGCGAGCTCGCACCCGAAGGCGCGCCGTGCCTTGCCGCGCTCGAGGGGCTGCGTCGCGTCATTTATATTTCAGGTTTTTCGAAAACGATTACGCCCACGCTGCGAGTGGGCTATGTGGCCGCGCATGCCGACATCCTGGCAAGTTTGGCGCGCAGCAAAATGGCCGTTGGCTTAACCTCGTCCGAGGTGACTGAGCGTGTGGTGGCCAATGTCTTGAGTGACGGTCACTACCAACAACATCTTAAATTTTTAACCGACAAACTTAAACAAACACACCAACGTGTGTGCGTAAGTATGTTGGCCGCAGGCGTTGAGGTTTTTGCTCAACCTGAAGCAGGCTTATTTTTGTGGGGACGTCTGCCGATCGATGCTAAACAAAGTACGAGTGTCGCGACGCGCGCCTTGAAGCATGGCATCTGGTTAGCCCCTGGCGCGTATTTTCGGCCAGAAGATCGCGCCTCGAATTGGTTTCGTTTTAACGTGGCCAACTCAGATCATCCCGTTTTATGGGATTTCATCCGCACGCTAGCCTAGAACTGTTTGCGCGTCAAAGTCGGTGCGCGCAGCGCGCGTTAGTGTTCACGGTTGTCAGAATACTTTCTTAGCGGTCAACAGCCAAGTACAGCGTTTCTTTGATTTCTTCCATCACAACATAGCTGCGCGACTCGGCTGAGGCGGGCAGACGTTTGAGGATCTCGCCCAAAAGCTGGCGATATTTGCTCATTTCGGCCAAGCGCGCCTTGATTAAATAATCAAAATCGCCTGACACAAGGTGGCATTCCATGACCTCAGGCACGTATTCAAGTTCTTTTTTGACCTTTTCAAAAACCTCATCGGATTTTGTCGAGAGCTT
Organism: Bordetella parapertussis; assembly: GCA_945872285.1. Classification (GTDB taxonomy): domain Bacteria; phylum Pseudomonadota; class Gammaproteobacteria; order Burkholderiales; family Burkholderiaceae_B; genus Zwartia; species Zwartia parapertussis_D. The sequence continues at coordinate 14,406 of CAMBZR010000005.1, read as the reverse complement.
GATCTCAAGGAACACCAACAGACTCTTGCCAAGCGCGGCCGGGTTGACGCGCGCGTAATAGCCCATGATGATGCCCTCACGCTCGAGGCGCTTGACGCGTTCTGAACAAGGGGTCGCAGACAGGTTTACACGCTCGGCCAAGTCGGTCATCGAGATGCGACCATCACGTTGTAAGACATCGAGTATCTTCAGGTCGATGCGGTCGAGCGGGCGCAAGGGGTCTTTTATCGTCACGGCGCAGATCCGAAAAGTCAAAACAGTAAAAGGCAGGTAAAACCTTGGTTCAAGGACTTGATTTTAGTGATTTCTGCTGTAATGTTGTTAGAAACTTTTCACACGGATCTCAGCGCCCTATGTCGATCGCCCCACAGCCCGTCACCGTTATCCTAAAACAAGGTCAAGTCACGGGCCTGCGAACCCAGACGGTCACGCAGTTCTTAGGCCTGCGGTATGCCCAGGCCCCAACTGGCGCCTGGCGCTTTGCCCCACCGCAAGCCTTAGGGCCACAGTCGCCGTTTGATGCGACCCAAGCGGGGCCAGTGTGCCCGCAGTTGCCCTCACGCCTGCGTACGGTCATGGGTGATTTTGAGGCCGCGCAAGACGAAGACTGCTTACGCTTAGCAATCTGGACACCCGCCTGTGATCAACGCAAGCGCCCAGTGGTCGTGTGGTTGCATGGCGGCGCCTGGCAAAGCGGTGGCGGCGCGCTGGCTTGGTACGACGGCACCCGCTTAGCCGAAAAGGGTGACTGCGTGGTGGTCGGGGTCAATTATCGGCTTGCCGCGCTGGGGTGGTTGTATGTGCCGGGTGAAACTGCCAACGTTGGGCTACTCGATGAAGAAGCTGCAGTACGCTGGGTTGTCGACAATATCGAACATTTTGGCGGAGACTCTGCCAACATCACCATGATGGGCCAGTCGGCGGGGGGCTTCAATATTGCAGCGATGCTCGCGCGTGCGCCTCTGTTTAACCGTGCGATTTTGCAGAGCGCCTCGCTCGGGCGCGGGTTTCGTGAGCCCGCGCAAGCCGCCCACCTCAGTCGCGTGTTTTTGCAGGCGACAGGTGCGCAGACGCTTGAGCAGGCGCGTGCCTTGCCGGTAGCCAGTTTATTGGCTGCGCAACAGGCTCCGAGCGTCATGGCCGCACTCAAAGAAGAAGGCGCGAGCCGCAGTTTGTTTTGTCCGGTGGGCGAGGAAGATTTTTTTAGCTTGCCGCTTGCCCCACTGATGCAGCAGGCGGCGACTCGTGCCGATGTATTGCTAGGCTACACGCGCGATGAAATGACGGCATTTCCGGGCGCCGAGCGCGATCTTGTCAGTCAACAGCTTGGTGAAAAAATCTTTGGCGCACCGTCGCGGCAATGGGCGAGCGACGCGCACGCCGCCGGTCGGCAAGCGTGGGTGTTTGAGTTTGCCTATGGGCCTAATACAGTGTTCGGCGCTTGTCATTGCAGCGAGCTGCCGTTCGTCTTTGGTAATTTAGAGACCTTTGACGGGGCTGCGATGCTGCAGGGGATGACCCCAGAGCAGGGTGCGCGCCTGGTCGAGCAGATGCAGAGCGCCTGGCTTGCGTTCATCCATGGCCGCTCGCCTGGCTGGGCACCTAGCCCGATGGTGCATGTTTTTGAATAATATTTAAACAAAGGATCATCAGTATGCGAATCAATATCCAGCTGTCTCGTGTCGCCCTGTTTGTGATGACGGTGGGCGTTTGTAGCCTGTTTATGTTGGGCCCGCGTGGGGCGCAGGCTCAAACCTCGGGCGCTTACCCCGACAAGCCGGTCAAGATTATTGTCTCTAACCCGCCCGGCGGCCCGATCGACGTGATTTTGAGGATATTAGCCACACGTCTCACTGCGGTCTGGGGTCAGCCCGTTGTGGTTGAAAATCGTCCGGGCGGTGCAGGCATTGTCAGCACGACCGCGCTGGTCAAAGCTCCGGCGGATGGTTACACGATCGGGATGGTGGCCGCGTCGTCTGTCACCATCATGCCGTTTGCGGTCGATAGCCTACCGTACGATCCCATCAAAGATTTACAGCCGATTTCACTGGTGGCGCGTACGCCGTTTATTTTTATTGTGCGGCAAGACAGCCCCTTTAAAACCTGGCAAGATTTTGTGCAGCAGGCCAAAACCCGCGATCTGACGATTGGCTCGTATGCCATTGGGTCTGCCTTTCATATGGTCTGGGAGCAAACCGCGCGCCGTGTCGGCATCAAGGCTGTGTATGCGCCCGCCAACGCAGCCAGCAAGACGCAGGGTGATCTGGTAGGTGGCCAGCTTGATATCGCGCTTGAAGCGCCGTCTAGCGCACGGGCAATGCTAGATGGTGGACGGGTGCGGGCGATTGCGATTACCAGCCCCGAGCGCTTTGCGGGTTTGCCAGACACGCCAACTCTTTCAGAAGCTGGCTTGTCTGGTTATTCGTCCCTTCCGTGGCTTGGGTTAATGGGGCCGGCCGGGATCCCAGCAGAGCGCGTTGCGTTGATTCAAAAAACTGTTGCGCAAATTTTGCAAGAGCCCGCTATGCTCAAACAGTTAGAAACGCTGGGCATGATGCCGGTGGGCAGCACACCGCAACAAATGGCGGAGACGATTACGCAAGAGCGTCTGTTGATGCAGCCTTTGGTGAAAGAGCTTGGGATTCGCTTGAATTGACAAGCTCCCCGACCTCGTCTTGACGGACGCAGCTGACGCGGGAGGGTATGGGGATTCTTACGGCTTCAAACTCGGGATGACCTCGATCGCTGCGGCGGGGTCAACATAACGGCTTTCAAGCTCCATGAAAGCCGGGTATTCAAAAAGATTCCAGAGGCTGCGATGATCCACCATGCGATCCGAGAACGCCGCGCTCGAGCCCTTGCGTGCTAACTCTTCGTATAAGGCCTTGCCAACCGAAGCAATGACGCGGGTCATTGAATTCGGAAAGATTGCGACGCTATAGCCCAAGGCGGTGAGTTGATCAACGGGAAGCATCGGCGTGCGTCCCCCTTCAACCAGATTCGCCAGCGTGGGTATCTTGACTTGTTGGTTGAGCAAACGCATTTCGTCAGCAGACTCTGGCGACTCCAGAAAGCACACATCTGCGCCGGCTTCGGCGTAGCGCTGCGAGCGTTCGATCGCCGCATCGATGCCTAGATCACTGCGGGCATCGGTACGCGCGATGATGACGACATTCGGATCGTGCCGCGTATCGACGGCTGCTTTAATGCGCCCCACCATTTCTTCAGTCGAGACGATTCGACGACCAGGCTCGTGTCCGCAGCGTTTTGGCCAAGCTTGATCTTCGATTTGGATGCCACTGATGCCCGCGCGCTCGAACTCACGCACGGTACGAATCACGTTTAGAGGCCCGCCATACCCGGTATCGGCATCGGCAATGATCGGGATGGTGGTGACGTCGGCCATACGTTTGGCCTGATCCAGAATTTCGGCAAAAGACAGCAGAGCAACGTCGGGTGCGCCCAGACGCGTGATTGATACCCCCGAGCCGGTCATATACGCTGCTTTGCACCCTGCCTGTTCGGCGAGTCGAATCGTCAGGCAGTCAAAGGCGCCAGGCGCGACCAGCAGCGCAGGGTCGGCAATGAGTGCGCGCAACTGTTGATTTTTTCCGGGATGAATGCCGAGCGAAAGGGGCATTGAGAGACTCATGACAAGACCTTTTGTTTTGCGGTTTGAATGGCAGCGAGCACGGTATCGCAGGGATGAATTGGATAGCGCGCCCGAAAGAAGTTTAGAGAGCCCTCATGGAGTAACGCATTGGGTGTTGCCACTGCGTCTTCAAGCACGACGACGTAATAGTCGTGATACGAGGCAGACCGCACGGTGGATTCGACGCAACCTTCAGTCACGGTCCCCAAAATAATGACGCTTTGAATCCCCTGCGTGCGCAGGATGTGATCGAGATTGGTACCAACAAAGCCGTCGGGTCGAAATTTTTCAACCACCCAGTCTGCGTATTGTACGGACAAGCCGTCAACAAATTCGTAGCCCCAAGTTCCGCGCTTGGTGTAGTCGGGAGCTTTGCCATCACGTGTTTTAAAGCGCAACCACGCGGGCGAGTCCATGCGAGCATCGGGCAGTGACGCTTGCCGCAAGAAAATCGTTCGCATGCCCAGCGCCTGCGCTTTGCCAACAAAATCAACCATTTTTTTGACGGCAGGTGCCATGCGTGCAACATCTTTTCCGAATTTAGAAAAGTGTCCGTCGACATGACAAAAATCGTTTTGAACATCGACCACGATGACTGCAGTCCAACGCGGATCAACGAGCTCGTCAAGGGTATCTAAAACTTCGCGGCCCATGATGGTTTTCATTCGCGGCGTCCTGTGTTGAGTCGAGTATCGGCGTATTTAGATTTGTTCGATTGAGACGGGGAATAATTGCTCGTGATCGTCAGCGGGCATCACGTGATAAGCCGCAAACCGATACGCTGGGCCACCGACCAATTCAGGCGGCGTAAACGGAAACGCAATATTGCCGCCCGTACATTGCCGACCCGAAAAACCTTGGTGCAGCAAAAATTGTTTGAAGGTTTTTGCGGCAGCCATGGCGAGCTCGGGTGCGCGAGCAATGATTTCGATCAAGAGGAAGACCTCGCGCGCGGCTTGTACGCCCGGCGTTTGCGTCCAGAGTGCCACGCCGTCTAAACCGTAGAGCCTCGGATAAATTTCGTAGTCGCCGGGCACGAGGCCGCGTGTGGTTTGCTCAACAGTGGCCAGGATCGGACGCAACTGCGCAATAAAACGTGGGTCGGCGGTTCCGGCAAGCAAGACCGCACGATGGCCGACCAAGGCACTGCCTTCGACTTTGATCGTCGTGCGTGTCGCGGGTTGCCAGGTGGCACCGGTGACATGCGTGCGGCGCTCGTCAAGCGCGGTGTAGCGCGCGGCGTCGACCTTCAGTGTGCCGTCAGGCTCGGTAAAACTAATCGGGTCGGCTTGTTCATAAAGACTGTGCGCCGCGACCGAAAGTGGCGTAGCTCGTCGTTCGGGGTTCATGCTTTCAAGCGAAAAACCCTTCGCGTCAAGCGTGGCGAGCATCGCATCGCGCCCACCAGGTTCGCAGCAAATGGAGGTGCATTCGATGATCTTGGACATATGCATCACATTGGCCATGTCAAAGCCCAGCATTTTTGGCAAACTCGCAAAGACGGCTGTGTCACAAGCTCTGCCGGCGATAATGACGTCTGGCTCAAGCGCGAGCGCTCGCTCAAAGGGGGCACAGCCGACCTGACCGACCAAGTGCGAGCAGGCCTCCAAATCAGCTTGAGTCACGGGCAAGTTGCCCCCCAGAGCGGTGAGTTCGCCGGCTGCGAGCGCTTGGCCGACGCGTGCTGCGCTTAAGTCTGAGCGAATCGAGGCCAGTCGAAAATGCAAGTTGTGTTCGCGTGCGATCTCACGAATCATGTTTAGGGTTGCGTCAAGGTGGGGTGCGGCGCCCGCGGTGCCCGCCGTACCGATGATGAGCGGTATGTTGCGGTTGCGCGCGCTCGTGAGCACCGCAGTTAAATCGCGTTTTGTGATTAAGGGGCTAGTAGCCATTTCACCAGAGCCCAAATAAACCGGCCCCGGATCGACAGAGCCCATGTCGCAGCCGATGAAGTCGGGCTCGCGGGCTAGGCCGGCAGCAAGGGCCAGCTCAGGAATCCCGTAGCCAAGTTGTCCTGAGGCGGAAAGCACCTTTAACGTAGAGGGCCTGCGCGTGAGCAAGGCTTTGACGGCGCTCATATTTCGAGATCCAGCAGAGGGACATGTTGTTGAGCACCGTAGACATCGTGGTCGCCTGGCGAGCCTGAGACGATCGTGCGTGGCATGGCGATTTTGATGGCCCGCGCGACACGATAAGGGGTCACAATCACGTCGGCGGGCGCAACGTTGTACAGACGCGCTAACGCGATCGGTCGCAACGCCTGCGCGCGTGTCGCAGCCTCGAAGCTTTGGTCAGTCGGGAAAATCAAATCAAACGATAGGGTCAGCGGCCCAGCGTTTTTACTGCGTATCACCGTGGCAATCTCTGCGAGTCGGGGCACAAATCTTCCTCAATTTTTGTTCTTTGACGGATACAAAGCTTATAACAAGTTGCTTATAGCGTGACAAGTGAGCATGCCGGCCATTGCGCCCGTCTGGAAGCTCGCGCCGAGGCTGCCTGTTGCTTTTGATTGACCAATTTTGTTAATTCTGTTGATATAGACCGTGCTGCCTTTTTGGCATTGTGCGGGCAGCAGACAGGCGCTTGTTTTTTGGTGCGGAGCGTCCACGCCTGGGGCAAACCCTCAAAAATACCTCAATGGAGATCATATGAAGCGTCGTCACTTTATCGAGACCGGCCTTGCGCTAGGCGCAAGCATCGCTTTACCCGCGTTTGCGCAGTCAAAGTCAGCGTACCCCACACAGACAATTAAGATGATTGTTGCCTTCGGGCCAGGTGGGTCGACGGATGTGACCGCGCGAGTGATTACAGCCAAGATGTATGACCTGCTGGGGCAAAGAGTGGTGATTGAGAACAAACCGGGTGGGGGGTCGAATATTGGAAGCGAGCTGGCCGCGCGCGGCGCGCCTGATGGGTACACCTTGTTTTTGGGCACCGTTGCCAACGCCATCAATATGTCGTTATATAAAAATCCTGGTTACGATATTGTTCGTGATTTTGAGCCAATTTCTATTTTGACTTCGGCGCCTGCGGTCTTGGTGGTGACGCCAAAGTTGCCCGTCAATACCGTGCAAGAATTGATCGCTTTGGCGCGTGCTAAACCCGATTCTTTAAACTTCGCGACCTCGGGCGTTGGCACAACTCCGCATCTGGCCGGTGAAATGTTGTTGCAGCGTTTCAATATTAAAATGACGCACGTCGCTTATAAGGGTGCTGCCCCTGCACTGACGGACACGATTGCTGGTGTGACACAGCTAGGATTTAAGACCGCGTTGTCAGCGATCCCGAGCATTCAGGCCGGTCACTTAAAAGCGTTGGCGGTTTGTTCGGCTCAGCGTCTGTCTCTTTTGCCTAACGTGCCTACCATGGCAGAGGCGGGGGTTCCTGATTTTGAAATTACGTCTTGGAATGGCTTGTTCGCGCCCAAGGGCACGCCCGTAGACATCGTCGAAAAATTGAATCAGGTTTGTGCAAAGATCTCGCGCATGAAAGACGTGCAAGATACCTTTGCAGCGCAAGCGGCGAACAGTCTGACGAGCACCCCGGCTCAATTTAAAGCGTTTATTCAGGCCGAGATCACTAAGTGGGGCGCCGTCGTAAAATCAACCGGCGCGCAAATTTAGCGTGAAGGGTGGCGCGCGGAACGCGTAGCCTTAAAAAGACGTCCGAATCCCTTATGCCCTAAGGGTTTTGTTCAAAAGCCTATGGGCTTTGGCGATTGCCGTGCGAAAATACGATCTGAAACATCATTGTTGCTTTCTTTGACAAATTTTTCGGCGTTGTATGCATAATCCCAGTCCCTCTTTCCGCGGTTTGGCCGTTGCCCTGACTTTGACTCTTGGTTTGTTCTGGGTCATGACTGCAAACGCAGCCCCTCCCATCCTGGTGCTCAACTCACTCAACGCCAACGTCAGCGTGATTGACCCTGTCACCTATAAAGAAATCAAACGAGTGCCGGTGGGCAAAGAGCCACACCATTTGTATCTGACGCCCGATAACAAATCGGTCATGGTGGCACATGCCGAAGGTGATTCAATTACGTTTTTGGATCCAAATACCGGCGAAGTGCAGCGTACGCTGAAAAATATCCTAGACCCTTACCATTTGCGTTTTTCGCCTGACATGAAATGGTTTGTCACGGCAGCCAATCGCTTGAATCACGTTGATATCTATCGCTGGGAGATGAAAAACGGCGAGTTTCAAATGCAATTAGTCAAGCGTTTGCCCGCTGGCAAAACTCCTAGCCATATCGCGATCGATAGCAAAAGCACGACCGCGTATTTCACCTTGCAAGACAGCCACGAACTCATGGCGGTTGATCTGGCAACGCAAAAACCACTCTGGACGATTTCAACAGGAAAGACGCCAGCGGATTTGTACCTTGCCCCCGATGATAAGACGTTGCTGATTGGCCTAACGGGTGCAGCTGAGGTAGAGGTCTATGACGTGGCGGGTGCAAAAAAAGCCGTGTTAACCAAGCGTATTCCGACTGGCCAGGGCGCGCACGCCTTTCGGTCACAGGGCGACAAGCGGCACGTGTTTGTCAGTAACCGCAGCGCCAACACGATTAGTCGCATTGACATGACCACCTTGAGCGTGGTCGACACGTACAAAACCCCCGCGGGCCCCGAGTGTATGGAAATGCTCGCCGATGGCAAGACCCTATTATTTACAGCCCGTTGGGCCGGCAAATTGGTGGCGCTCGATATCGAGAAAAAAACCATCACGCAACAGGTGCAGGTGGGCAAGTCGCCGCACGGAGTTTGGACGCTGAATCATGCGAGCCGTCTATAAGGTTTTGCTGGGGATAGGGCTGTCGTCTTGTGCGACCGCCTTGTTAGGTTCGCCAGCCTCGTCGGCTGCGCCCTCGGCTTGTGAGCGCCCGGTGTACCTGACGTTTGACACCGGACATATGCAGGTGGCACCCTTAGTGGCTGAGGTGCTGGCGCGGCATCAGGTACGTGCGACTTTCTTTTTGGCCAATGAACCCACACGCACTGGCGGCACAAGCCTGGATGAGGTTTGGGCACCCTGGTGGAGGGCACTAGCCGAGCAAGGCCATGCCTTTGGCTCGCACACGTTTGATCATGTGTACTGGTTAAGCGACACAGCAGACGGCCGATTTTTAATGCGGCCCAGCGCCGGGCCACAGCCTGGTAAAGGTTTTACTTGGACAGGCGCCCAGTATTGCGAAGAGTTGGGTCGTCCAGCAAAGCGCTTTGAAGACATGACCGGTCAAAAAATCTTGCCATTGTTTCGGGCGGCCGGTGGCAAAACTTCACCGGCCTTACTGCGTGCCGCGCAAGCTTGCGGCTACGAGCACGTTGGTTGGGCGCCTGCAGGTTTTTTGGGCGACGAATTACCAAGCGATCAATATCCCAACACTTTTTTACTAGAGCGTGCCTTGCGTAATATTCGTAGTGGAGATATTTTGGTAGCGCATTTAGGAATTTGGTCGCGGCAAGATCCCTGGGCGCCGGCGGTGCTTGAGCCTTTAATCGAGGGATTGAAAAAAAAGGGCTTGTGTTTTGCGACCATGGATTCGCACCCAGCCTATCGTGAGAAAATTCAGGCGCGCAAGACCGCCGTTGGTGTGCCTGACGGCGCGACCGTGCAGCCTGCAAGAGAATCAAGCGCCGCGGCGATAGATGTATTAGCGCCAGAGCGGCAAGCCACGTCTCAACCAAAAGATATGAAAAGTAATGAATCAAATGATTGAACTCTTTGACCAAACACAACAGTGGCTCTTTGAGTCGTTGGTGCAGCCGGTGTTATTTCACGCGGGCCTGAGTGGCGTGATTGAAGACGCGTACGATGGCACGATGTGGCTATTAATTGGTTCGTTGCAAATTGGCTTTCTGGTCGTTGTCTTCGGCACCATGCAACGCGTGTGGCCCGCCGAGCCCGTGCGTGATCGTCAGCAGATTCGCATCGATTTTTTATATACGCTGATTCATCGCTTAGGGGTGTTTAGACTCGGTCTGTTTTTTATGATCGATCCGCTGTGGGACGAGCTCTCTGGCCAGGCAGGGTTAATGGGCTTTACGCCCTGGCATCTCGATGGGATCTGGCCTGGGGTCACCGACGGTGCGATTGCTAGCCTGGTGTTGTATTTGTTGGTCTTTGATGCCGTCGACTATTTTTATCATCGGGCGCAACATCGCTTTAACTGGTTTTGGGGTCTGCACTCGGTGCATCATAGTCAGCGTCAAATGACCATGTGGAGCGACAACCGTAACCATTTGCTCGATAGCTTGTTGCGCGATACGGTGTTAGTGCTGGTCGCGCTGTTGATTGGCGTCAAGCCTGGGCAGTTTGTCTTGATTGTGGTCTTCACACAGTTAGTTGAAAGCTTCTCGCACGCGAACGTTCGCATGTGCTTTGGCAACTGGGGCGATCGCTTCTTGGTGAGCCCAAAGTTTCATCGGTTTCACCATTCGGTGGCGTACGATGAGTCAACCGCAGGGCCGGCCAAGGGTCACAACTTTTCTGTGTTGTTTCCGATTTGGGATATTGTGTTCAGAACGGCCAAGTTTGATACTGGCTATGTGCCAACTGGTGTGCATGACCAGCAACCTGAAGCGGGCGGTCGTGACTACGGCCGAGGGTTCTGGGCCCAACAAAAGCTGGGAATTCAGCGAATGTTGGGATCAAAAACTGCTGGCTTTAAGTAAGACGAAACCGCCGTTAATCGCTGCCTAACGCCAGCTTGTTAGGCTGGCGTTTTTCAATCGACCACTTCAGCAAAGCTGCTGTGCGATAAATACCATGGGCAAACTTGCCGTAAGGCAATGTAAAAAAGAGCGCCATGACAAAACCGAGGTGAATCGCCAGCCAAAGCGCCATGTAGCTGGTGTCACGCCAAATGAGCAAGGCGAGCCCGGTGAGGCTAACGGTAAACAGCAACACAATAAACGCGATATCCATGGGTTTTTGTGCCGCGTCACCGTGCAGCGGTGAGCGTCGCAGGTTCAGCCAGAGTAGGCCGGCGGGCCCAATGAGTAAGCCAATCCCACCCACTGTGCCCAGAATCACTGGTAGGCTTGTGTAGGCGTAGGGCGCCTGCAAACCAAGTACATAGTGATAAAGCGTAGCCACCGAGGTTGCGGCAAAGCACAGCATAAAACCGTAAAAGGTCAGATGATGAAAACGCCGGCGGCGTAGCGTAAAGCGATCGTCTTCGTCGTTACAGCCTTGGCCGTGGCCACCGTCGAGGTACTTCATGCCTAAAACGTTGTGGGTGGCTTCACCGAGTGCGGCCGCACTGGCTGCACCCGGGGTGATTTCTTTCCAGAAGCGCGTGACACCGATCCCCAATGCTAAAACGGCAAAGCCAAACACGGCGCCAAACATCAGCGCCAAGGTGTTATGCGGAAACACCGCATAGAAGTTACCCGCAAGTGGCTCGTGAATAAGCTTGCCCGTCAATAACAGCGTTAAGACCAAAAACAGCGCTAAGCCAAAAGCTGTTGCCAAGGCCACGGTTAACCCATTGTTTTTGTAAAGCGCACCCATGGCCGCAGGCCAGGCAAAATCGGTGTAAGTTTCTACGCGGACCTTGGCCATGGCTTGCGGTACGTTGACGGCAAACTCATGCGGAGGGGCGTATTGGCAAGCGTGTAAGCACGCGCCGCAGTTGTGGCAGAGGTTGGCTAAATAATTCAGATCCGCTTTGCTGTCGAATTGGAGGCGGCGCGCCATAGCCGGAAACACGGCACAGAAACCTTCGCAGTAGCGGCACGCGTTACAGATTTGCATTTGCCGTGCGACTTCTGTCTCGTTGGCACTGAGGCCTTTGCTATGCCAGGTAATTGAGTGTTCAGAGGCACCGGCCAGGCCTTGCGCCTCGCGGGTCAGGGATTCAAGCGATTGCATGTAAGGATCCTTCTTTGATTTTTTGTGCCGCTAAGGCGGCCTGTGTGCCAGCGATGCGACCAAAGGCTGTGCCGATCGACATCCCGACGCCTGCGGTGTAGCCCTTGCCTAAAACGTTACCGGCATTGATCTCGCCTGCAGCGAAGAGGTTGGGGCTGGCTTTACCGTCAAAAAAGACACTGGCTTTTTCGTCGGTGGTTAAGCCGAAATACGTGAAGGTCACGCCTGGCCGTACCGGATAGCCAAAGAAGGGGCCCTTCTCAATCGGCAAGGCCCAGTGGGTTTTTTCGGGCGTCAGACCTTGTGTATGGCAATCATCTTGAATCGTATGATCGAACGTGCCGGGCTGGCAGGCCGCATTGAACTCGTTGATAGTCTGCATAAAGACTTCTGGGTCGAGCCCGAGTTTGCCCGCAAGTTCGGGCAAGGTGTCCGCTTTGATGTTTTCAAATACGGCAGGCATAAAACGACCGACTGATTTGACATCAATAATTGAGTAGGCGATTTGACCTGGTTGCAAGGCGACTAAGCGGCCCCACAAGGCATAGCGCTTGGGCCAGAAGTCTTCGCCTTCGTCGTAGAAGCGTTTGGCTTCGCGATTGACCACAATTCCCAGCGAAACAGCATCGATACGTGTGCAGATGCCGCCGTCGTACAGCGGCGAGCGTGCATCAATGGCTACGCAATGCGCTTGGGTGGGATCGCCCATGGTGTCAGCGCCTGCGCGCATCATGACTTTAAGCACAACGCCCATGTTGTAACGTGTGCCGCGAATTAAAAAGTTGTCGGCCGGCCATTCGCCAAGTTCGTTTTGACCCCAGGCCTCGCGCAACCATGCTCGGTCAGATTCAAAGCCACCACAGCCCAAGACGCAGGCGTTGCCAGCGTAGCGCTTGTCGCCCACTTTGGCGGCGATAAACTTGCCGTCTTTGATTTCTAGATCGTCAACAGGGGAGTCATACAAAATATCGATACCGAGTTTCTCGGCGCTTAGGTAATAGGCGTTGACCAAGGCTTTGCCGCCACCCATAAAAAAGGCGTTGGTGCGGGCTACGTGCAGTGTGCCCGACAGGGGCGGTTGAAAATGCACGCCGTGCTTGCGCATCCAGTCGCGGCACGACGATGACTCGCGAATCACCATGCGCGCAAGTGCTTCGTTGGTTTGGCCGCCGGTGACTTTTAATAGATCTTGCCAGTATTCTTCTTCGGGGTAGGCATCGACTAAAACATCTTGGGGGGCGTCGTGCATGCAGCGTAGGTTGCGGGTGTGCTGTGAGTTGCCCCCGCGCCATGCTTTTGGGGATGCCTCAAGAATTAGAACGCTGGCGCCGGCTTCGCGCGCCATTAAGGCGCTACACAGGGCTGCGTTGCCGCCACCCACTACGATTACATCCCACATGGTTCTTGCCTCGCGTGTTGGTTCGCGTTAATTTTGAGTCAGTGAGTGAGTGTAATCAGATGGCGGGGGTTTGCGCTAGGGCGCGGGTGCTGACGCTGTGGGGGTATTCTGACGGCTGCGTTATCGCTTTGCGCAGCCTTGTCGCTTGGCGCACGCCTCGTCGTCTTGCGTGCGCTGCGGACCGGTATTTTTGTGCTGAGCAAAAAATACGCGGCTCCTTCGCTTACGCTGGACGTCGTGGCTGGGGTGGGGATGGACGGTTGACGTTTGGGGGTCTTGGGCTGGACGAGGGTTGGTTTATTTACACTGACAGGTATCGTTTGACGTCTTCGCTGTCCATTTGGGTTTGGTCTCCTTGGGCGACGACTTCGCCGCGCGATAAGACGACGAAGTGGTCGGCGAGTTCGCGGGCGAAGTCGAAGTATTGTTCGCAGAGCAAAATGGCGATGTCGCCGCGATCGCGTAGCAGGCGGATGACGCGGCCGATGTCTTTGATGATTGAGGGCTGGATGCCCTCGGTGGGTTCGTCAAAGATGATGAGTTTGGGCTCGGCGACGAGCGCACGTGCGATGGCGAGCTGCTGTTGCTGACCGCCTGAGAGGTCGCCGCCGCGCCGCGACAACATGGTGCGCAACACTGGGAATAGGTCAAAGATTTCGTTTTTAATCCGCTTGGCTTGTTGGCTGGGCTTGGTGGCCATGCCCATTAGGATATTTTCTTCGACGGTGAGGCGAGCAAAGATTTCGCGGCCTTGGGGGACGTAGGCCATGCCGAGTGCAGCACGTGCGTGGGGGGCGAGCTTGCTGATGTCTTTGCCGTCAAAGTGGATGCTGCCCGAGGCTAAGGGTTGCACGCCCATCAGGCATTGCAGCAGGGTGGTTTTGCCGACGCCGTTGCGCCCGAGCAAGGCCATGCACTCGCCCTGTTTGACCGACATCGTGATGCCGCGCAGGGTGTGGCTGCTGCCGTAGTACTGATTAATATTTTGAACGTCTAGCATGACTTAGCGACCTAAATACACTTCAATCACGCGTTGATCGGCTTGTACTTGTTGCATGGTGCCTTCGGCCAAAACCGAACCCTCGCACAGCACCGTGACTTTGCCGCCTTGCGAGATTTGGTTGACGAAATCCATGTCGTGCTCAACTACCATCAGTGAGTGTTTGCCGCGCAGGTCGTTGAGTAATTCGCCAGTACGCTCGGTTTCGGCGTCGGTCATACCGGCGACGGGCTCATCCAGTAAAAGTAGTAAAGGCTCTTGCATCAGCAGCATGCCGATTTCAAGCCATTGCTTTTGGCCGTGCGACAGTAAGCCAGCCGGGCGCTTTTGTTCGCCCATTAAACGCAGCAGGTCGAGGGTCGCCGCGATCTGATCGCGCTCGGTGCTATTCAGGCGGGCAAACAAGGTTGATTTCACGCCCTTGTTGGTTTTCATGGCAAGTTCTAGGTTTTCGAAAACGGTATGGTTTTCAAAGACGGT
>CAMBZR010000004.1 GCA_945872285.1 Bordetella parapertussis | reverse complement strand
TGGTGCTGGCACGCGCGACAGGTAATCAAGTCCTGGCCAGTCTGGTCGAACAACTGTTCGATGCGCGCATGGGTGTCTTGTTTTCAAGGCTGGCCAACTACTTTGACACCCAGGTAACTTGGGGGCAAGCCATCAAAGAGCATCGCGCAGTGTTGCGCGCGGTCAAAGCGCAAGACTCCGAGCGCGCCCGACTCGCGATGCGCCATCACATGGCGCGTGCTTACAAACGGTTTTCAGTCAGCTGGCTTAAAAATGCCACACCCGATAAAGTGCAGATTGCCAAGCGAGCCCCACGCTTGACGCCTGTGCACGTTGCCGCGGCGACTCTGGGCGCCAAGGCGGGCGGCCAAGCTCTGAGTCAACCGTTAAGCGGGGCAGGTGCCGCCAAGCCAAAGCGCGTGGCAAAAGGCGTCAAGCCAGGCAAAAGAGAAGGATGAAGTCTGACCCCAGAAGTTAACTGACTCGAGCGTGCCGCCAAGCCTGCGTGACCCGGCAGACGCACCTTAGAGACGCCCGGGCGCGGCGGATTACTCAAGCACTCAAGGGCCAAGTGATCCATTTGTTTTAAAAAATCTTTTTTGCCACCAAAAGCCTCGGGGTCGTACAGCGTGATATTAACCGTAGCCCCCCAACCCTCTTTCGGGTCAGCGCGACCAAACCCCGACAAGCCACCGGTTAGCGCCTCGACCATCAAACCTAAACCAAAACCCTTGTGTCCGTAAGACAACCCGCCCAGCGGCAAAATGGTGCCCGGTGGGGTTTGATTGAACACCGCGGGGTCGTTGGTAGGCAAGCCTTGTGCATCTAACAACCACTCTTCAGCAAATTTTTCGCCTGCGCCCGCCTTTCGACTACACATGCCGTTGGTCGTGATCGAAGCCGAGATATCAATCAACACGTCACCATGCGAACACGGAAACCCTATCGCGATGGGGTTGGGGGTGAACACCGCACGGGTACCGCCAAAGGGCGCCACGCTGGCCACATTTGGGTCTGAACTCGCCAGCACCATCAGAAAACCCTCGCGCGCAGCGCGCATCAAGTAGACCGCCAAACAAGCAATATGATGGCTACGTTTAATCGCAAGCGATGCCACACCAAGCTCGCGCGCGGCCGGGATCAACACATCGAGACCGCGTTCGATTAACCAAGGGCCAGGCAAGCGCATGCCATCCCATAGCTGCGCTGCAGGTTTGGCGCTTACGACTCGATACTCACCTTGTCGCGCCATGCCGCCGGCCTCGACATCTTTGAGATAACCCGGCAAGAGCGCTAAACCATGCGTATCGTGTCCCAGCAAATCCCCCTCAACCAGCGTTTGCGCCACCACCTGTGACATACGGGGCTCGAGGCCCGCTGCCTCGAGCAACTGCGCGGACCACTGCACGAGCGCCGCACTTGAATAGACCGCAGCGTTTGGGCTAACTGGTGTCATAACAATTCTCTTTCTCTGAAGCGATCGAACCGCGCGCGGTTGCTTGTCTTGTATTGAGTAGGTTGTCTTTTGTTCAATAGGTTGCGCGGCCACCCGAAATATCGAAAACAGCACCCGTCGAGAAACTGACTTCATCGGACGACAACCATGCCACGAGGTTAGCGATTTCTTGCACTTCGCCAAAGCGATTCATCGGGATCTTGGACAACATAAAATCGATATGCTGCTGCGTCATCTGAGCAAACATGCCTGTTTTGACTGCAGCTGGGGTAATGCAGTTCACCTTAATCTCGGTACTGGCTAGCTCTTTGCCCAAGGATTTAGTCAAGCCCATCACCGCAGCTTTCGAAGCGCTGTAGGCAGAGGCGTTCGGATTACCTTCTTTGCCTGCCACCGAAGCGATATTGACAATGCGACCATAGCCCTTGCCTTGGTTCGCCTGCTTCATGATTGGGGCGATCGCACGGCACGTCAAAAACGTGCCACGCACGTTGATATCAAACACCCGGTTCCATTCGTCGACCGGGTAGTCAATGACAGTGACATTGGGGCCGGTAATGCCAGCGCTATTGACCAAGATATCAATCGAAGCCCCAAACGCCAGCGTGGCTTTGACGGCCTGCGCGACTGAGTGCTCGTCAGACACGTCAACCTGTACGCCATTGACGCCCCGACCTAAACGCGCCTGCGCGTCTTTTAAGCTTTTGGCATCGCGATCCCACAGCGTGACCGTTGCACCCCCGCCAAGCAAACGGGCCGCACAGGCCTCACCAATACCGGCCGCGCCTCCCGTAATGACCGCATGTTTGCCAGAAAAATCATATTGAGCCGGTTTGGACATCGCGTTTACCTCGAATGGTTAAGGGTTTTCCCGTCTTTTACATCAAAATTGGTCAGACCAATTGCGCCGAAAGTCTAACCATAATATCCTTTAACCAAATAAGTCAAACCTCACACCATCTGGCGCACTCGGCGTCAGTCTGAATTCAAGCTAAGGGCAGGCTGCAAATGAAGGTATTAATTACGGATTTTGATTTCCCGAATGTCGAACTCGAGCTTGGGTTGTTTCGTCAAGCAGGCTTAACGGTCACCACCGCGCAGTGCAAAACAGAAGACGAATTGATTGCTGCCGGCAAAGACGCCGACGCATTTTTATTGCAGTACGCCCCAGCCAATCGTAAGGTTTTTGAAGCCCTGCCCGGACTCAAACTCGTCAGTCGATATGGCGCGGGTTTTGATACGATCAACACCGAGGACGCTCAGGCTTACGGGGTGTGGGTGGGTAATTCCCCAGACTACGGCGTGCATGAAGTCGCCAGTCATGCCTTTGCGATGGCGTTAAACCTCACCCGTCACCTGTCTTTTTATGACCGCGATATTCGCGCAGGCAAGTGGCATTACCTCACGCCCGGCGTGCTCAAACGTCCGTCAAATATGACGGTAGGCGTGCTGGGAATGGGTCGCATCGGTCGTCGCTTTGCCCATCTTGCACGCGAAACCTACGGTAACGTGATCGCGTGCGATCCGCACATCATGGCGTATGATTTTGCGCCTTACGTGCGGCGTGTTGACATGACTGAACTGTTTGCGACGGCCGATATTATTTCAGTGCACACCCCGCTCAATGAAGAAACGCGCAACATCATCAACAGCAAGGTCTTGAATTTGATGAAGCCAGGCAGTTATGTCGTGAACACGGCGCGCGGTGGTATCGTCAATGTCGATGATGCACTGGCCGCTTTGAACTCAGGTCAACTCGGGGGCTTAGCCCTTGACGTACTCCCCCAAGAGCCCCCGGGCGATCACCCTCTGGTTAAACACCCCCGCACGATTCTCACGCCGCATGCAGCCTTCTTCTCACAAGAAGCCGAAATCGAATTACGCAGCAAAGCCGCGCAAAACATCATCACATTTGCATGCACCGGCAAACCCGACTACGTTGTCACAAAAGGAACTCGGTAATCGTCAGTGTGACTCTGCCCATTTTGCTTTAATAGGAAACCTCATGGAACCCGTTATTCGTCTTCACCCTCAAGATGATGTCGTCATCGCACGCCACCAACTGATTTCAGGCACTAAGCTCGCGTCTGAAAATTTAACCATTCGCGGCTTAGTCCCGCCGGGGCACAAAGTTGCCACAAAAAAAATTAAACAGGGTGAGCCGGTTCGTCGCTATAACCAAATTATTGGTTTTGCCAGTGCAGACATTGAACCGGGCTCGCATGTCCATGTCCACAACTTGAACATCGGAGCTGAAGGCGGTGCCTTTAGCCGTAACTACGCGATTGGAGTCGACGCAAAGCCCACCCAATATGTTGCAACGCCACGCACCTTTAAAGGCATCGTGCGCGCAGATGGCCGTATAGCCACCCGAAATTACCTAGGCATTTTGACTAGCGTCAATTGCTCAGCCACCGCTGCGCGCGCGATCGCCAGCCACTTTGATCGCGAGACGCACCCCGAAGCCCTAGCAGCGTTTCCGAATGTCGATGGGGTGGTTGCGCTGACGATTAGCAGCGGCTGCGGCATGGGCAGCACTGGCGAGGGGATCGACGTCTTACGCCGTACCTTGTCAGGCTACACGCGCCATGCAAATTTTTGTGGTGTGCTGATGGTGGGCCTAGGCTGTGAGGCCAATCAGATCACCGATTTATTAACGGCCGAGAAACTCTCTGAAAATCCGTTGTTTCAAACCTTCAATATCCAAGATACTGGGGGCACACAAAAGACCGTGCGCAAAGGCGTTGAACTGATTCAACAAATGTTGCCGCACGCTAACAAGGTCGTACGCACTGACGTGCCGGTTAGCCACTTAACGTTGGGCTTGCAATGCGGTGGTTCGGATGGCTACTCGGGCATCTCGGCCAACCCTGCGCTGGGTGTCGCGGTTGACCTGTTGGTGCAAAACGGCGGCACCGCAATTTTGTCTGAAACTCCTGAAATCTATGGTGCTGAACACTTGCTAACGCGCCGTGCAGCAAGCCCTGCTGTAGCCGAAAAACTCATCGAACGCATTCATTGGTGGGAAGACTATTGCGCGCGTAATCAAGGCGAAATGAACAACAACCCTTCGCCTGGCAACAAGGCAGGCGGCTTAACAACCATTTTAGAAAAATCACTGGGTGCGGTAGCCAAAGGCGGCACAATGCGCTTAGAGGCCGTTTACGAATATGCACAACCCGTTACCGCTAAAGGCTTTGTTTATATGGACACGCCGGGCTACGACCCGGTTTCGGCTACCGGCCAGGTCGCAGGTGGCGCCAACATGATTTGCTTTACCACCGGCCGGGGCTCAGCCTATGGCTGTGCGCCCACGCCGTCGATCAAGCTGTCGACCAATAACGCCTTATTCAAGCGTCAAAGCGAAGACATCGATATCAACTGCGGCGAGATCGTCGATGACGGCATGTCAATCGCCGAAAAAGGTGCGCAGATTTTTGAGGTGATCATCAAAGTGGCCTCAGGCGAGCGCACGAAAAGCGAAATCCATGGCTACGGACAAAGCGAGTTTGTGCCCTGGCAACTCGGCGCTGTGATGTAGGGCTTGGGTTCGGCTGCCTCACAGCGGCAAATAACGCCCACCCGCGCCAACAGCGACAGTAACCAGGCCGAGCACCAGATTGATGAAAATCAATTTGCGTATGCTGGCCATCGCCTCGCCACCCTTAGGCCACTCTTTGGCTGCCACGGCAGCTTTAAGCCGCTTGAACGGGACACCATAAATCATGCCAAAAATCGCGGCCATGATCACCGCAATCAACACCATCAGATGAACGTGCCAACCCGCTTTGCCAAAGCTGCCATGCAAAGAGATCAGCCAGATACCCGACACAAACAACAAGGTGATGGCAATCTTGACCCAGATAAAAAAACGCGACATCACACCGCACAACAACGGCAAGCGCGCAGGCGGTTCAAGCAGCGTCGCAGCAGCTGGACGCAGCGAAGAGTGCATCAAGAACATTCCCCCCACCCAGACAACCGCTGACAAGGTGTGCACCGCAATTAACAAGGCAAATAGCATGGTCGGGCTCCGGAAGATAGGCAATAGTATCTTAATTGGGCTTAGACACAAAACAACCAAAACCCCTGAAAACAAACAGAATCCCCGCTCAGGACGGATTGCGGGTCATTCGGACCTTAGGTGCCAGCCGTAACGTCTCGGCCGCACGTATTGACATCCCATCACGAACAAGGCACAGTACCGCCATGAAATACTCTGTGTTTTCACTCGTTAAACAGGCGCTCAAAGGCCACCAAGACTGGCCGATGGCGTGGCGCAACCCCGAACCCAAAAAACACTACGATGTCATCATTGTGGGTGGTGGCGGACACGGCTTGGCCACAGCGTTTTACCTTGCCAAAAATCACGGCATCAAAAACGTGGCGGTGCTAGAAAAAGGTTGGATCGGCGGGGGCAACACAGGTCGTAACACCACGATCGTGCGCTCAAACTACATGCCTGATGAAAACGCCCATTTTTACGAATGGTCGCTCAAGCTCTGGCACCAACTATCGCAAGAATTGAACTACAACGTGATGTTTAGCCCGCGCGGGGTGTTGAACCTTGCACACACCGAAGGGCAACGCGATGCGTTATTTCGTCGCGGCAATCGGATGCGCTTAAACGGTATTGACTGCGAGTGGCTCACGCGCGAAGAAATTGAACGTGCCGTCCCTCACCTTGACTGCTCTGAGGTGCCGCGGTTTCCGATCATTGGTGGCTTAATCCAACGGCGTGGTGGTACGGCGCGCCATGATGCCGTGGCTTGGGGCTTTGCACGCGCGGCGTCCAACCTGGGCGTGGACATCATTCAGAATTGTGAAGTGCAAGGCTTTGTTCGCGAAGGCAACCGTATCGTGGGGGTCGAAACCTCAACCGGACGGCTGGGCGCTGGGCGCGTAGGCATTGCGGTCGCAGGTAATAGCGGCCGTGTAGCTGGTATGGCAGGGCTGAAGCTGCCGATCGAAACCCACGTATTGCAGGCCTTTGTGTCAGAGCCGTTAAAACCGATTATTGATACCGTTGTCACTTACGGTGCCGGCCACTTCTATATTAGCCAGTCTGACAAAGGCGAACTGGTCATGGGTGGCGATCTGGATTTCTATCCAAGCTACGGCCAAAAAGGTAATTTACCAATTGTCGAAGAGGCGATTACGGCTGGCTTGCAAATGTTTCCGATTTTGTCGCGCGTACGGATGCTGCGGCAATGGGGTGGCGTGATGGACATGTCAATGGACGGCAGCCCGATCATTTCAAAAACGCCCATTGACAATTTGTATTTAAACGCCGGTTGGTGCTATGGCGGCTTCAAAGCCACACCCGGCTCGGGCTGGGTGTTTGCGCACACCATCGCCAACGACGCCCCGCATGCGTTTAATCAAGGCCACACGCTCGAACGCTTTGCCAACGGCAAAGTGATCGACGATAAAGGCGCGGGTCCAACCCCGCAATGGCACTAGGGCGGGCGCAAACATGCAACTATTTAACTGCCCCTTCTGCGGCCCACGCGATCAGTCTGAATTTACGTACGTGCGTGAGGTTGCGCCGGTTCCTACGCTTGACGACAGTCAAACCACCTGGCAAGCCTATGTGTACGAGCGCGATAACCCACGTGGCCCACATCGTGAATGGTGGCATCACAACCATGGTTGCCGACAAATCCTTGAGCTTGTGCGCGATACCCTGACACATGAAGTCAGCAGTATTCAAGCTGCTCGCAGCGCCGGTGCAGAAAAATGAGTCGCTCACAACCTAACCGACTTGAACAAGGTGGCCGTATTGCGCGCGGCAAACCATTGCGCTTTAGCTTTGACGGCAACACCCACTATGGTTATCAGGGCGACACGCTCGCCTCTGCCCTGCTGGCAAATGGCGTCAAGCTGGTTGGGCGTAGTTTTAAATATCACCGCCCGCGCGGTATTTATAGTGCGGGCCCTGAAGAGCCAAACGCCTTAATGCAACTGCGCTCGGGCGCGCAGACTGAGCCCAATACACGCGCAACGGTGATCGAGCTGTTTGATGGTCTTGAGGCGACCAGTCAAAATCGTTGGCCAAGTCTGCGCTTTGACTGGCGTGCGATCAATCAAACATTTTCAGCGTTATTGCCAGCAGGTTTTTATTACAAAACCTTTATGTGGCCAAAAAAATTCTGGATGTTTTACGAACATCAGATTCGGCGCGCCGCAGGCTTAGGCAAAGCGCCCCTGCACAAAGACCCTGACCACTACGCTTACGAATACGCCCACTGTGAAGTCTTAGTGGTGGGCGGTGGGCCTGCAGGACTGTCTGCAACCTTAGCCGCAGCACGCAGCGGCAAACGCGTCGTGTTAGCCGACGAGCGCAGCGAACTTGGCGGCTCTGCGCTGTGGGAAAACAAACTCATCGACAGCATGCGTGCAAGCGAATGGGTTGAGCAAACGGTCGCCACACTACGTGGGTACTCAAACGTTCGGCTATTGCCACGCAGCACTGTGAGTGGCGTCTATGATCACGGACTCGTCACGATTGCCGAACGGGTCACCGATCACTTAGCACAGTCGCCCGCGCATACACCACGCCAACGTTTGCTTCATTTGCGTTGCGCACGCGTTATTTTGGCAACCGGCAGTATCGAACGCCCATTGGTCTTTGCCGATAACGACAAACCGGGTGTTATGTTGGCCTCGGCGCTTCGCACCTATATCAATCAGTATGCTGTGCTGCCCGGGCGCAAGATCGCAATTTTTACCAACAACGATGATGCGTATCGCAGCGCCTTAGATGCCAAGCAGGCTGGCGCGCAGACTGTGACACTGATAGATACGCGCCGTACCGTCGATGCGCAGCTGGTGAACCGCGTGCGTAGCGCTGGCATTGAATATTTTGGCTACTCTTATATCACTGCGGTGCATGGCCAAACTGTGCGGTCGCTTAGCGTCTTGGGTCGCGATGGCACAGGCGCTCAAAAAATCGAGTGTGATCTGCTAGGTAATTCAGGCGGTTGGAGCCCCACCGTACACTTGTATTCGCAAGCAGGTGGCAAACTACGCTTTGATGACAAGCTCACGGCCTTCGTGCCAGACAGCCTGTTGGCGACGCTTGTACCGGTGGGTGCCGCCAACGGCGAATACACCTTAGCAGGCGCGCTTGCACAAGGGGCCGCGGCCGGCGAGCAAGCCTGCGTCAATGATGCAAGCAGCCCGCAAGGGGCGTTGCTCTACCATGCGCCGCACGCCGAGCCCGAAACAAACTTCGCACTTGAACCGCTTTGGCAAATGTCAAAAGTCGCCTCAAGAGGCAAACGCTTTGTCGATATTCAAGATGACGTCACCGTTGAAGACATCGAGCTCGCACATCGCGAAAATTTTCGCTCAGTTGAACACTTAAAGCGTTACACCACGCTAGGCATGGGCACCGATCAGGGCAAAACCTCAAACGTCAACGGCCTGGCGCTGATGGCTGCCTTGCAAGAGCAACCCATTGCATCGGTGGGCACCACAACCTTTCGCCCACCCTACACCCCGGTTGCGCTCGGCCTGTTTGGGGGCGCGGATACCGGCAAACACCACACGCCTGTGCGCCGTACCGCCCTGCATGGCTGGCATGTTGCCCAAGGCGCACCCATGACCACGGTCGGGCATTGGTTGCGTCCTAAAACTTATCTGCGATCGAACGAAACCTATGAGGCCGCCTGGCGTCGTGAAAACTTGGCGGTGCGTCAAGCCGTGGGCTTGGTCGATGTCGGTACCTTAGGTAAGATTGATATTCAGGGTCCAGATGCACTTGAGTTTATTCAACGCATCTATTGCAATAACTTTGCCAACTTACCTGTTGGTAAATTACGTTACGGTTTGATGCTGCGCGAAGACGGCATTGTGATGGATGACGGCACCGTGGCACGGCTTGGTGAGCATCACTATCTCATATCAACGACCACCGCCAACGCGGGTAAAGTACAAAGTTATCTTGAACTGATGCTGCAAGTCGCCTGGCCCGAGCTACGTTGCCATGCGGTTTCGGTCACCGAACAATTTGCGCAATTCGCCCTAGCCGGCCCGCGCTCGAGAGAAGTGTTGGCCGCACTTTTGCCGCATTGCGACGTCTCAGATTCTGCTTTGCCGCATCTTGCTGTGATACACACACAAATTGAAGGGATTGAACTGATCGTTTACCGCATGAGTTATTCAGGTGAGTGCGCGTACGAGCTCGCGATTGGCGCTGACTATGGCGAGGATCTGTGGGCACGCATCCTTGAGCTTGGTCAAACCTTTGGCATCACGGTGTACGGCACTGAGGCCATGGGGGTGTTGCGGACCGAAAAAGGCCACGTCGCTGGTAACGAACTGGATGGGCGTACCACACCTGCCGATTTGGGCTTAGGCAAACTTGTCAGAAAAAATGGTGGTTTCATTGGCGCGGCACTTGCTAAACGCTCTGGGCTGCTCGACACGCGACGCGCAAGCCTGGTTGGTCTGATACCCGTAGACGGTACCTCAAACATTCGCGCGGGCAGTCAGTTGGTGGCAACCGAAATCGAAGCGCGCGCAGCGGGCGTCGTTGCCAAGCAAGGCTTTGTCAGTTCGTCGACTCCAAGCGAATTTTTGGGTCACCCCATCGCCCTCGCCTTTTTAGATAATGGCGCAAGTCGGATCGGCCAAGAGGTGATTGCTGCCTCGCCGTTATCCAATGAGTTTGTTCGTGTACGCGTCGTATCGCCCGTCTTCGTTGATCCCGACAATCAACGCTTAAAAGGGGGGCAATCATGATCGAACGCCACTCTGCAATCGCAGCACTTCTCGCGCAAGCGTCTGACGCGCATCAAATGGCTCACCCCACGGTCACGATTTCTGAACGACGGCCCTTAACTATTTTGCAAGTCTCGGCTTTTGGTTCAACGCAACAAGAGACCGCAGCGGCGTTGAGCACCGTCTTAAACATCAATCTGCCCTCGCCCAATCAGATGACTAGCAACGCGATCTTAAGCGTGCGTTTGCTTGGGCCCGGTATTTGGCAAATCGTGGGCGATCTGTATGCAACGATTCAAGCGCAAGCCCTGCGCGTTGCACTCAGTGGCCTCGCGAGCGTGGTCGACTTAAGCCATGCACGCACCGCCATCGTCGTGTCAGGCGCCGCAGCACAACGCACACTCAATAAATTTTGTAGTCTGGATTTAGCGTTAGAGCACTTTGGGGTGAGTGCTGCAACCAATACGCGCGTTGGACATATCGGCATGACGCTTTCACGCGGCTCTGACGAATTCACTTTTGAGCTGTTAGTGTTTAGAGGCTATGCCGAACACGTGCTTGAGGCCTTGCTTGAGGCCGGTGCCGAGTTTGGTTTGAGGGTAGAGCCCTAAAGCACCTGCTCAAGAAACGCCTTGGTTCTTTGCACTTGTGGTTCATCAAAAATCTGCTGTGGCGTGCCTTCTTCGACAATCACACCTTGATCGGTGAAGTACACGCGATCCGCGATTTCGCGTGCGAAGGCCATTTCGTGCGTGACTAAGATTGAGGTCATGCCCTCTTCGACTAACTGGCGAATCGTCAGCAACACCTCTTTACGCGTTTCGGGATCAAGGGCCGCGGTGACCTCATCAAACAACATCACTGAAGGTTGCATGGCCAACGCCCGCGCGATGGCCACGCGCTGCTGCTGCCCGCCTGACAACTCGCCAGGATAATTATTCATTTTATCTTCGAGCCGGACTTTTTTTAACAAGCCCAACGCACGCTCATGCACTTCGTCTTTATTTTGACCCAAGACTTGTATTGGCGCCATCATGATGTTTTGCAACGCCGTCTTATGCGGAAACAAGTTGTACTGCTGAAACACAATCGATACGTCTTTACGCAAGGCGATCATATCGTGATCGGATTTAAGGGTATGCACCGCATGCTCGCCCACAAAGACCTCGCCGCGATCTACCGGGATCAGCCCATTGATACAACGCAGCAAGGTTGATTTACCCGAGCCCGACGGCCCGATGACACAAATCGCCTGCCCAGCACCCACTGCTAAGGACATCCCACGCAAAACTTTCACCGCGCCAAATGCTTTGTGGACGTCGTGAATTCGCACTTGGGGCTGAGTGAGTCGGCTTGAACTTTTTTCGGTAAACGACGAAGTCATCGTGCGACATCCTCTGCCGCATTGGCGGGCACAGAAATAATTTTAGGTTCGTGCCCGGTGGCGGCTAAAAATCTGACTAAGTCGGCGTGTGGCACCACCAGCGTCGCCGTATTGATCAACGGATGCGCTTGCACAGCGGGGGCATTCCACAAGGCCTGATCAATTACAAATTGTACGTTGTGCCCCACGTCGTTGACCAAGCCTAGCAGGCTCACCGAGCCTGGCGTGACGCCCAGATGCGTGAGTAGCCGCTCGGCCGAGGCAAAGCCTAAACGCCCAGCACCAAGTACATCACCCAACTGATTCAGATTCGCACTGAGCGCAGCGGGGATTGTGACCAAAAAATGTTTAAGCCCTTTTTTATCACGCAAAAACAGATTTTTTGTTTTGGCCCCGGGTAACAAGGGAACAAGCAACTCGGACTCAGCCACCGTCATCACGGCCGCATGTTCGTGACGCTCGAGCTTGATCGCGTGCGTAGTCAAAAAATCTTGTAGCTTCAAAGTGAGTGACTGCTCCATTGAGATCTCTGATTAGGTTTCAATTAAGGTTTGCCAGGCAATCGATCAAATAGCATAGAAGATCTAGACATTATTTAACGCTCGGCAAAACGCGCTTCAAGGCGACGCGTGTAACAAGCGATCGGATAGCAGTATATAAAGAACCACAACAGCACATAGCTATAAATGGGTATTAAAAAGTCAGTGCGCGACTCGGCGGCAGTAATATGGCCCACCGTTGTCATCACCTCTGAGACCCCGACAATCGAGGCGAGCGTGGTGGCCATTGTCAAAATGGCATACCAGTTCATCCACGACGGCAGCATCCGCTTGATGCACTGCGGCAAAATAATCTGCCATAAAATTTGCCGACGATTAAAGGCAAGCGAACGCGCGGCCTCCCATTGCGCCGAGGGAATCGACTGCACGGCACCGCGCACAATCTCTGCAATGTTTGCCATGATTGGCAACGCCAGGCCAATGGTCGATTTGATCCAATCCGGAAACGGAATCGTGTGCTGACCAATTTTGAATTCAAACGGCATTAAAAACATGACAAAAAATAGCAACACCAGCCACGGCGCATTGCGAAAAAACTGTACGACCAGCCACGAGGTGCCACGCACTGGCGCAAGCAGTGAAACTCGAGCCAACCCCAACACGACCCCTGCGGCAGTCCCCAGCAGCATCGCCATGAAACTAATGGCGAGATTGAACAAGAAACCTTGTGCCAGCAGAGGTGTCCACTTCAGTAGCAAGCTCAGCACCGAGGCCTGAGCAGCCACTGCCTGGGCCTGTGCGGTCGCGACCGAACCGATCAAGGTAACCAGTAGTAGTAGGCCTGTTTGCCAAACAAATAAACCGCCCCCACTCGAGCGATCAATGAGCACAACCTGAGACTGCAAACGAAAGGGCAACATGACCGGCAGACGTTTCATTGACCAAACCCCGGTACGTACAACCTTTTTTCAAACCACTGCATCAATTGATTGATCAAACCGACAATCGCAATGTAGGTCAGCAACAGCACAATCATCATTTCAGTCACATTGACCTGTTCAGACCAGATTTGGCCAGACATATAGAGCAATTCTGGCACGGCAATCGCGTAGCCTAAGGTGGTGGTTTTTACTAGGTTCACCAGGTTGTTATTCAATGCTGGCATCGTTACGCGTAAGGCGAGCGGAAACACGACACGCCTGAAAATTTGCGTACGCGAATAACCAAGCGCCTGAGCCGCTTCAATCGTCGCCTTGGGCACCGCTTCAATACCTGCCCTAAAAATCTCTGCCGTAAACGCGGTTTCAAGCAAAGTCAAAGCGACAATCGCCCAACCCAGCGAGCCCAACAGCGGCGCACCTCCCACCTTCGGCAAGAGTGGGCCAATCGCAAAATAAAAGAAATAAATCTGAACGAGCGGCGGCGTATTACGAAACAGTTGAACGTACGCACCGACACAACGGCGAAGCCATTGATACTTCGTGCCAACCAGCCAAGCGACAATCGCACCAAAGAAAAGACTCAACACAATCACGATGGCCGACAACTCAAGCGTGGTGCTCAGGCCTTCAAGAAAACGCGAGCGGTCATAGCGATCGTAAAAAATCGTTAGCTTGATGCCGCTCGTCTGGTGTAGCCATTTAAACCAGGCCGCAACACTATCCATCACTTGCTCGGCCTGTTACCCAACCAAATTATTTGAATTTTGCGTTCTGCTCGACCAGATATGGCGAGGGCGAGATGCCCCACTTCTTTTCAAGCCCGATAATGAAACCCGTTTTATGCCATTCTTTTAATGTGTCACTAATAAAGGCCGCAAACTTAGCATCTTCTTTGCGCAGACCCATGCCCCAAGGCTCTGGATCAATCAAAGGCAACACGATGGCGTAGTCGGCCCATTTTGCCTCGCCGGTTAGGCCGGCATAAAAGGTTGAGTCAAAAACCATCCCTACACAATTGCCCGCCTCGAGCGCGGCCAGGGCTTCGGTTGAGCCTTTGAAAGTCAGCAGTTTTGCACCAAACTCATCGCCCGTGCGGCGGTTGTAATACGCGCCCTGAATACCGCACACCGTTTTGCCTTTGAGGTCTGTCCAGGCCTTTAAGCCAGAATTCTTTTTAGCAAAGAGTGCAGCAGCACTAGCGTAATAGAAAGGCTCAGGGATGGCCACCACTTCAGCGCGATCGGGCTTGTAGGACATGGTCGCGATCATCAGATCGGTGCGACCTTGCTTGACGAACTCCAAGCGGTTAGCAGCCACAACAGGGATCAATTCGATTGATACGCCTAATTTTTTGGCGATTTCGTTGGCCATGTCGATTTCAAAACCGACGATTTTTCCCGACGGATCCACATAACCAAAGGGTTTGTAATCGGCCTTGACGCCCACTACCATCTTGCCCTTTTGTTTGATACTGGCCAGGGTGTCCACCTGCGCCGAGGCACTATTGATTGAAAGCAAGGCGGCAGTTGCAAACAGACCCAGCGACTTTAAAAACGACGGTTTAAGATAAGACATGAAGAATCTCCCTTTTCGTTGAAAAATATTCTTTGGCGTTAAACGACTTAACATTCAACAACCGAACCAAAGGTGTACGACAATATCGTCGATCGTGCAACTACTTTTACAGTCACTTAAACCGGTTTAGACAACTGATCCAAGATCGCCGGGTTTTCAAGCGTTGAAATATCTTGCGTAATCGCCTCGCCCTTAGCCACCACTCGCAACAAGCGACGCATAATTTTGCCTGAGCGTGTTTTGGGCAAGTTATCGCCAAAACGAATCTCTTTTGGCTTGGCAATCGGGCCGATCTCTTTGGCGACCCAGTCGCGCAGTTGCTTGCCTAGTGCGATCGCTTCGTCACCTTCAGGGCGTGCGCGTTTGAGCACGACAAAGGCAACGATCGCCTCGCCGGTGGTTGCGTCTGGGCGCCCAACGACCGCAGCCTCAGCCACCATTTCGTGCGCCACGAGGGCGGATTCGACTTCCATCGTACCCAAACGGTGGCCAGAAACGTTCAACACGTCATCAATACGACCCATAATCCAGAAGCAGCCGTCTTTATCGCATTGTGCGCCATCGCCTGCCAAATAATAGCCGCCCAACTCTGGCGGAAAATAGCTTTTGACGTAACGCTCAGGGTCACCCCAGATCCCGCGAATCATTGAGGGCCAAGGGCGCTTAATCACCAAGAAGCCACCGTTACCTGCGGCAACGTCGCCCCCGACTTCATCCACAATCGCCGCGGTAATGCCGGGCAAACGCGTCGTGCATGAACCGGGTTTTAAGGGTGTCGCGCCTGGCAGCGGCGTAATCATATGTCCGCCAGTTTCTGTTTGCCACCAGGTATCGACGATGGGGCAACGCCCACCTCCGACATTGGTGTGGTACCACATCCAGGCTTCTGGGTTGATGGGCTCGCCCACTGAACCCAACAGGCGCAAACTCGACATATCAAAGCTTTTGGGATGCACAGCAGAATCTGCATCTGACGTTTTAATCAACGACCGAATCGCTGTGGGTGCGGTGTAAAAAATCGATACTTTGTGCTCTTGAATCGTTTTCCAAAAACGCCCCGCATTCGGATAGGTGGGCACACCTTCAAACACAATTTGCGTCAAACCAGCCGCCAAGGGACCATACGTCACATAGGTATGGCCCGTGACCCAACCCACGTCGGCCGTGCACCAAAAAACATCCTTCGCTTTTGCATCGAATACCCATTGCATCGTGAGCTTGGCCCACAACAAGTAACCACCCGAAGAGTGTTGCACGCCTTTGGGCTTACCCGTCGAGCCCGAGGTATACAAAATAAACAGGGGATGTTCAGCACCGACGGCGACAGGTTCACAGGTGGTGGCTTGTTTGTCAGCAAGCTCGTGTAGCCAAACATCACGTTTAGCGTCCCAGTTAATCTTGCCGCCCGTGCGCTTATAAACGATGCAGTGACGCACGGCCTCGCAACCGCCCATCGCCAAGGCCTCGTCGACGGCCGGTTTAAGCGCAATTGCCTTGCCGCCGCGCATTTGTTCATCGGCCGTCAGTACTAAGCTTGCGCCAACGTCGGTGATGCGCTCGTGCAGACTTTTAGCCGAGAAGCCACCGAACACCACTGAGTGAATGATGCCCAGGCGGGCACAGGCCTGAATCGCCACAACCGCTTCAATCGACATCGGCATATAGATGATCGAGCGCTCGCCCTTCTGGTGACCCAGTGCTTTGAGACCATTGGCCAACTGACACACGCGATCGTGTAGTGCTTGATACGTAATTTTTTTAACAACACCGTCATCGGCTTCAAAAATAATTGCGACTTTGTTGGCGTTGCCATTTTTAAGATTGACGTCTAAGCAGTTGGCCGAGACGTTAAGTTCACCATCAGCAAACCACTCAAAGAACGGCGCACGCGACTCATCGAGCACCTTGGTAAACGGTTTAGTCCAGTGCAAATGCTCACGCGCCTGCTTGGCCCAAAAAGCCTCGGGATCACGATCAGCTGCCTCGAGCAGCGCCTGATAGCCTGCCTGACCCGCTACATTGGCTTGTTCAACAAAGCCCGGCGGCGGTTGAAATACGCGCGTTTCAACTAAGGTGGATTCGATTGAGTTCGCCATGTGTCTGGTCTCCGTGACGTCCAGGATCAATACGCTTTGATCATTTGCTGGAGTCTGTCAATAAATTAGGCTGTCAACGCAGCAATGCCGGCCGCAGCGATCTCTGCGTCTTCTGAAGATTTCACGCCCGACACACCGACGGCGCCGATCACTTGACCCTCAACAATAATCGGTACGCCGCCTTCGAGCATGCCTTGCAACGTTGGCGCCGACAAAAAGGCGGTTCGACCATTGTTGATAATGTCTTCGTAGACTTTGGTTTCGCGACGCGCGAGCGCTGAGGTGTGCGCTTTAGCGGGTGCGATGTGCGCGGACATTGCAGCGGCTCCGTCAAGGCGTTGCAAGCCCAGCAGATGACCACCATCGTCTACCACCGCAATGGTCACGGCCCAATTGTTTTTGTTCGCATGGGCTTTAGAGGCAGCCAGGATTTTAGAAACATCGGCATCAGTCAGTACGGCTTTAGTTTTCACAGTGAGTCCTTAATTTGTTCAAGTGCAGAGGGGTCTTCGATTGTAGTGAGATCGCCGGGGTCGCGTCCCTCGCAGACGGCCGCAATCGCCCGACGCAGCACTTTACCAGAGCGCGTCTTGGGCAGCGCCGTCACGAACCGCACGCGCGAGGGTCGCGCCACGGGGCCAAGTTGTTCATCCACCAGACGCATAATGTCGCCTTCGAGCTGGAGCAGTGCGTCTGGCTGCGCAAACAGGCTGGCATCTTTGAGCACAGCAAAACCCACTGCAACCTGACCCTTAAGCTGATCGGCGATGCCGACCACTGCGGATTCTGCGACTGCAGCGTGGCAATTAATCGACTCTTCGATTTCGCGAGTGCCTAGGCGATGCCCTGCAACATTAATCACGTCATCCGTTCGACCTAAAATGAACCAGTAACCGTCTTCATCGGTCAGGCCCCAGTCAAAGGTTGAGTAAACCAAGCGGCCGGGCACTGAGGAAAAATAGGTTTCCACAAAGCGCGCATCATCGCCCCAAATCGTGGTCATCGCGCCCGGGGGTAATGGTGGCACGATCGCAACGACGCCTTTTTGGTTCGGGCCAAGATCTTCGCCGGTTTGTTCGTCTAGCACGCGCACATCAAAGCCATACACCGGAAACGAGGGGCTGCCGAATTTTGTGGGAACCGCGGCAATACCCGGCTGTGCCGCCAAAATCGGCCAGCCTGATTCAGTTTGCCAATAGTTGTCAATGATGGGGCGACCCAACCCCTCAGAAATCCATCGGGCGGTGGGTTCATCTAACGGTTCACCCGCCAGATACAGCGCTCGCAAGCTGGACAGATCGTATTTTTTGAGTAACGCAGGGTCGTGTTTTTTGAGTACCCGAATCGCAGTGGGCGCTGAGAACATGGTGTTGACCTTAAAGCGCTCGACCAGACTCCATAAAATGCCACCATCGGGGCGCACAGGCGTGCCCTCGTACAGGATTGTCGTTTGACCGCCGATTAACGGGCCATACACAATGTAAGAGTGTCCGACCACCCAACCAATATCACTGGTGCACAAATACGTATCGCCGGGTTTGCCGTTAAAGATACGCTGCATCGACGAGGCCAAAGCCACGGCGTAGCCCCCCGTATCACGCTGAACGCCCTTGGGTTTGCCGGTTGTGCCTGAGGTGTACAGCACATAGCTAGGCTCTGAAGACTCAAGCCATGTCACGGGCACCACGGCCCCCTCGAACTGGGTGCGAAGGCTCGCGTAATCAAGGTCTTGGCCTGCCACGGGTTCAAAGGCAAACAAGCCACGATCGACCACGATGACTTTTTGGGGTGGTCGCTGCGCCAGCGCGATCGCTTTGTCTAACAACGGTTTGTAGGGCGTGACTTTACCCCCGCGTGAACCGGCATCCGCGCACACAATGACCTTGGGTGAGGCATCGTCGATGCGCTGCGCCAGGTTCACCGAGGCAAACCCGCCAAACACGACAGAATGAATTGCCCCCAGGCGTGCACAGGCCAACATGGCAAAAACCGCCTCAGGCATCATCGGCATATAAATCAACACCCGATCGCCTTGCTTAACACCCTGAGCCTGCAACATTGCCGCGACCGCATTGACTTCGCGATACAGTTGCCGACGACTGTAGGTGAGTTCTTGCTCGACTTCGGTCGAGATCCAGATCAAAGCTGGGTCGTCTGCTTGGGTGTCCAGCCAACGGTCAACGGCGTTAAAACATAAGTTTGTGCGCCCGCCAACAAACCAGCGGGCGAAGGGTGGCTTTGAATAATCAAGCACTTCAGTAAAAGGGGTCTCCCAGTGGATGCCTGCGGCTTCTTCGCGCCAGAACGCATCTTTTTGCCTAAGGGAATGTTGATGGGTCAGCTGGATCGGGTTCATCAGAGGTCTCGTGGGTGCTTTTTGTTGCAACAATCGCTTTTTGTAATAACATTGTGACAGGTAAAGCTTGCACGAGGCTTGCCATCTTTGCAACACCCTTGGCTTATTGTTGGTTTTTTTACGTCGACCCGCAATTTTTTACCTTGGTCACTTTATCTTGGCCGATGTTTATTCTCTGGTCTGTTTGTTTTTGACCCTTACCACTCAACTCGATAATGCCTGACAAGATTTTCACCACTCTTGCATCTTGTACTTTTTTTCGTTGGCTGCGTCTGTCGCTGCTTGTAGGCGCAAGCGCGCTCACAGCGGCGTTGAGCGGGTGCACGGGCACCGGTGGCACAGGCCTGAGCGCGTCGACAGACTGGCGCACTTCGGCGGATCCGATCGGCTCGTTTTTATCCCGCTCTAAAAACGGTGCCGGCCTTTTGATGGACGATATCAACCATCCCTTAGCATTGCAGGCGCTCACTCAACTTGGTATTCGATACCGTTGGGGCGGAAAATCACCCGAAACCGGTTTTGATTGCAGCGGCTTAGTGCTGCATTCAGCCCAGCAATCGCTTGGCCTGAAGCTGCCGCCACGCTCTTATGATATGGCCCTGTTTGGCACTGAGGTGCCGCGAAGCGATCTGCAAGTGGGCGACCTAGTGTTTTTTAATACCCTTGGGCGTCGCAACTCGCACGTTGGGGTGTATTTAGGATCGGAGCACTTTGTACACGCGCCGGCTGCCGGCGGTGTCGTTAGAATTGAAAATATGAATCTGGCCTATTGGACCAAGCGTTTTAATGGTGCGCGCCGCCTTTAAAGACGCGCCCCACCCTAGCGAACTCTTAAGGCCTAGGCCCTCTTCGCCTTTAGTTCGCAACCCTCGTCCTGACACAGGCCACCTTGCGCAAGAGCCTGCTGCATCGCGCACACAGAGCGCCGACAAGCCACCACCTGAATCCCCCCCTTTTGAGCTGCGTTTCTGAAAGTTTTCATGACGTTGTGGCCTAAAAAGTCAGTGAGCAAAATCACCACCTGCGTCCCACTGGGGAGTTGCAATGCCTTTTTTTGATGAGACGGGTCGCGCCCAGTGATGTGATGCGTGATGGCGATATTGTGTTCGCGTAACAGGTTAGGGATATTACCGAGACGGTCGGCACCGACCACCACTGCACTAAGGGAAGGGATCATAGCTGCTCCTAAAAATTAAGAATGAACAGACTAGATGATAATGATTCTTATTTATAAAGCAAGCGTAATAATACCTATTCTCATTTATATATTATTTTTCTTGTTTATTTTCAACACGTTCACGTATTTCTGCCTCACTCAGCTCTGGCGTCAACATGGCGATAAAGGTGTAGACGTAGTCCCGTAAAAATACGCCTGACTTCAAGGCCACGCGTGTCGTTTGCACCCCAAACAGGTGCCCACAAGGGATACTGACCAGATTCGTGTCACGCAACGGCTCATAGGCCACGCCCGCGATGATACCGATTCCTAAACCCACATCAACGTAGGTTTTAA
The DNA here is from genome assembly GCA_945872285.1 of Bordetella parapertussis. GTDB lineage: Bacteria > Pseudomonadota > Gammaproteobacteria > Burkholderiales > Burkholderiaceae_B > Zwartia > Zwartia parapertussis_D. The sequence goes on along the minus strand of CAMBZR010000004.1, from coordinate 61,589 downwards.
TCACGTCGGCATCAATCGCCTCAAGCACAATATCGGGAGTTAAACCTTTGGCGTCAAACGCACGGTCAACCGAACGGCGGCCTGAAAACGCTCGGTCATAGGTCACTAGGGGGTAGTTCGCTACCTGCTCTAGGGTTAAAACAAAGCCCTTTTTACCTGACAAGGCCACCAGTGGGTGCTCGGGTCGCACCACCACAGTGTGTTCCCAGGTGTAGCAAGGCAGGGTCTCGAGGCCCGGAGTCAGGCCGAGCGACTCGGTTGCAATCGCCAAATCCGCCTGCTCGTGCAACACCATCTCTGCAAGCTGTGGCGGGCTCCCCTCGGCCAAAGACAAGTGCACCTTTGGAAACTGCTTTCGAAATGCAGGAATAATCTTTGGCAAGACGTAGCGCGCCTGCGTGTGCGTACAGGCGATCACCAAGCTGCCCTCGTCGCGACGAGCGAATTCGTCACTCACTTTTTTAAGATTATCAACTTCGCGCATAATACGTTCGACCACCTGCGCCACCGCCGTGCCAGGCTTGGTGAGGCCTTTAATGCGCTTGCCATGACGCTCAAAAATCTGCACCCCTAGCTCGTCCTCAAACTCGAGAATGGCTTTTGAGACGCCAGGTTGCGAGGTAAACAAGCTGCGCGCCGCTTCGGTCAAATTGAAATCGCGTCGAATGGTTTCTCGAACAAAGCGAAATTGCTGCAAATTCATGGTTGTCTCCGTAAAACTGCGCCAGTTTAAAAAGGGCGTCGTCAATCTGGCAAAAAGCCAAATAACGATTATAAGTAATATAGAAAATAATTATAATAACTTTTTGGAATAAGCTTCTATCCTCTCGGCAACTTGCGAGATAATTCAATCATTGTTCACGTTTAGAGGTTGTCCTCATGGATTTCAGTGTCAGCATTTCAGCGAGTCCCCATCAAACAAAAACGCCGGCACTCGCGGTCGGTGTCTTTGCCGACGGCGTCTTAAGCACCGCCGCCGATGCGCTTGACCGCGCTTGCGCAGGTACGCTGCGCGCCGTCGTCAAAGCCGAGTTTTCGGCGCGCGCGGGTGCCACGCTGGTACTGCGCAACCTTGCGGGCGTGGCCTCGCCTCGGGTGGTCTTAGTGGGCCTGGGCAAACAAGCTGACTACAACCCTCGCGCGCATGCACGCGCCGAACAGGCCTTTGCCTCGTTTTGTGTGCAAGCCCGGCTCGCAGACGCCACCTCAGCCTTGGCCGCGATTGAGTGTGGTGCGACGTCAGTGCGCGAGCGCGCCCGTTCGGCCGCTGCGGCCTGTGGCGAAGCCACCTATCACTACGACGCCAGCTTTGGTAAGCCCGATCTGAACGCGCGCCCAAAGCTCAAAAAAATGACGCTGCAATTTGCAAATGCTGCAGACCGCGCCAGTGCCACGCTTGGCATGACCGAGGGCAGTGCCCTGGCAAACGGCATGTCTCTGGCACGTACCTTAGGCAATTTGCCGGGTAACATCTGCACCCCAACTTATCTGGGTGAAGCAGCAAAAAAACTGGGCAAAGAATTTAAAAGTATCAGTGTCAAGGTGCTTGACCGCAAGCAGATCGAAGCGCTCAAGATGGGCTCCTTTTTATCTGTCGCGCGCGGCTCGGTTGAGCAACCTCGGTTTATTGTGCTGCACTACAAAGGCAAAGCCGCCGTCGCAAAGCGCGGGGCAAAAGTCGCGGCGGGCCCAATTGTTTTAGTCGGTAAAGGCGTTACCTTTGATTCGGGTGGTATCTCGCTCAAACCGGCCGCCACCATGGACGAAATGAAGTTCGATATGTGCGGAGCCGCGAGTGTTTTAGGCGCGTTTCGTGCCTTAGCTGAAATCGGTTTGCCGGGCGAAATCATTGGTCTGATCCCCACCTGCGAGAACATGCCTAGCGGCACCGCCAACAAACCGGGCGATGTCGTCACGAGTATGTCGGGCCAGACAATCGAAATCCTCAACACAGACGCTGAAGGTCGGTTAATTTTGTGCGACGCCCTGACCTACGCCGAACGCTTTAAACCCTCGGCCGTGATTGACATCGCAACCTTAACGGGTGCCTGCGTTGTCGCCCTGGGCAAGGTCAACACAGGCTTGTTTTCAACCGACGACGCGTTAGCCGAGGCTTTGTTAGCGGCCGGCAGACAGTCAATGGATACGGCCTGGCGCTTGCCGCTTGACGACGCTTATCAAGAACAACTGAAGTCGAACTTTGCGGATATGGCTAATATTGGCGGCCAGCCTGGTGGGGCAGTAACAGCCGCGTGCTTTTTATCGCGCTTTGCTAAGGCCTACCCTTGGGCCCACCTCGATATCGCCGGTACTGCCTGGCGTGGCGGTGGTGAAAAAGGCTCAACCGCGCGACCCGTGCCTATGTTGCTGCAATATCTGATCAACCAAGCCTAGGTCAAACAAATGGCCCGTATCGATTTTGCTTTTGGCGCAACTGAAAAAATCACGCAGGCGTGTCAAACCACGCTCAAGCAATATCTTGCGGGCCATCAAATCGTGGTCTATTGCAGCGACGCTCAACGACTCAAAGCGTTTGATGACAAACTGTGGGCCGTTGAACCTACGGCTTTTGTTCCGCACGTGATGGCCACGGACCCTTTAGCCGAGCAAACACCAATTTGGCTGGTCTCAAGCAACTTAGGGCCAGTCTTGGCGCGCGCACCCGCTACGGCCTGGCTGCTCAATCTTGACGATCTGTGTCCGCCCACCTTAGGCAGCACCGCTCGCGTGATCGAAATTGTTTCTGACGACGAAGACGACAAAATCGCCGCTCGTCTGCGCTGGGCGCAGTACAAAGCGGGTGGGCACGACCTCAAAGCCCATCAGTTGGCCTGACCGCACACCTGCCTGAACTGCAAGCGATTGGTCTCGTGCGCGTCGAGTCATCGCCATGTATGAACTCGGGAGAGCATGGGTCTTTTCAGTTTCGTTGCGAAAAACACCACAATTTGTAGGAAATCTAGCCATTCAGGGAACTGTCAGGTATGCTTTCGGTCATAGACTGAGGTGAACACAATTTACCTAAGTCCAATTTTGTGACAGGAGCTAACTATGTCTGAATATCGTCCTTCTTTAAATCCCGGCCAATTTAGTGACGTCGCTGACGTCGCGGTACGTAATCGCGTGCTGCGCAACACCTATTGGTTGCTGGCCATCTCGCTGATTCCGACTGTTCTGGGCGCAGCCTTTGGTATGTACAGTGGCATCAATCAAGTCATGGCAACCAGCCCGTTCATTTCGATAATCGTCTTTTTGGTCGGCGCCTTTGGCTTGATGTATTTGATCGAAAAGAACAAAGAGACCTCGCTCGGCGTTGGCCTGCTGCTGCTCTTTACGTTCTTCATGGGCATGATGCTCTCGCGCCTGCTGGGCCACGTGCTCGGCATGAGCAACGGCACACAACTGGTGATGTTTGCCTTTGGTGGCACGGCAGCCGTGTTTGGCACGATGGCAACGCTGGCTACGTCGATCAAACGTGATCTGTCGGGGCTTGGTAAGTTTATGTTCGTCGGCGTGGTGATCTTGATTCTTGCCAGCGTCGCCAACATCTTCTTGCAGTTACCTGCCTTGATGCTGACCATTTCGGTGGTGGCGATTGTGATCTTCTCGGCCTTTATGCTGATTGATTTGCAACGTGTGGTGAACGGCGGCGAAACCAACTACGTGTCGGCAACGCTTGCGATCTACTTAGACGTGTACAACGTGTTTGCGAACCTGCTTGCCATCTTAGGCATCACAGGCGGCAGTCGCGATTAAGTTGAATCTTGGCAATGCGCTAAGCAGCGCGAGGTGCTAAGCACCTCAGCAAACACCTCGGTGCCAAGTTGAGGTAAAAAGAAGGGTCAAGCTCTGAGATCTCAGAGGTTGACCTTTTTTTAGGATGAGCCAATGAACGCGACAGTTTTAACGCACGAAAACAACGGCGTGCTCACGCTGACGATCAATCGCCCCGAGCGTCGCAATGCGCTTGACGTTGCTACCTATCTGTCCTTAGCTGAGCACGTGCGTGCCGCTAGTACAAAAAAAGATTGTCGTGCCCTTGTGATCACGGGTGCAAGCAACTATTTCACCGCAGGCAATGACTTAAAAGATTTTCAAAAACCTCGCACCGAGGGCGATAGTGGTGGCATCATTTTATTGCGCAGCCTGATCGATTGCGATTTGCCAATCATTGCGGCTGTTGAAGGGCGCGCAATCGGCATCGGCGTGACGATGCTGCAGCACTGTGATTTTATCTGCGCGGCGGATAATGCCTTGTTCACGATCCCGTTTGTGGCACTAGGGCTTTGCCCTGAAGGCGCCTCAAGTGTCTTGCTCGCGCAAATTGTTGGCGCGCGGCGCGCCTCAGACTGGCTGCTGCGGGGCAAAACCTTTGGCGCACAAGAGGCGTTTGAGGCCGGGTTTATCACTCAGGTGACCCACGCTGGCCAAGCCTTGGCGATCGCGCAAGCGCTAGGCGATGAACTCGCCGCCCTTCCCCCACAAGCCTTGCAGCTGTCAAAGCACATGATGAAACACGCGCAGCGCCCCATTCTGCATGAAACGCTGAATTATGAGTTTGGTTTGTTTTCTGAACGCCTGCAATCAGAAGAAGCGCAGGCGGCTGTGGCGAAGTTACTGAAAAAATAGTAACGACTGCGCACTGAACAGGCGAAGCATCGCCTACTAAAAAAACCGCGACGCTTGCTGAGTGCAAGGCCGCGGTATCTGACTGAGACTAGAACGTGTACGCTTAACGAGCGCAACACGACCAAGCTTAGACTAGAACGTGTGCACGTTTACCGTGCGTTAAACGCAGGCGCTGGGTACACACCTTTTGCTGTTGCCACTGCTGGCGGGTAAATTACTTCTGGGCCCTTCGGCATATTTTGCATGATGGCAAATTCGTTTTTAAACTGTTTGCCGGTATTGTCGATCTTGTATTCGCCGGTAATGGTCACCATCTTGTCGTTCAAATCAAGCGCCGCCTGTTTAAGTTTGGCCGCGTCTAACGACTGCGCCTTCTTAATCATCTCTTCTGCAACAACACCTGCGCCGTAAGCTAAAGCAGTCTGAAAGTCAGCGGGGTATTGGGCATTCGGAAACATTTTTGCGTAGCGTGCCGTCATTTGTTCGCGATTCAAACCATGCGTGACCTTCCAGTTAATTTTGTCATGTAATAGCGTTTGGCTTAAGGCGTATAAGCCATCCTTACCCGCTTGCTGTAAAAACTGCGGTTGCGAGGCATAGACAAAATAGACGGCTTTAAATAACGCATTTGTCTCGCGTAACTGCCGCGCAATGGTCATCTGGTCCCCTTCGTAGGCCGTTGGATAAAATGCCTCGGCACCACTGGCCTTGGCTTTCTGGATCATGATATTGAAATCTTTGGTGCCTTTGGCAAATTTTTCATTTTGCGTGACTTCCATACCAAGCTCTTTTGCCAAAGCGACAGCGCCTTGGGTCAACGAGGCCGGAAACGGCTCGTCAAGATAGGCAAACGCAATCTTTTTGACGCCCATCGCGTGCAAGGCACGCACGCCGTTTTGGCCCAGTAGTGTGCCGGCAATCTGCGTAGCCGACACAATCGACTTAAAGCCTTGTGCGTAAATTGAATCTGCAGACGCCGACCAAATAATCATCATCTTGTTGTTCGTTTCGGTCGTACTGGCTGCCGCACTGGTCAGCGTCGAGCCAAAGGGTCCAAACAAAAAGTCACACTTTTCTTCTTTGATCAGGGTTTCGTACACTTTTGGAATAATCGTTTTATCACTACGATCATCGAGCTTAACCAACTCAAGCTTGCGTTTGACTCCTCCAATATCGATTCCACCGCGCGCATTCACATCATCAATCCAAATCTCAACACCGCGCTGGCCAGACTGCGCCGCCAAAGCAAACGTACCACTTGACGAGACTGTCATACCAATTCGAATCGGCTTATCGGCCTGCGCATAAGCTTGTGCAGCGGGTAAAGACAACACACTTGCAGCCAGAATGGCTTTGAACAATTCACGTTTGAACATGTAAGTCTCCTTAAGGGCTTAAGAATCGATTTTGTAATCCACCCATTGCGCGATTAAATCCCGCAACGTATGGTCTTGCGCGAAATCCTGCACACTGCCACTGACTTTGTTACGACCTAACTCCAGTACATAGACATGTGTCGACACTCTGACACATTGACGCACATTCTGATCAATCAGCAATACCGAAATGCCTTGGGCGGGCAACCCGGCAATAAAATCGTAGATCTCGGCGCTCAATCTAGGCGCCACCATCGCCGTGGGTTCGTCAAGCAACAACACCTTGGGATCCAACACCAACGCACGACCGAGTTCTAAAAATCGTTGCTGACCGCCGCTCATCGCACCTGCCATCTGGTTGCGCTTATCTTTAAGCATTGGAAACCGACTGTAGGCACGCTCAAGTGCTTGTTCGACACGCACTTTGTCGCCACGAAATGTCCAGCAGGCCAGTCGTAAATTGTCGTCAACGCTCAATTCATTAAACAGACTACGACTTTGCGGCACCATGGCCACACCATGCGAAATAAAAGACCAAGGGGCAATACCGGTGACGCACTTGCCGCCCAAGTACACATCGCCTTTCACAGGCTTGAGCAAACCAAACAAGGTGCGTAAGGCGGTCGACTTACCTGCACCGTTGGGGCCAATCACACCTGTAATACCGCCTTGTTCAACTCGCAAACTCAGGTCTTGCAAAATTCGAATATCCCCGTGATAAGCCACGTCGACATCGTGCAATGCCATCGCTGGCATTGGCGCATGCAAGGTTGAGATTGTTTCAATGACCAAGATAAGCCTCGATCACATCAGGGTTGCTGCGAATGTCTTGTACACCGCCTTGCGCAATCACCTGGCCTTGGTTCATGGCGATAAGGTGGTTAGACAGGCGATAAATAGACGTGAGGTCGTGACTAATTAACAGCACCGCCTTACCTTGCTCAGCCATATCGCTGATGCGCTCGATCATAAACGCGCATAAATCAGGATGAACACCGGCGAAAGGTTCATCAAGCATCACCACGCGAGGATCAGGCATCAGCATACGAGCCATCTCAAGAAGCTTTTGTTGCCCGCCCGAAAGCTCTTCAGCAAAGTTGTGCCTCAAATCGATGAGCTTAAACTGCTCGAGAATCATCTCGGCTTTAGACATTAATTCTGTGTCGGACTGTGACCATGACAGCACCGGCACCATCAGATTGTCGATAAGCGACATTTTTCTAAACACGCGCGGAATCTGAAACGTGCGACCAATGCCCCGTTGCGCCACCTCGTGTGAGGGTCGACCTGTCGTGTCATGACCATCGATGCGCACCGTACCACTGTCGGGCACATAGAGGCCGCAGATACAGTTCATGAGCGTCGTTTTACCAGCGCCGTTTACACCAATGATCCCTAACACCTGGCCTGCACTGGCCGTCAGACTCACGCCATCAAGTGCCGTCAAACCACCAAAGCGTTTGGTCAGATTTGTAACCTCGATCAAGGCCGTCATCGCAACGCCCTGAAACCAAATAAACCGGTCGGTCGAACCAAGATTGTCGCAACCAACATGCCAAAACCGACTATCTGCGCGAGCGCTTGCGCCAAAAATACCGTCGCCATCTGCTCGGCAATGCCATAGAAGATTCCGGCAATCAAGGCACCCATCGGATTGCCCAAGCCACCCAGCACAATCACAATAAAGCCAATGATCGAATACTCGGCGCCTGAAAAAGGTCCGAAGGCTGGAAACACCAAGGCAATCAAGACCCCCGTCACACCAGCAATGCCAAAGGTCAGGGCAAACGCAAAGGCTGACAAGCGTTCGATATTGACGCCAACGATTTGAATGGCCTCGCGATTCATCGTCGCCGCGCGCAAGGCCTTACCTGGCAGGGTGCGGAACAAAAACCACGCCATCACAGCAGACACTACCGCAGTCACAGCAAGCGCCACAAGACGCGCAGTCGATACATTGACCGGACCAATGGGAATCGAAATGGGATCAAAAGAGTAATCAATCGAACGCGAGTCGGCTTCAAAAATCAACAAGAGCAACGCAGCCATCGCAATTGAAAATCCATACATCAACAGAAACGAGGCGGTCTCGGGATCGTCGCTTTTAGACAGCCTAGGGATCAGTACAAAATACGCACCCCACCCCACAATAAAAAAGCTGATCGCGGCTAATGGCAATGCCGCAAGCGGCGACAACCCAAAGGTACTGAACAGCACATAGGCGACATAAGAGCCCGCGATCACGAGCTCACCGTGAGCAAAGTTCACCACGCGCAACACGCCATAGAGCAAGCTTAAACTCAACCCCAGTAAGGCGTAGAGGCCCCCGACAATCACGCCGTTGACCAAGCCATTTACCATCAATGCAGTCATCGCGGCCTCAAGGAATAAAACGGCGCCACCGCGGACGTGCGCGCAACACGCTTCCGACAATGCCACGCGGTAAAAACAGCACCAAGGCCATCACGGCCACACCCAGGATCAGCAGATTGACCAAAGGAAACCTACGCCACACCAACTCGTCGATCCACGACATGGCAATCGCACCTACGATTGGCCCCGTGACCGTGCCTAGCCCGCCCGCCACAGCGTAAATCACTGTTTTGGTCGTCACTAAGGTGTTGAACGCCGTCTCAGTATCGACCACGTTGGTATACCAAGCCTCGACTCCGCCGCACAAGGCCGGAAAAAACGCCGCAAGCATCCAGCCCTTTAGGCGAATCCAACCAATATTGACACCCATCATGCTTGCGGCTTCGGGGTCGTCACGCACCGCCTTGAGCGCTTTGCCTAAGCGCGAGCGCGACATCCATAACACGCTTGCGATCGCCAGCAACATCACCCCCATCATCAGAAAGAAGGCATTCAAAGGCTCTGCACGGCTACCTAGCTGCAAACCAAAGCTGCCACCGGTCCACTCTTCGGGTAGGTTGGTAATAATCAAACGACAAATAGCGGCCAATGCTAGACTGACAATTGCAAAATAAATGCCAGACAAACGTAGGGTCGGTGCAAACAACAGGCTGAGAATCACCCCCGCAACGCCAGCCATCGGCACAGCTGCGATGACGCTCCAGCCCAGCTTTTTGACTAGGATCGCTGTCGTGAACGCGCCGATGCCATAAAACGCAACATAGCCAAAGGGCATGTAGCCCGAGAAGCCAGAACTAATGTTGAAGGCCGTCGCCATCGTGATCCACATCATCATGTAGAAATGAAACGCGATGTTCAAACCAAAGTACGGCACCAGGGCAAAGTAGGTTGTGACAATGACACCTAGCAAGACCGCGAGCTGCCAAAAAACTTTATCGCCGTGTTCGCGATCTTGTTGCGAAAGAGTAGCGCTCACGACACTCATCAATCAAGTCCAAGCGCAGACAGATCAGGGTGCTGACGATGAAACTCAGTCGCCGACTCAAACGCCTGACCAAGCGAGAGTACCGTGCGCTCAGCGTAAGGTTTACCAACGATCTGTATGCTCACCGGCAGGCCGCGCACCAACCCCGCAGGTTGCGACAAGCCACAAAGCCCCAAGTAGTTTGCGGGTCGCGTCAGGTATCCCGGAATTGGCGAGGCTTCATCGACCTCAGCCACAGGCATTGCAGGGATCGCAGCGCTCGGCAGCAACACGGCATCATAGGGCTCGAACCACTCAACAAACGCTTGGCGCAGTTCACGCATGGTGCGTAACTCTTGCGCATAGGCGCCTGGCTCGAACGCTTCAGCAGACTGCATGCGCTGTCTGACTGCTGGGCCTAATTGTGCCGAGGCATCGTTGACATAGGCGCGATGCAAGGCATAGGCTTCAGACGCGACAATTCGGCCAGCATTTACAGACAGATTAAAGTACCAATCAGGCAAACGCACCGGCACAATGGTTGCACCTAAGGATTCAAACACTCGTGCGGCCGCTTGCCACGCTGCAATCACACCGGGGTCCATAAAGGCGGGCAACTGCTCGGCCGCCGGCAGCGCTAACTGCATACCCTTGACGCTGCGTGGTTCGCGCGCAAAGATGTCGAGCGGTTGCTCAAGCGTGGTGGGGTCTCTTGAGTCGGGCCCGACCAACGCATCCAAGACCAAGGCGCAATCACGAACATTACGCCCCATGGGACCGATCGAATCAAACGTCCAACTCAACAAACCAGTGCCGTGCAGGCTAATGCGGCCAAACGTGACCTTCAGGCCAGTTATCCCGTTAAACGCTGAAGGGATCCTTACCGAGCCCCCTGTGTCGCTGCCGATTCCGATCGGAGCATACCCCGCTGCAATCGCCACACCCGTTCCACTTGAAGAGCCACCTGGCACGCGATGTGTTTTAAGATCCCACGGATTACGCGGCGTGCCCATCAAGGGGTTGGTGCCCCAACCACCAAAGGCAAACTCAGTCATGTGAAGCTTGCCCAGCGGGATCATCCCAGCCTGCAATAAGCGCTCGACGGTCGCACTGGTTTGGGTCGCACGGCGCGTCACATAATGCTTTGAACCAAGCGTACAAATTTGACCATCAATATCGAGCAGGTCTTTTAAGACCACCGGCAGACCATGCAAGGCCCCTAAGGGTAGGCCTGAAGTACGCGCCTGATCGGCCGCACGCGCGAGCGCAACGGCTTGGTCTGCATACACCTCAGTGAACGCATGCAAAGTCGCGTCTGCCTGACTGATGCGCTGCAGCAAATGTTGCGTGAGTTCAAGCGACGAAAGTTTGCCGGCTTTCAGCAGTCCCGCGAGCTCTGTTAATCCCATCCAAGACAGCGACATGCTTTGGCCCCTTTCGTGATGCAATGTTATTGTTGTGTGCAATCATTATGCCCGAAGTTGGTGCACACACTTGGGCTTTTCGGGTTTACACCAACAAGATCGCTTGACGCCGCTTGCCCTCACATGCAAAGCTTGAACAGTTACAACGGAGAACACTCACTATGCTGACCGCACGCACCAACGATGGCGTTGACCTTTGCTATGAAACCACCGGTTCTGGCGACCCGATAATTTTTGTTCACGAGTTTGCTGGGCATAAAGAAAGCTGGGAACCGCAAGTGCGGCATTTTGCGCGTCGCTATCAATGCGTCACGTACAACGCACGCGGCTATCCACCGTCTTCGGTGCCGCCCGAGGTGTCCTCGTATTCGCAAAACCGCGCGGTGGCAGACATCCTCGCTGTCATGGATCATTTAAAGATTAAAAAAGCCCATATCGTGGGCTTGTCGATGGGGGGCTTTGCCACCTTGCATTTTGGTTTACAACACCCTGACCGCGCCTTATCTTTGGTGGTAGCGGGCTGCGGCTATGGCGCCGAACTTGAACAGGGCGAGCAATTTCGCAAAGAGGCTGAAGCAAGCGCCAAGATGTTATTAGAACAAGGCATGAAAGCCTTTGTCGACAAGTACGCCTTTGGCCCCACGCGCCTGTCGTTTGAGCGCGCTGACCCGCGTGGCTTTGCAGAATTTATTCAACAGTTTTATGGTCACTCAGCGCTGGGCTCTGCCAACACGCAATTAGGTATTCAACGCGAACGACCTTCGCTGTACAACCTAAAAGATCAGTTGCAAAAACTGACCGTACCCACCTTGATCTTTAACGGCGATGAAGACTGGCCTTGCTTAAAGCCTGGGCTGATGCTGAAAGAAATCATCCCGTCTGCGGCGCTAGCGATTTTGCCTAACTGCGGGCACACGATGAACATTGAGATGCCCAACGAGTTCAATCACGTGCTTGAGCAGTTCTTGCAGCACGCCAGCAGTGGTCGCTGGCCGCAGCGCGATCCACGCGCCATGGTGGCGTCGATGACAGGGATGAAAGACTGAACGCGCACATGGGCGAAGTGCAATGCAACTAACCCTTGCTGAAAACTTCAGAGCAGTTTTTTATACGCCCTTTTATTTGCTCAAAGAGTTAAGGCTTGCCGAGCAAGCGGGCCTGCACATTGATTGGTTAGCTCCGGGCATACCAGGTGGGGCAATCGACCAGATCAAAGACGGCTCAGTCGATTTGACCTGGGGCGGGCCCATGCGCGTCATGAAAGACCGTGACGCATGCCCCGCAGAGGGTTCCTCCCTACTTTGCTTTGGCGAAGTTGTTGCACGCGATCCATTTTTTTTAGTGGGTTCTCAAAAGAGTTTTTTACTACAAGATCTGACACATTTACGCTTAAGTTTGGTGTCTGAAGTTCCGACTCCTTGGCTATGCTTGCAGGCTGACCTCAGAGACTTGGGCCTAAATATCGAGCAACTCGAACTGAGTGGGCGGCTCAAGCGCGACTGGACGATGGTCGAACAAATTCACGCGCTCGATACACAAGACATCGATGTCATTCAGCTCTTTGAGCCTTTCGTCAGTGAGGTACTAAAGTCAGGTCAACATAAAATCCTTTATGCTGCTCACGATCGTGGCCCAACGGTGTATACCACTCTGATTTGTTCGCAAGATGGTTTCGCCAAAAAACGGGCTACGTTCGCGCGGCTCAATGAGGTACTTGGTACACTACAAACATGGCTGTACGCCCACTCTGCGCAGGATATTGCTCAAATCGTACAGCCATATTTTGCTGAGCTTAAACTTGACGTATTGACCCGCGCAATCGAGCGCTACCTTCAAGGTCAGGTTTGGGCAACCACCCCCGAGGTTTCTAGAGCTGGCTTTGATCGCTTGGCCGACAGTCTGCACGCAGGGGGCTTTATTCAGACTCGCATTCTTTATGACTCTTGCGTCAAGTCCTTTCACTCACTTAGCTGAAGACAATGAAATATTTCAAAATTATCCGAACGATCGGCGTGTTTTTTCTGACCTGTGGCGCTCTGGCACCTAACGCCTTCGCGCAGGCGCCCTACCCGAATCGTCAGCTGCAGCTAATCGTGCCGTTTCCGGCAGGTGGCCCCACAGATATCGTGGCGAGGCTGTATGCGCAACAACTATCCAAGCTAGCTGGCCAACCCGTTGTTGTCGAAAATGTCAGTGGAGCCGCTGGCATTATCGGCACACAAAATGCCGCGCGAGCCGAGCCCAACGGCTACACAATTTTGTTTAGCACCGCGAGCACGGGCGTGATCAATCAAGTGATCATGAAAAATCTTCCTTACAACTTTCAAAAAGATTTTTCAATGATTGCCTTGATCGCAAATGCTCCACACTTGTTAGTGGTGAATGCGAATCTTCCGATTAAGAATCTGGCCGATCTAATTGCCTTGGCCAAACAAAATCCGGGCAAACTCAGCTTTGCCTCGGCTGGCGCGGGCAGCATCGTGCAGATGGGCGGCGAGTTATTCAAATATCAAAGTGGCATTGATATTTTGCACGTGCCCTACAAAGGCGGCGCACCCGCGACGATGGCTGTTTTAAAGGGCGAGGTCGATTTGATTGTGAACGACCTTAGCACCTTTAAGGCGCAAATCGAAGACGGCAAGCTGCGAGCGCTTGCAGTCGCCCACACAAGTCGCCTAAAACCTTTACCCCAAGTACCGACTTTTATAGAACTTGGCATGCCCGATATGGTGTCTAGTTCGTGGTGGGGTATCGCTGTGCCAGTTAAAACCTCTGCCGACATACAAGCCAAGCTGCGCGCCTGGAACGACAACATCATCGCGAACCCAGACTATGTTGCACGCTTAGCAGAGATGGCGATTGAGCCCTTAATTATGACGCCCGAACAAACTCAACAGTTTTTGCAGGGCGAGTTAAAAAAATGGCAAGCTGTCGCTGCCCGTGCCAACATTCAACTTGATTGAATCTTACCTATGACTTCGATTGAAAACACTGCGCTCACCACCCTGGCCTCGCTAGATACCAACACGGTGTCTGACGCCATGGATTTTATGAGGCTGCCTGGCGCCACCTATGGGCTGCGCCCGTTATGGAACTGCCCAAAAATCGTTGGTCGTGCCTCAACGATTCAGCTTGGTCCTAAAACAGGTACAGCGCCAACGGTGCATTTGATTTCACCTGTCATTGCCAGCGTCACGACCGATGATCGCGTCTTAGTGATCACCGGTGGCGCTGAAGGGATTTCGTGTTGGGGTGATATTTTGGCGAATGCTGCCAAGATGAAAGGGATTCGCGGCTCGGTGATTGACGGCATGAGTCGTGACATTGAAGGCAGCGAATCGATCGACTACCCGGTCTATGGCCGCGGCTTGACGATGATCAGCGCACGCAATCGCTTAGTGCAAATCGCCTCGGGTACGCCGATTGTGGTGGCAGGTGTGACCGTGTATGAAGATGATTACGTGATTGCAGACCGCTGCGGTACCGTCTTTGTGCCCGCCGCAAAAATCGACGAGGTGTTGGCGCTAGCGCAACGCATTGCCTCACGCCAAGACGGTATGGTGCAAGCCGTACGTGCAGGGCAATCGGTCGAAGACGTGATGCACGACAAAAAGTTTGAAGCTATCAGGGCTTAACTGACACAGCAACGGTCAACGTTGCCGCGCCAAAATTCTCTCTACCCCGTCAAACCCACCGACAACCCACCGCACACATACAGCAGTTGCCCGGTGATGTAACCCGCTTTGGGATCCAGAAACATGCAGATCGCGTGCGCGACTTCGTCGGGGGCACCGAAGCGACCGACCGGAATCGACGCCATGATTTTTTTGGTTTGTGGCAGCTCAGGGGGGTTGCTGTCCAAAAACAAATCCGTTGCAATCGGGCCTGGAGCGATGGCATTGATCGTAATGCCCTGCGCGGCAGTCTCAAGCGCCCAGGTGCGTGTCATGCCGACCAAGCCTGCTTTGGTGCCGCCATACACGGTGCGGCCATCTTTACCCAGCATGGCGCGGCTACTGAGGTTAACAATGCGGCCATATTTATTGGCGCGCATCGCGGGTAGCACACCCTGCATTAACAACAAAGGTGCCACCATATTTAAGGCAACCATTTCTTCGATTTGCTCAGCGGTCACGTTTTCAATCTTGGCCACGTGAATCATTGCCGCGTTATTGACCAGACTCAAAATCTGTTTTTTGGCCGCCCAGTCGCCAATCGCCTCACGTGTGCGCTTGGCGTTACCCAAATCGACTGATTCAAAAATCTCGCCTGGCAATAACTGCTTAGGTGCAGTCCGGCTAAAGTTTAAGACCTCGTAGCCTTGGCTAAGTAAACGCTCAACCACTGCACGACCAATGCCACGGCTGCCCCCGGTGACTAGGGCTGTTGTCCCTTTCATGCTGTTGGCCCTTTCATTGCGCTTGGATTCCTCTTTCTTTAATGAGCTTGCCCCACTTGGCGCGTTCGATATTCTCAAAAGCCGCTAAATCGGCGCCAAATAAATTACCCGGCGTCGCGGCCAACTTGGCGTAAGCCTGTTCGACTTTTTCAGATTTCAAGCCCGCACGCGCCGCTTCAATGAGCTTATCCATCACCGGCTGAGGGGTTCCTTTAGGCGCATAGATCGCAAACCAGGCGGTGACGTCAAACCCGGCAACGCCTGCTTCGACAAATGTAGGTAACTGCTCGGCAAGCGGGGTGCGCTGCAGTGACGTGACTGCGATTCCGCGTATGCGTGATCCATCTTTTATTTGATTGATCGAGCCCGACAAGTTATCAAACAATAAATCGATGTTACCGCCTATCAAAGCAGGCATCGAGGCCGACACACCTTTGAAAGGTACGTGCAATAACTCAACACCTGTCATCGCCTCAAAATACGCACCTGTCAGATGCGGCGACGAGCCGATACCAGGCGTGCCATAGCTCAGTTTTTTATCTTTTGCGTCGCGCGCAGCTTTAATCACATCCGCCAACGACTTCCAGGGAGAGTTCGCCGCGACCACCAATACATTAGGCGTAGTCGAGACTAGCGCGATCGGCAGCAGGTCTTTGCCCGGATCAAAGCTCATCTCGGTGTACAAAAACGGATTAATGGATTGCGTGCCAATCGTACCTAAACCAATCGTATAACCATCAGGTTTGCTGCGCACCACACCTGCTAAACCAACGTTGCCGGCGGCACCAGGTTTGTTTTCTACCACGACGATTTGCTTGAGCGTGGCTTCCATGGCCTGAGCGATCGAACGACCAAAAATATCAGCCGCGCCCGCAGCTGGGTACGGTACGACCAAGGTCAGTGACTTAGTTGGAAACTCTTGCGCTTGCGCAATCGGTGCGTCAGCGATCGAGAGCACCGCAGCCACCAACGCTGCACATAAACTGCGTTGAAAAAAATACCGGTGTTTCATTGAATCCTAGCTCCAGTGATTTCAGGCACGCCGCGGTGCAGCATGCTTAGCCGAATCGGCTTGTATCGAAAGCGAGCTTACGTATCGCTCGCGTATTCGTACTATAGTGACATCTGTAAATATAGCAGCACAAACCAACGGGTACTTTGGTATGACAGCAACATCACTATTCTTTTCTGAGCGCATGGCGGTCTTAGCCAAAACTCATGCTAATCACCCCGCATTGATTGACCGCGACAACCCAACGAGTTTTGCGGCACTGCACCAACAAGCCTTGCAACTGGCCGGCAATATGGCCGCCATTGGCATCAAAGCCCACGACCGCGTTGCCGTGTGGTTACCCAACTGCACGGCCTGGGTACAAACCTTTTTAGCCTGCGCCCACTTAGGCGCGACAGTCTTGGCCATCAACACTCGCTTTCGTAGCCAAGAGGTTGCCGATATTATCGGGCGTGGCAAGGCTGACTGGCTTGTCTTATGGCCTGATTTCAAAGGCATCGCCTTTGCTGACATGCTCGCTGATATCCCACAAGAGGTGCTTGCGCGCCTGCGCGGCGTGCTGGCGATTGGCGAACCCGGCAGCACCGCGATGACAGCGATCGCCAAGCGCGGACACGTCTTGCACGCGTTTAGCGATTTACTGCAAAGCACCCACCCCGTGCCGCAAGCCTTTGGTCAGGCGCCGGCGCTTTGCTTTACCACCTCGGGCACCACCTCAATACCAAAGTTTGTCGTGCACGATCAGCACACCTTGATTGTTCACGCCGACTCCATGCAAAAGGCATTTGACTACGATCAGACCAGCCGCATTCTGGCGAGTGCGCCTTTTTGTGGTGCTTTTGGATTTTCGACCCTCACGGGTGGTCTGGCCACCGGCAGCACCGTTGTGTGCGAACCTGTCTCTGACACGCACAGCACGCTTGAACAAATTCGTAAGCATCAAGTCACCCACACCTACGCCAATAACGAATCGCTGTTAAAGCTCTTTGAAGCAGCCCCCTCTCCTGCCACGTTTGCCAGCTGCAAGCTGTTTGGCTTTGCAAGTTTTTCACCGGCCATCACCACTTTGCTTGAAGAGGCTGAGCGCAACAATGTCGCGCTGACAGGCTTATACGGCTCAAGCGAATTGCAAGCGCTGATGGCCGCGCAACCACTCGATCCATCGGAGGGGGACGTGAGCGTGCGCTACTTAGCGGGTGGTCGGTTGATTCATCCAGAGGCGCGAGTTCGTGCACGTGATCCCGCGACGGGTCAGCTTGCGCCGCATGGCGAATCGGGCGAAATCGAAATCAAGTGCGCCAGTCAGATGTTGAGCTATCTAGACAACCCGGATGCGACCGCACAAGCCTATACCCCCGATGTCTTTTTTAAAACGGGTGACCTTGGCTATACGGTGAGCGACACTCAGTTTGTGTTCCAAACACGCATGGGCGACTCGATGCGCTTATCGGGATTTTTAGTGAACCCAGCAGAAATCGAACACGCGATTGAGACGCTGCCCGGCGTACAAGCATGCCAAGTGGTCGGTGCGACGCAAGGCACAAAAATCTTACCTGTAGCGTTCGTGATCTTGTACGCGGGCTCGCAAACGGACCCAACTCGCTGGGCCACCGAGTGCAAACGCACCATGGCGGGTTACAAGGTACCTGTACATTTTGAAGTCGTGAGCGAGTTTCCGACCGTTCAAAGTGCCAACGCCGTCAAGATCTTAAAAAATAAACTGCGCGAAATGGCCAGTGAAATCCTTGCGAGAATAGCTTAAATGTTTAACCCTGATTCATTGCTCTTACCTTTTTTTGAAGATAGCCATCGTCAGTTGCATGAGGCGTTACACCATTGGTCAGCGCCGCAACTGACCGATCGGGTACACGAGGGTAATGTCGACCAAACCTGCGTGACGTTGACGCGCACCTTAGGCCAAGCAGGCTGGCTGCGCTACTGCGTGCCAGCACAATATGGCGGTGCGTTACCCGCGCTCGATTCACGCAGCCTGTGTTTGATCCGGCAAACCCTGGGCTATTACGATGGCCTAGCCGACTTTGCTTTTGTGATGGCGGGTTTGGGGAGTGGGCCCATTTCGTTATTTGGCTCGGATCATCTCAAAGAAAAATATCTGCCAAAAGTTGCCACCGGCGAACTGATCGCAGCGTTTGCGTTGTCTGAACCTGACGCAGGCTCAGACGTTGCCGCCATGACAACCCGCGCTACGCGTACTGCCACAGGCTATCGCCTCAATGGCGTCAAAACCTGGATCTCAAACGCGGATATCGCTGATTTTTACACCGTGTTTGCCCGCGTTGAGGGCGACGAGGCAGAAGGTGTGACCGCCTTTGTTGTCGATGCGACGACTCCTGGTTTGACCGTCAGCGAGCGGTTTGAGGTGTGCGCACCCCATCCGATCGGCAGCCTCACCTTTACCGACTGCGAGATCCCAGTCTCACAACGCTTAGCCAAGCCAGGCCAAGGTTTTAAAGTCGCCATGCAAAACCTTGATGTGTTTAGAGCCTCGGTGGGTGCCGCAGCCTTAGGCTTTGCTGAAGCGGCCCTAGAGTTGGGCATCAGTCGCGCCACGACGCGCCCGATGTTTGGCGCGATGCTGTCTGATTTGCAAATGACACAAGCCGCCATTGGCGACATGAGCACCGAAATCGATGCGGCCACGCTACTGATCTATCGCGCGGCCTGGGAGCGCGATGTCTTACAGCGACGCACTACAAAATCCGCGGCGATGGCCAAGATGTTTGCTACCGAGTCGGCCCAACGCGTGATTGACCGCTGCGTGCAGTTACACGGTGGCTTAGGCGTTAGAGTCGGGCACCCCTTAGAAATGTTGTATCGTGAAATCAGAGCCCTACGTATTTATGAAGGCGCGACCGAAGTCCAACAAGTCATCATCGCGCGCGAAACACTTAAAAACAAAACTTCAGGAGTCATTTAATGAACGGTTCAGAAGCAATGGTGCACACCCTTCTTGAGGGTAAAGTGGATGTCTGTTTTGCCAACCCCGGCACCTCTGAAATGCACTTTGTCTCAGCGCTTGATCGGGCACCGGGCATGCGTTGCGTGCTAGGTTTGTTTGAAGGTGTGGTCAGTGGTGCGGCCGATGGCTACTATCGCATGGCTGAAAAACCCGCGGCCACACTCTTGCATCTGGGCCCGGGCTTGGGCAATGCACTGGCCAATATCCACAACGCCAAACGCGCTTACTCGGGCATGATCAATATTGTTGGCCAGCATGCACTAGACCACATCCACAACAATGCCCCACTGAACTCTGATGTTGAAGCGGTCGCGCGCCCCATGTCGAACTGGGTCAAAACCACGATGTCGGCATCCGCTGCACCACTTGACACCGCCGAGGCAATTTCACAGGCGCGCAGCACACCTGGCCGCATCGCCACGCTGGTGCTGCCAGCCAACTGCGCTTGGGAGCCCTCAGACCCAGGCCACTATTCAACTGCGCCTGCCCAAACTGCCGCCGCACCTTTGGCCGATACCGTGCTGGCCTTGGCCCGTTTGCTGTCCGATCGCAAAACTGCCGAGGCGACTATGCTCTTGCTGGGCGGGCCCGCACTACGTGCAAAGTCAGCCACACTCGCTGGAAAAATTGCCGCACACACAGGCTGTAAATTGGCTTGTGAGCCACGCAATCCTCGCATGGAGCGCGGCCGCGGTCGGGTCAATATTGCGCCCTTGCCTTTTCCGGTAGACGGTGCGGTCGCAATGATCAAAGATGCCAAGCATCTGGTGCTTGTCGGTAGCGCGCCACCCGTGGCCTTTTTTGCCTACCCAAACAAGCCACGCATGATCAAGCAGCCTGATTGCGAAGTGCATACCTTGGCCACGCTCACGCATGACATCGAAGCCAGCCTGCAAGCCCTCGTTGATGCCTTGGGCGCACAAAACACCGCCCCCGCGCAATTGTCGACGGGCCCCATCATCACTGACTTGCCCACCGGCACGCCCTCAGTTGAACACTTTGGTGCCATCATCGCGGCCACCTTGCCCGAAAACGCCATCATGGTTGACGAGGCTGTGACCTCAGGTCGCCAATTTGCCAAGACCCTGCCGCAAGCGGCACCACACGATTGCATCGACATCACGGGCGGCGCAATCGGCTGGGGCTTGCCTGCCGCCGTTGGTGCTGCAGTGGCTTGCCCAGATCGCAAAGTGTTTGCCTTTATCGGTGACGGCAGTGCCATGTACACCCTGCAAGCGCTCTGGAGCATGGCGCGCGAACAACTCGATGTGACCGTCGTGATTTTTGCCAATCGTACGTATCGTATCTTGCGTGGTGAGTTAGCCAACATGGGCGGCCCCGAGGCGGGTGATAACGCCAAGCGTATGCTTGATCTTGATCGGCCATTTTTGGATTGGGTTTCGTTGGCTAAAGGACACGGCGTGGCTGGTACGCAAGTCACGACTCTTGAAGGCTTTGCGAATGCGATGCGCATTGCGGCCAAAGAGAAAGGGCCACGTTTGATTGAACTGGTGTTTTAAGCGCTATGCCTGAATTTATCGCTGACCGTATCATCGTTAAAAACTGTTAATAATATTTTCTGACAAGCTGAGACAACCACTATGAAATGCTATTGCGTCGTCAATTTTCGTGAAGCCCTCGAACTGATCGAGACTAAAACGCCTGAACCCACTGGTACTGAAGTGTTGGTGCAAGTGCGAGCGGCTGGTGTGTGCCACAGTGACATCCATTTTTGGGAAGGCGGTTACGACCTCGGCAATGGTCGCACGCTGTCACTAAAGGATCGCGGCATCAAGTTACCCATGACCATGGGTCATGAAACCGCAGGCACAGTGGTGGCCATGGGGCCACAAGCCAAAGGCGTTGAAAAAGGTCGCAACTATTTGGTATACCCCTGGATTGGTTGCCGCACATGCCCCGCTTGTTTAGACCAACTCGAAAATCACTGCGCCAATCCACAATACCTCGGTGTGCATCGCCCCGGCGGCTATGCCGACCATATCCTGGTGCCCGACGCGCGCTACCTCATCGATATCGGTGATCTTGACCCTGCAGCGATTGCACCCTATGCCTGCTCAGGCATCACGACCTACAGCGCGCTGAACAAAATCGGCGCGAGTCTGTATCAAAAACACCCGATCGTCATCATGGGCGCCGGTGGCTTGGGCTTAATGTGCCTGGCTCTCGTCAAGGCCTTGAATGGCGTGGGCGCCATTGTGGTGGATATCGACCCAATCAAACGCCAAGCCGCGCTTGACGCCGGCGCCCTGGCCGCCGTCGATGGCGCAGCACCCGACGCTGCTCAGCAAATCATCGCCGCCAATGGTGGCAAACTGCTGCAAGGGATTGTGGACTTGGTCGGCGCACCCTCAACCACCGAGCTTGGGTTTAACGTGATGATTAAAGGCGGCAAGCTGGTCATCGTTGGTTTGTTTGGTGGTGCAGCGCCATGGCCGATTGCTTTCATTCCAATGAAGGCCGCACAAATTCTGGGCAGCTACACTGGCTCGCTCAATGAGATGCGCGAACTATTGCAATTAGTAAAAGACGGCAAGATCACCCCGATCCCCGTCCATAAGCATCCGCTAGCCGATGCCGACAAGGTGTTGACTTCACTGCGTCAGGGCAAGGTGACGGGGCGAGCTGTACTAACAGCTTGAAAAGCGCGTTCTGTTAAAAACTCAGTTTGCAGAGGCTGGCTTGGCGGCTTGATAACGCTGCAAAGCCAGCAACACCTGCCGGGTGGCCAGCGGTTTGCCCGCCAGGTGTTCTGATAGACGCGCTCGCAACGAAGCCCGTAAAGCGGGCTCTTTTTGTATGTCTTCAAAGTCTGGCGGTTCGGCATCTAGCCCGTAGCCTGTTTCTTGCAGCAACACCCACTCAAACCGACGCAAGGCACCGGCCGCGGGCGACCCTGTGGCCAGACGTTGCAAGGCCATCACATAGGCATCAAATAAGCCTGGATGTGGATCTTCGCGGGGTAACAGCCGAAAAAGTAGCTCGTTCATGTACCAGCACGACATCAACGCGGGCCCGGGCAAGGGATGTACGCCTGCGCACTCAGCCCGAGTCAGTGTTTTGACTTCACTTGCCCCCGTAAAAGACAGGAGCAAGGGCTGAAACAAAGACAACGCCGGGCGCAACACTGAGTGCGGGCGTTTGGCGCCTTTAGCGATCAGGCTGACCCAGCCGTGATCGCGCGAAAACGCCTGAACAATCAAAGAGGTTTCTCGCCAGGCCGTTGCATGCAACACATAGCCTGGGGTTTCGTGCACGCGCGTTGCGCGTTTATTCATAGCCCAGATCGCGCAGGCTGCCCTCTTTTTCGGCCCAGCCTTTTTTAACCTTGATATACACCTCAAGGTGAATCGGTTTGTCGAGCAGTTTGGCGATATCTTGTCGTGCCTCTGAGGCAATGCGCTTCATGTGGCTGCCACCCACACCCAACAAAATTGGCTTGTGACTATCGCGCTCGACAATCACACAGGCGGCGACGTGCACGCCCTTATCGGTTTCTTCCCACTGTTCGATCATCACGGTGCAGCCATAGGGCAACTCGTCACCCACTAAGCGAAAGATTTTTTCGCGAATCAGTTCAGAAGCGATAAAGCGTATGGGGCGATCGGTGAGCGTATCTGCGTCAAAATAGGCTTCGTTTTCAGGCAAGCGCTTAGCGACTTCGTCGAGCAACTGATCAAGCTGATGCTTCTTTGTTGAACTGACTGGCACCACCGCAGAAAACTGATACTGAGCCGCAATTTTTGCCACAAACGGATAGAGCTCGTCGCGATTTTTAAGCTGGTCAATTTTGCTGATCACCAGGATCGTGCGCGCGGGATCGTGCAGCAAGGTCAACAACTTGGCATCGCCGGGCGACCATTTGCCGGCCTCGACCACAAACAGCACCACATCCACACCGCCAAGCGTTTGCGTCACGACGCGATTCATCATGCGGTTCATGGTGCCGCCGTGCCGGGTCTGAAACCCGGGCGTATCCACAAACACAAATTGCTCGTGCTCGCGTGTGAGCACGCCTTGGATACGGTGACGTGTGGTTTGTGCCTTGCGTGAAACGATCGTGATTTTGCTGCCAATGAGCGCGTTGGTCAGGGTAGATTTACCAACGTTTGGACGTCCAACGACTGCAATAAAACCACAGCGATAAGCTGTTTCTGTCATTTAAGTTCCTGGGCAACCGCAACCGGCAGCGTAAGTTGTGCCGTTTTGCGCGCCCGGGATGAACGCTTTTTAGCAGGGGCCGGACTAGCGGCCTCGGCCCCAACAAGCGCAAGTTTTGCGGCCGACTGCTCGGCTGCACGACGACTTGCACCTGCCGCCACCACTTTAATGTCAAGCACCGGAACCGAGCACTCGACTTCAAACTGCTGACTATGCGCAGCGCCATGGGTGGCAACCACGTTATAAATCGGTAAAGCGTATTGGCGACTTTGCAAAAACTCTTGCAACAAGGTTTTGGCGTCTTTACCCAGCGTTAAGGGATCAACGCTTGCCAAAATCGGCACGTAGACACGCTCGATTAACTGCTGGGCTGCGACATACCCGCCATCTAAAAAGACTGCAGCCAGAATCGCTTCAAAGGTATCGGCCAAAATTGATGGGCGACGAAACCCGCCGCTTTTGAGTTCGCCTTCGCCGAGTCGCAAGTATTTTGACAGTTCGAGTTTTTGTGCGATCTCGGCAAGCGAGGCCTGCTTGACTAAGTTGGCACGTACACGCGACAGATCGCCTTCGTCAAGCGTGCCATAGTGACTGAACAGCAGCGCCGACACCGACACACTTAAAACAGAATCACCTAAAAACTCTAGCCGTTCGTTGTGACGCGCACCATGACTTCGGTGCGTCAACGCCTGCTCAAGCAAAGCAGGTTTGACGAACTGATAGCCAAGCGAAGTCTCGAGTGCGGCAAAGGACATGAAGAAGTGACAAGAAGCAATGAAAAAAAGAACTTAGTGAAAGGGCCCAATACGGCCTAGCTGACTAAAGTTCATCCAGATGAAAAAAGCTTTACCGACAATGTTGGCCTCGGGGACAAAACCCCAATAACGACTGTCAAGGCTATTATCGCGATTGTCACCCATCATAAAGTAAACGCCCGCCGGAACGGTGCAGCGCACACCGTTTCTGAGGTATTCACATTTTTCACGATACGGAAAGTTGCTAATTGGGCCGATTTCTTGGGATCTTCGCTCATCTAGCAATATTTTGTGTGCTCTTTCGCCCAACTGCTCGGTGAATTGTGCCGTATAGGCAACACGGTCGGGTTCAAAATATTGACCCTCTGGCTTTCTAAGAATTTCTTTACCGTTGATAAAGAGCTTTTTATCCAGGTAGGCGAGTTGATCACCAGGCAACCCCACCACACGTTTGATGTAGTCAACTGCGGGATCAACCGGATAACGAAACACCATCACGTCACCGCGCGCGGGTTCACCAAGCGCAATGATCTTTTTATCAATGACTGGCAAGCGCAACCCGTAGGTGAATTTATTGACCAGAATCAAGTCGCCCGATTGCAGGGTTGGCAACATTGAGCCCGACGGAATACGAAAAGGCTCGACAATAAACGAGCGCAACACAAACACAAACAAAATGACTGGAAAAAAACTGACGCCGTACTCAACCCACCATGGCACATGCCCGACTTCGGTGCGAATTTGCTCTTCGCGATTTTGCACTTCAACCTGCGGCAAACCGACCCAACTCGGGCGCGCCAAGGCCAGAGCCTCAGAAACCCGGCGCTGACGCGCAGCGCGCAAAGAGAACTTGTCGAAGGCATAGACAATGCCTGTCACGACCATCAGCACAAAGAGTATCAGGGCAAAATTCCAGCTCATTGGCTTAGCCTTGTAGAAAGATTATCGATCATCAACTTGCAAAATCGCCAGAAAAGCCTCTTGCGGAATCTCAACACTCCCGACTTGCTTCATGCGTTTTTTGCCGGCCTTTTGTTTTTCAAGTAGTTTTTTCTTGCGGCTGATATCACCGCCATAACATTTTGCCAACACGTTTTTGCGCAAGGCTTTGACGTTTTCGCGGGCAATGATCTCGGCGCCGATCGCAGCCTGAATCGCCACGTCGTACATTTGGCGAGGGATGAGTTCGCGCATGCGCGCCACCACATCGCGCGCGCGATAACGTGCATTTGAGCGATGGCAAATGTTTGACAGAGCATCGACCTTATCGGTGTTAATTAACAGATCAACTTTCACCACATCGGCCGTACGGTATTCTTTAAACTCGTAATCCATCGAGGCGTAGCCGCGCGACACTGACTTTAATTTGTCAAAGAAATCGAGCACGATCTCAGCCAAAGGCATCTCGTAGTGCAAATGCACCTGACGACCGTGATACGTCATATCCAGCTGCTGCCCGCGCTTGTTATTACACAGCGTCATCACGGGGCCCACGTACTCTTGGGGCATAAACAAGGTAATCGTCACGATCGGTTCGCGAATCTCAAGATACTGCCCAACCTCAGGCATGCGCGACGGGCTTTCAATCTGAATCACACTGTTATCGCGCAGCACGACTTCGTACACGACCGACGGCGCGGTCGTGATGATATCCATATCAAATTCGCGCTCAAGACGCTCTTGCACGATCTCCATGTGCAGCAAACCCAAAAAGCCGCAACGAAAGCCAAAGCCCAGCGCCTGCGAAACTTCGGGTTCGTACATCAGCGAAGAGTCGTTAAGCTTGAGTTTTTCGAGTGAATCGCGTAGTTGATCGTATTCGCTACTTTCAACAGGATACAAGCCAGCGAACACCTGCGGCTTGACTTCTTTAAAACCGGGCAAGGCCTCAGCGGCAGGCTTGGACAACAACGTAACCGTGTCGCCCACTTTAGCGTCGGCAAGTTCTTTAATGCCCGCAATCACAAACCCTACTTCGCCGGCCGACAAATGGGGACGAGGCTGGGACTTAGGCGTAAACACGCCCGTTTGCTCGCACAAGTGAACCGCGCCCGTGGCCATAAACGAAATTTTGTCTTTCGGTTTAAGCACGCCGTTCACCACACGCACCAACATGACGACACCCACGTAATTATCAAACCACGAGTCGATAATTAAGGCTTGCAGGGGGGCTGTCGGATCACCTTTTGGAGCCGGAATACGTGCCACCACGGCCTCGAGGATTTCGTCGATGCCCATGCCAGTTTTGGCGCTTGCCAAAATGGCCTCAGAGGCATCTAGGCCGATGACTTCTTCGACTTCGGCGCGGGCACTTTCAGGATCGGCCGAGGGCAAGTCCATTTTATTGAGTACGGGGACGACCTCGACGCCAAGTTCGATCGCGGTGTAGCAATTGGCCACGGTTTGGGCTTCGACACCTTGCGAGGCGTCTACCACCAACAGCGCCCCCTCGCAGGCGGACAGCGAACGACTGACCTCGTACGAAAAGTCAACATGCCCGGGGGTGTCGATGAGATTAAGGTTGTAAATTTGTCCGCTCGCCGACTTATATTGCAGGGCTGCGGTTTGTGCTTTGATCGTGATGCCGCGCTCGCGTTCGATATCCATCGAGTCGAGCACCTGAGCAGACATTTCGCGGTCGGCTAGACCCCCGCAACGCTGAATCAGTCGGTCTGCCAGAGTGGATTTGCCATGGTCGATATGGGCAATAATCGAGAAATTGCGGATGTGCTGCATAACGCCTAAAAGTAAGATACCAAGCAAAAGGGGCGCTCTGCGCCCCTTTTGCGGCAAACCGCTATTCTAGCCTGTCTAGGCTAACTTAACCGTGCAAACGGCTTACTTCTCGGTTCGAACGGCGACCCAGCGGGTTTGCTCGCCGGTTCTGACCATCAAGCCCACGGGCCGAGCCCGATCCAAACCTGCCACGACCTTGGCAAACTGAGTCGGACTCGTGATGTCGGTATCATTGACTGCCAAAATGATGTCGCCCTCTGCCACGCCAGCCTTACTCGCAGGTGCTTCAACTGCAGTCACCTGGACACCACCCTTAATACGCAGCTTTTTTTGCACCTCCTCTTTCACGGGGACGATCTCCATGCCCAACACTGTGGTCACGGTTTCTACGACTTTAGGAGGCGTGGGTTCAACAGCGGCAGTTTTGTCGGCTTTTAACTCGGCCACGGTAACTTTGAGTGTCAAGGGCTTACCTTTACGCCACACTTCAAGCGTTGACGTAGTACCAGGCTTGGTTTCGCCCACTAAACGAGGCAAGTCAGACCAGCGCGTAATCGGCTTGTCGCCAAACTTAGTGATCACGTCACCGGGCAAGACGCCTGCTTTATCAGCCGGTGCGTCAGGTTCAACCCCCCCAACCAACGCACCCTCTGCCTTGGGCAAGCCAATGGCCTGGGCAACGTCTTTGCTGACCTCGCCAATTTGAACGCCAATCCGACCCCGAATCACCGAGCCTGAGGCGCGCAACTGGTCAACCACAGCCATGGCCTCTTCGATCGGAATCGCTAGCGAAATTCCCATGAAGCCGCCACTGCGCGATACGATCTGCGCGTTGATCCCCACCACCTCGCCTTTCAGGTTGAGCAAGGGCCCGCCCGAGTTGCCGGGGTTCACAGCCACGTCGGTTTGAATGAACGGCAAGTAGTCTCCGGTTTCACGACCCAACGCGCTCACGATCCCCGAGGTAACGGTCGACTCAAGGCCAAAAGGTGAGCCAATCGCCATCACCCACTGACCTTTTTTAAGCAGCTTGGCGCTACCAATCGGCAAGAAGGCCATCCCTTTCGCTTCGACTTTAAGCAAGGCGACGTCGGTGCGTTTGTCGCTGCCAATCACCTTAGCTTTGAATTCACGTGAATCGGTAAGCGTGACAAAAATATCGGTCGCACCTTCGACAACATGATGGTTTGTCAAAAGATAACCATCTTCAGAAATAAAGAAACCAGAGCCTACGCCGCGAGGCACTGAGCGCTCTTCGGGCTCGGCGCGTGGTTTGTTATTACGTGGATTTTGTTGCGGCCCCTGACGTCCACCAGGCGGTTGAAAATCAGGACCGAAAAAATGTCGAAACATTTCGTAGGGATCTTGACCCTGCGGACCTGAACGCGCACTGACTTTGGCTGTCGTGCGAATATTCACAACAGCCGGCTCGGCTTTTTCGACAATCGTCGTGAAATCAGGAAAGCCTGCAGCCTGTGCGTGCACCCTCACGTGTTGCAGGGCGCCCGCCACGAGCACGACACCCATCATCCCTGCGAACAACGCGCGACGCGCACGGCCCACAGACTGATACAGAGAGAAATGAACTTGTTCTTGCATCATGAACTCCAGTGAAACCTTTTAAGAAGAATCGCTAACGCGATCCAGCTGGTGGGACGTATTGAATCGACTGGGCTAACAGTTCGAGTGTTGTGGCAGGCACTTCACCCAAAACCGTCAACCAGAAGTCAGCAACACGTATCCCAAAGATATTGACAGAACCGCTGCGTGCAGCGCCTCGGGATAGATACTCAGACCGCTGTGCGCGATAAGGTTCAATAAATATTGAAATCGTTGCAAGCCCGTCAGACAACACCAGTTGATTGACCACGCGCTGATCAGCAAACACCCGTGCGAACTGTGAGCGCGTGAGGTACCCCGGAGGCGCAGGCACACGCCAACCCAACGCAACCAGATCAATCACCTGCTGAGCAGTGTCTTGAAGCTGCCAGCCGACGGTAGACCACGAAGCGTTTAACGCCTGCTCGCGAATCGTCTGACCGATGCTGACCTGCGTAAACGTAACCTGTTCAAGTACCGTCCCCTCACGCGTGAGAGTTTGCGCCTTCAGCAATAAGTTTGAATCGATATCGGCGCACAATTTATAACCATAACGGTGCTCATCGCGCGCAGTGATTTCGATCGCGCGACATAAGCGCCCCGCGACCCGATAGGGCTCGGGCAAGACGCGCAACTGATAGTGCTCTTCGATGGCAGTGGATTCTGATAACAGTAAGCCCGGAAAACGATCACCACGTTGCCGCTCGCGCACGATCGTTTGTTGCTCGGGGAGCAAACACTGCACGTCATCATTGCGCCGAAGGTATTCACGTGGCGGCCCGTCAAGCACTTCAATTCGTTCTTTTTCGTCCTTGCCATCAAACACGTGCGTGATACGCGAAGACTCGATCGCGTCACCTTGTTGAAACGTGAATACTCCCTCGTAGTTCAGGTGTCGGGCCGCCTGCTGTATTTGTCGCAATAGTGTTGCCTCTTGCGAACTCGGGCGCGTGAAGACTGCCGCGGTTGAGCTAGACCCTGGTGGCGCAAGCGGCGCGCCCTGACTGTAGGCAAAGCCTGGCAGGCACAGGCAAAGACCTGCAAGTGCCGCGCGCAGCCTGCCCAGACGCGGCATCATTTTTGACTGTGCGGGGTGCTGTCCCCTCGCCTGCGGCTTGCCACGCATTAGCGCGACGCACCATACGCCGCAGGGCGAACATTGGCTGGGCTCGAAAATTGTCGATGCGCGGTGACATAGTCACGCACGACAGACGACTCGAGGTTTGAAGCGACAACTTCGGTGCTGTTGGCCTTTACCGCTTGCACCGAGGGCGCCGAGAGTTCAGGCACCAACAAAGGCTTGGCGACCCACACCACCGCGGCGGCTGCCGCGGCCATCGCCAGGCTTGGCCACACCACCCGACGTAACAGTTTTGACAGCGGTGTGACCGTTTGTATCGCCGGCTGAGCCGGTGCCGCACCGAGCCCAAAAACGCTTGCGCCCGCCTCGCGTGGCGCGCCAGACGTGACGGCCTGACTCAGTGCTGGCTCGTCTAAAAGCGCCTGCGCCACGCGCTGGCATAAATCGGCCTGAGGCGTTAAAGCCAGCTCGGGCGTACGCAGCGTATCGCCGATGAGGTGATACACCTGCCAGGTCGCATGACCCGAGTCAGTAAATAGCTCAGAGGGCAAAGTCGTTTGTTCATCGCCATCCATCCAGGCCGAGATCGTCACCGAAACCGCCTCTGAAATATTTTTTTCGTCTGACGACTGAGTGATCGCGCTCAGAGAATTGGCACTCGCCTGCGAATATGTCGACTGATCTTTCACCATAGCTCCTTACCAACGCCGTTTGCCGGTATCACCCAGCAAAGGACGCAAACGTGTCGCGATCGCCTCGCGGGCCCGGAAAATCCGAGACCGAACCGTACCAATCGGACAATTCATACTTTCGGCAATATCTTCGTAGCTCATCCCGTCAATTTCGCGCATCACAATCGCGTTACGCAACTCTTCGGGCAAATCGTTAATCGCTTTATTCACCGTTTCGGCAATTTGACGGCTCGCCATTTCGGATTCGGGGTTGCTTCCATCGGTTAGTACGTCAGATTCATTAAAAGTTTCACCTTCTTCGTTCTCGAACGCAGAAGGTGCGCTTGGCGCCCGTTTATTTGCAGCCAGCCAGTTACGAGCCGTGTTGATCGCAATACGATACAACCAGGTATAAAAGGCACTTTCGCCTCTAAATTGGGGCAAGGCGCGATAAGCCTTAATAAAGGCTTCTTGAGCAACGTCTTCGATTTCGGCCGAGTCGCGGATCATGCGCGAGAGTAAGCGCATGATTTTTCGCTGATATTTAAGCACCAGCAGGTCAAAGGCCTGCTTATCGCCTGCCTGAACGCGGGCAACTAACTCGGCGTCGACATCGCGTTCACTCAAGCGGTTTCCCCTAAGCCTTTGAAGAGCGGCGACTGGTGTTCAGACTGCCACGCCGCCCAGACCCTCAGCCGACGATAGCCTTGAGCAGACAGACGGTTGCGCCAAAGTGTTAAGACGATCACTTTGGGTTTGTGCGCAGAAAGAGTGGGCAGCTTCAAACTGAGGGTTAACCCAAAAAGATGAGACCAAGACTGATGCAAAGTAACAGGTGTCAGGTCTGTTCGACCCAGCGTCTTCGAAAAAGTGCCCAAGAACCCGTCTGACGGCCCCGAACGTGCGCTAGGCGTATCTTCAAAATACAAACGATGGGCATTCAGCCAGGCTTGCTGGCGTATTTGCACCACAGCAAAGGCCACTAGGCTTAGGGCAGCGCCAAGCGCAAGCACCCAGAAGGGTACGCCCTGCCAGAAGGCACTGAGTGCGACCGCAAACAGTGCCACGACGAAGGCCGCCCAGCCCAAACCAACTGCCCAGCGGGGCCGGGTCAGTTTCACTTGCCTAGGTAGGGTTGGGTACTCAGTCAATGCGTCCTGCAGCACTTAGAGACGACGTACTGCCATTGAACCATTTGTGCCGCCAAAACCAAACGAATTTGACAGCGCTACAGTGATTTTAAGATCGCGCGCCGTGTTGGCACAATAATCAAGGTCACACTCAGGATCTTGATTAAAGATATTGATCGTTGGCGGAGAAATCTGGTGGTACACGGCCAGCGTCGCAAAGACCGCCTCGATTCCACCTGCAGCGCCCAAAAGATGACCGGTCATGGATTTGGTTGAGTTCACCACTAATTTTTTTACGTGATCGCCAAAAGCAAGCTTCAGGGCTTCAGTTTCATTTTTGTCGCCCAACGGTGTTGAGGTGCCATGGGCATTTACGTATTGGACCTCGTCGGCGTTCAATCCGCCATTGCGCAGGGCGTTAATAATGCCGCGTCGCGGACCATCGCGGTCGGGTGCCGTAATGTGATGCGCGTCTGAGCTCATGCCATAGCCCGCAAACTCACCATAGATACGTGCGCCACGCTTTTTGGCATGCTCGTATTCTTCAAGCACCAGTACACCCGCGCCCTCACCCAGCACAAAACCATCACGGTCGCGATCCCAGGGACGCGAGGCGGTCGTCGGATCGTCGTTACGCTGCGACAGCGCACGCATGGCCGCAAACCCGCCAATGCCCAAAGGGGAGACGGTGGACTCAGCACCGCCGGCAACCATCACATCGGCGTCACCGTATTCAATCATTCGGGACGCGTCACCAATCGAGTGCAAACCCGTTGTGCAGGCCGATACCACCGCGTAAGACGGGCCTTTGAGCCCCAGCATAATCGTGAGCTGACCCGAGATCAGATTAATCAACGAGGCGGGCACAAAAAACGGCGAGATCCGGCGCGGACCGCGCTGTAAATATTCTGTTTGGGTTTCTTCGATGCGTTGCAGGCCCCCGATACCCGAGCCAACAATCACACCAACCCGCTCAGGATCCGTGTGTGCAAGGTCAAGGCCGGAGTCTTTCCAGGCTTGCAAGCCTGCCGCGATGCCGTAGTGAATGAACGTATCCATCGTACGCGCTTCTTTGGCAGGAATAATCGTATTGACGTCGAAGTCTTTAACCTCGCCCGCGATGTGCGCATTAAACGCACTGGGGTCAAACTTCGTGATACGCCCGATACCCGATCGACCGTTCACGATATTGTCCCAGGCCGCGGCAATATCATTGCCCACTGGGCTCACGATGCCAAGACCTGTAATGACGACACGTCGTTTCACGGATCACTCCTTATATATGATAAGGGCGGTCAAGGCCTGCGGCGAAACCCAACGGTGATTAAAACTCACGTTGCGTTTGCGCCAGACGCCTGAACCGCCTAACTAACCCTACCCTGCGCTGTGTTGCTCTGGGCTTACGCCTGAAGCAACGCCGGCAACAGCCTATGCCTTAGAACGTGAAGTGATGTAATCAACGGCTTGTTGCACCGTAGTGATTTTTTCGGCTTCTTCGTCAGGGATTTCGGTTTCGAACTCGTCTTCAAGTGCCATGACTAGCTCGACCATGTCGAGTGAATCGGCACCGAGGTCGTCAAGAAAAGAGGAGGCGTTTTTGATCTCGGCTTCGTTTACGCCAAGTTGTTCAGCGACGATCTTCTTAACGCGCTGTTCGATGCTATCCATTCATATCTCCAAAGGGGAAAAGTTCGCCGAATTATAGCGAACCGGCAGAAAAAAAACCTGTTACATGTACATGCCGCCGTTCACGTGCAACGTCGTACCTGTGATGTAACCGGCTTGGGGAGACGCCAAAAAGGCTGCAGCATGAGCAATATCCGCTGCAGACCCAAGGCGTCCGAGGGGAATTTGGGTTAAAAGTGCTGTGGTTTGACCTTCGTCAAGACCGCTGGTCATGTCGGTTGCGATAAAACCTGGGGCAATGCAATTAACGGTGACACCGCGACTGCCGAGTTCGCGGGCTAAGGCCCGACTCATGCCTGCCACGCCGGCTTTAGCCGCGGCATAGTTCGCCTGACCGGGGTTGCCGCTTGAGCCCACCACCGAGGTGATGTTGATAATCCGCCCCCAGCGCGCTTTCATCATGCCTCGCATCACCGATCGCGAGAGCCTGAAAACCGCAGTCAAATTGGTTTGCATCACAGCATCCCAGTCGTCATCTTTCATGCGCATCGCAAGATTATCTCGGGTGATGCCGGCATTATTGACCAAAATACTGAGCCCGCCTGCTTGTTTGGCAAGCGTTTCAATTAGCGCGTCGCACGCTGGCGCGTCAGTGACGTTGAGCACCACACCGCGCCCGCCGTGAGGCCCGAGTGCCTCAGTGATGCCTGCAGCGCCGGCCTCGGTGGTGGCTGTTCCGATGACGATTGCACCGCGCGACGCGAGTTCGAGAGCGATTGCCTGGCCGATGCCGCGTGAAGCGCCTGTCACTAAGGCGATTTTATCTTTTAGTTCCATGGCCATTCCGTTAAGCGGCAGCCAGCGCATCAAGCGCGGCCTGCATAGAGCCGGGGTCGGTGACTGAGAGCGCGATCAAATCGGGGTCGATGCGCTTTATCATCCCCGCGAGCACTTTGCCTGGGCCGCACTCGATGATGTGCGTCACGCCTTGTGCTTTCATGAACTGAATGACTTCTACCCAGCGCACCGCATGCCAGGCCTGGCGCACCAGAGCGTCGCGAATCGCCTCTGGAGACTGTTCGATCGCGACATCCACGTTGTTGACGACCGCAACCGCTGGCGTCACGAGGTTAATTTTAGCCAAAGCACCTGCCAGCACATCGGCGGCCGGTTTAAGCAAGCTTGAATGAAACGGAGCCGAGACCGGCAGCAACAGGGCGCGCTTGGCGCCCGCCGCTTTAGCCGTCACGATTGCACGCTGCACGGCCGTGGCATGACCTGCAATGACGACCTGCGAGGGCGCATTGAAATTGACAGCCTCAACGATTTCACCCTGCGCGGCCTCGAGACAAGCTTTTTGCACCAGATGATCTTCTAACCCTAACACCGCTGCCATCGCACCCGTGCCGACCGGTACCGCAGCCTGCATGGCGTCAGCACGTACACACACCAGACGCACAGCATCGGCCAAGGACAGCGCGCCCGCGGCCGTCAAAGCTGCATACTCACCCAGACTGTGCCCAGCCATCAGGGCCGCCTGAGGGCCGCCTGCAGCGCGCCAGGCCTCGTACATCGCCACGCCCGCCGTCAGCATGGCTGGTTGCGTGTGCGTTGTCAAACTAAGTTTCTCGGCGGGGCCTTGCGCCATCAGAGCGCCCAGATCCTCACCAAGCGCCTCACTGGCTTGTGCGATCACTTGCTGGGCCGCGGGGTGACCCGACCAAGCGTCCATCATGCCAACCGTTTGCGAGCCTTGGCCCGGAAAAACAAACGCAAATTTCATCATGTCTAGAATTTTTTAGAGTTTAAAAACTGACTGCACGTCAAGGCATTCTGCTGCGATTGCTCAGTCTTGCTTACATCCTGACCAGCACAGAGCCCCAAGTAAAGCCGCCACCGACTCCCTGTAATAGGACTAACTGACCCGCCTGAATGCGTTGATCGCGCCGCGCAACATCCAGAGCCAAAGGAATACTGGCTGCTGAGGTATTTGCATGATGATCGACTGTAATCACCACTTTTTCAAGGGCAAGATCAAGCTTACGCGCCAGAGAGGTCAAAATTCTTAAATTCGCTTGGTGCGGAATAAACCAGTCGACCTGAGACAGCTGCAGGCCGGCTTGCGCGACCACTTCGCGCGCCGAGCGATCGAGTACGGTCACCGCTTGCCTGAAAACCGCCTGACCATCCATCCGCAGGAACGGGTCGCCGGTCACTTCGCCGTAAGCCACATTACCGGCTGCCGCAAGAATGCCCATCTGACTGCCATCGGCGTGTAATTCAGCCGACAAGATGCCAGGTTGCTCGCCACCTTTTAGCACCACAGCACCGGCGCCATCACCAAACAACACGCAAGTGCCACGATCGTTCCAGTCAAGAATGCTGGAAAAGACTTCGGCCCCGATTACCAAGGCACAGCGGGCCCGGCCGGCCCGAATAAAAGCCTCGGCCGTTGTCAAGGCGTAGACAAATCCGCTGCATACCGCCTGAACGTCAAACGCGGCAGCCCCTTTGTTGCCCAAGTTTGCTTGCACTAAACAGGCGGTACTCGGAAACACAAAATCTGGGGTAGAGGTGGCCAAAATAATCAGGTCGAGCTCAGAGGCGTCAACCTGAGCGTCTGCTAGCGCACGACGCGCGGCCTCGGTGGCTAAAGAACTGGTCTTGACCCCGCGTTCGGCCAGATAGCGCTGGCGAATCCCCGTGCGTTCAAAAATCCATTGGTCTGAAGTTTCGATGTTTCGTGAGGCAAGATCGGCGGCCAGTTCGTCGTTGCTCACGCAGCGAGGCGGTAAAAAACTTCCTGAACCAACAATTCGCGCATAAGGCATGGTTTGAGTCATGTCGGGTCTCTGGACTCGGTTTCTGTTTGGGGCTGCACTTGCGTAAGTTGTGCAATCGCCGACGTGGTTCGCGCCAACAGGTTATTTGCCACCGATGCGCGGGCGCAGTCAAGCGCAAAACCAAAAGCAATCGCATCAGCCGAACCGTGACTTTTGATCACAACACCTCGCAAACCAAGCAAAGCGGCGCCGTTAAACCGGCGATTGTCAGCCTGTGCCCGAAAGCGCCTGAGCACTGGCAAAGCAAGCAAACCGAGCGCCCGACAAAATAAATTGCGTGTAAAGGCTTCGCGCAGCATTTGCGACATCATGCGGACAACGCCTTCGGCAGTTTTGAGTGCCACGTTGCCAACAAAGCCGTCGCAAACTACCACGTCAACGGTACCTTTGAAGATGTCGTCACCCTCAACGTTGCCATAAAAATTTAAAGAACTTTCGCGTAAAAGTTCGCCCGCCTCTTTTACCACGTCGTTGCCTTTGATAGCTTCTTCGCCGATATTGAGCAAACCAATGGACGGGTTGGGATTTTGCTTACCAACCTGAGCAAACGCAGTACCCATCATGGCGAACTGTAACAAATGCTGAGCCGTACAGTCGACGTTAGCACCCAGATCGAGCATGATGGTCGTGCCGCCTGTTTGATTCGGCAACACGGAGGCGATGGCCGGACGGTCAATGCCGTCAAGCGTCTTTAAAACATATTTTGAAATCGCCATCCAGGCGCCGGTGTTGCCCGCCGAAACGCAGGCCTGCGCCTGGCCGTCTTTTACGGTTTGCGCGGCGACACGCATGGAAGAATCTTTTTTGCGACGCAATGCGGTCTCTACCGAGTCATCCATGTGCACCACTTCGGTGGCCGCAACGACGGTAAACCGATCGGGCGAGATCTCGCGATAGCGTTTAGCGTTCTCGGCAACAGCCTGTTCTAGCGGCTCGACGAGCCCGACTAGTAACAGGTGTGTGTCAGGAAAGCGTTGGGCAAAAGCGAACGCAGCAGGGATCGTGACGGGAAGACCCGAGTCACCACCCATGCAATCGATCGCGATGCGAATCACGGCAGGCACGTGAGGATGCAGCGGTGTACGTGGGGACGAGTTGCCCGTCAGCCCGCTTTATTCGTCAGTCTTGGTCTTGAGGATCTTGCGACCACGATACACCCCAGTTGGGCTGATGTGGTGACGCAGATGTTGCTCGCCGGTATTGGGCTCGACCGCTGTAGACGGGTTAACCAAAAAATCATGCGAGCGGTGCATACCGCGCTTTGAGGGGGATTTTTTATTTTGCTGAACAGCCATGACAACTCCTGTGAGTCGGCGAATTGTACGCCAACCATCTTAGTAATAACTACCGACTTTTAATCTTAAGTTGCCCCAAAACTGCAAATGGCGAGGGGCGCTGCGCTTCTGGTGCAGAATCTGGGGGTTGCGCCTCAGTTTCGGTACCACCTAGGGGCTCAGGACAGACATCATGCCTGGGCACATAGGGAACTTCTAACATCATTTCGTCTTCAACCAGATCCAACAAATTAAACTGAGCAGATCCCATTATTTTTTCGGGCGCGTCGGGGTCAGAGTCTTCGAGGTCACCCTGATCAAGATCAGACTCGCGCACCACAAGCTCAAACACAGTTTGCCGATCAACCGGGAAAATTAAATCCCCCAAACATCGTTGGCATTCGAGCACTAACAAGGAATCGATTTTTATCACCAACTGCAACTTGCCGACTTTGCTGCGACGCCCTTGCAGGCGGTACTTCACTAACCCTGGATGCTGTGGCGCTTGTTCAAGCACTACAAGCTCGGCGAAGGGTTGCTCGGGAACGTCTTCAAGCAACCGCTCAAGCCGGTTTACGGCAAAGACCCCTTCGATTAACTGCCCACGGCGCGCAAATTCAAATACATCCACAACAGGGGGAGTTCCCAACCTAAAGCTTGGGCTAAGATCTTTTGCCATCGTATTGTTCGTGCCGCCTTGTCTTGACTTTTTGAAGCTCTGTTGCAGTGCGGTATCTCTGCGCAAACTAGACGCGTATCTCAAAGTGACGATGCAACCTGCTGCAAAGAGGCAACGGGGCGCAGCGACTTAAGCAACGAAGCAAGAGATAATAGCGTGTTTTCCCTCTCACCGTCAATATCCAAGCCGAAAACGATGACGACCGCGCCCGCTTCACTGATCCTTGCCTCAAGCTCGAAATACCGCCAAGAGTTGCTCGCGAGGTTAAAAATTCCTTTTATTTCGGTTCCACCTGAGTTAGACGAAACCCCCTTGAGCCACGAAGCGCCCGAACAACTCGCGCTGAGACTGGCAATTGCCAAAGCACAACGGGTGGCTCAGTCTTATCCCGCGTCGGTCGTCATTGGAGCCGATCAGGTCGCCTCTTTGCACGGCACGCCGCTGGGCAAACCAGGGCATGCGGCAGCCGCGCAGGCGCAACTGCAGCAACTCTCGGGGCAAACGGTTACTTTTTTTAGCGCGATGGCCGTGGTGTCAAACGGCCAGGTGCAAAGCATCGTCGTCACGACCGACTGCGTCTATCGAACCCTTTCTGCTGCGGCGATCGTCCGTTACCTTGCCATTGATCTGCCCTTTGACACGGCAGGCAGCGCAAAAGCCGAATGTCTGGGGATTGCCTTGATGCAAAGCATGCACAGCAGCGATCCCACGGCTATCATCGGCTTGCCTTTAATTGAACTGACCCGCATGCTCGCCAAGGTCGGCCTTGACCCACTTGAACCCCCACCGCTTTTTTTAGCAACACCTAATCCATGACAACAAGCGCGACTTCTTGGTCAACACCTGGCACGTTACATCTGATGCCCGTGGGCTTGGGCCAAGCCCCACTTGAGCAGTGGCTACCCGAGGCCGCCCAGGCCCAGGCGGGCTTGCTGAGCTGCTACATCGCCGAGAACGCCAAGACAGCGCGGGCTTTTTTAAAGCTGCTGAAGCTTGCGCGACCGTTACAAGACATCACGATTCACGAGCTCAACCCACGCGTGGACGAAGCGCAATTACAAAGCTGGCTGCAGCCTTTGCGCGCAGGCCTGGATGTTGGGCTGGTCTCTGAGGCGGGTTGCCCCGCGGTTGCGGATCCGGGCGCGCGCGCAGTCACGATCGCGCATGGCTGGGGCGCAAGGGTCAAGCCCTGGGTAGGGCCCTCTTCTATTTTGCTTGGTCTGATGGCCAGCGGACTTGACGGACAGCGTTTTGTGTTTCATGGTTATGCGCCTGTCGAGGCCACCGATCGGGCTCGGCAACTAAAGGTGTGGGAACAAACCTCTGGCAAACAAAAGCAAACCCAACTGCTCATCGAAACACCTTATCGTAATCAGGCGATGTTCAACAGCTTGCTCGAACAGCTCAAAGGCAACACGCGTCTGTGTCTTGCACGGTCACTCACCAGCCCTGAAGAATGGATACGAACACTCACCATCACGCAATGGAAAGCGCACCCTAAGCCCGAACTCGACAAACATCCAACACTCTTTTTGTTTCAAGCGGCTTAAAAAAATGACTGCCCTACGTTTACCTTGTTTGAAGCTACCGACTGAGGCGACTAGACTTTTGTTGGCGCGGTGCCAGGCCGCTGTGACGGTGCTGTGCTTACTTCTTTTGGCAGGCTGTGCCTCTGAGCGCTCGGGCGCGCCTTACAGCATCAACGACTCGCTAAAGGCCAACGGCAAAAACAGCCGTATCGATATTATTGTGCTGCATTACACCGCCTCAACCAAACCCAGTGCTTTGCTGACCCTCACGAATCGTGAAGTCAGCGCCCACTATGTCGTCTCAGATGACAGCAAACCTGTCGTCTATAAATTGGTCGACGAAGATCTTAGCGCCTGGCATGCCGGTGAAAGTAGTTGGTATGGCCGCACGTTTATCAATCCACGCTCAATCGGCATCGAAATCGTGCATCCAGGCTGGACACGTAACAGCGACGGCGATAGCGGCCCGTCCTACCCCGCTGCGCAAATAGACGCTGTCATCGCACTGACTCGCGAGGTTGCCCGGCGTCATGGCGTTGCAGCCGAAAATATTGTTGGGCACAGCGACGTGGCTCCCTTGCGCAAGCAAGATCCTGGGCCCGCCTTTCCCTGGAAAAAACTCGCACAAGCCGGCGTTGGGCGTTGGTTTGATGAGGCGGCTGCCGCAAAATATCAGGCTGAGTATGTGCGCAACGGCGCGCCGGATGCGGGCTGGTTTCAAAAGCAATTAAAGCGCGTAGGGTACAGCGTGCCAGAAACCAATTATTTTGATGCCAATACGCTGCACACCATTGCAGCGTTTCAGATGCACTATCGGCCCGAGTCGGTCAACAGCAAACCCGACGCGCAAACGGCGGCAAGATTACGCGCCTTACCCACTAACGGTTCGGGGCTTTAACACTTGGCGTGCCGGACTGTCGCTTTTTGTGACGCAACAGTCTCCACCCCAACAGCCCCGCCGTCACGATGGCATAAAGCGTCACGGTCTGAAAATCGCTCTTGCCGGCTTTATGCCAGTAGTAGTGCAAAATACCAAGCAAAGCAATCGCATAAATTAAACGGTGCAAGTGCTGCCAGCGTCGCCCAAGCCTGCGCATCCAACCGTGAGTTGAGGTCATCGCCAGCAACGACATCGTCAAAAAAGCCGCCATTCCGACCATGATGAAGGGTCGCTTCCAAACATCAGACAACATCGGCGCCCACTCAAAGCCTTGATCCCACCAAGCCCACGCGAGCGCATGCAAGCTGGCGTAAAAGAAGGTGAACAACCCGCACATTCTGCGCCAGCGCAGCAAGGCTGGCTGCTGCAGCCACTGCCGCAGGGGTGACACAGATAACGTCACAAGCAGACACACTAAAGTCCACGTACCCGACGAGCGTGACAAAAACTCAACCGGGTTTGCCGTCAAATCGTTTTGCATCCCTAGCCAAATCCAACGGGCTAGCGGATACAAACCCGCTGCAAAGAGCAAAATTTTTGCCCGATCAAGCGTACGAGCAGAGAATGTGTGAATGATCAAGGTTCGTCAGCTCGAGCGTGACTTGAGAGCTACAAGCATTGCCTCACGTCTTTGAAGCCTAATTGACGCGATCAAAGCTTAAGCAAGCGTTTCAATAGTTTTTACGCAGATCCATGCCCGTGTACAAAGACGCGACTTCGTTGCCATAGCCGTTGAACATGAGCGTTTTACGTTTCGGCGCAAACACCCCATCTTCACCGATGCGCCGCTCTGTTGCCTGACTCCAGCGTGGGTGCGTGACCTCGGGGTTCACATTCGAATAGAAGCCGTATTCGCTTGGGATCGCTTTCATCCAACTGCTGACGGGTTGCTTCTCTGTCAGACGAATGGTGACGATGGACTTTGCTGATTTGAAGCCGTATTTCCAGGGCACCATCAAGCGCACAGGTGCACCGTTTTGATTAGGCAAGATTTTGCCGTACATGCCCAACACTACCATCGTCAGTGGATGCATCGCCTCGTCTAGGCGCAAGCCCTCGTTGTAGGGCCATTGAATCGAGCGCGAGATCAAACCCGGCATATTTTTGGGCTGCACATCGGTAATAAACTCAACGTACTTTGCGTTACCCGTCGGTTGCACTTGCTTTAAGAGCTCGGACATTGAGTAACCAATCCAGGGAATCACCATCGACCACCCTTCTACGCAACGCATGCGATAGGTGCGCTCTTCGAGTGGCGCGAGTTTACGAATATCATCAATGTCTAAGGTTTTGGGACTCACCACCTCGCCTTCTATCCGAAGCTTCCAAGGGCTGGTTTGAAGCTTGTGTGCGTACTTGACTGGATCACCCTTGTCCAAGCCAAACTCGTAAAAATTATTGTAAGACGCCGCGTCTTTTTCTGGCGTGCGCGGCTCCATGGTGAAAAACTGTTTTGAAACGGTTGCATCGAGGCTGGGCAAGGTCGCTGCGCCACCAATCGAGGGCCAGGCCCCTGCCGCACTTGTCAGCAATGAAGCGCCCGCGGCTTTCATCCAATGACGGCGACTTTGCCAGACCTGTTCGGGTGTGATTTCAGAGCTGTGAATTTGGGGGGCACGGTAGGTGGGCATCTGGCACTCACGTTTGAAAGTTTAAAAGATGAACTTAGAATAACCAACACCGCCAAAATTGCCAACGATAACCTTGCATAAAGTCGAACTCAGGCCAGATGGTCAAACAGCCATTGACGTAAATCGGCAACCTGTTCGACGACGCCCTGATTTGGGCACGCACGCAGTTCGTCGGCAGGGTGTGCCCCGCCGTACGCCACGCCCACCCCATGCACACCAGCGTTGGCGGCCATTTGTAAGTCGTGCGACGTGTCACCAATCATCACCACTTGTTCGGGTTCGACCATCAACTCGTCCATGAGTTCGAGCAACATCCCGGGATGAGGCTTGCCAAAGGTTTCGTCGGCCGTGCGGCTGGCCTGAAAGGTGCTGTGCAGCGAGGTGGCAGTTAAGGCGCGGTTCAGCCCCACTCTGCTCTTGCCAGTCGCCACCGCAAGCGTGGCGCCGGTCGCTTTCAAATCGCTCAAGAGCTCTGGGATACCATCGAATAACTTAAGTTCTTTATCCTTGCCTAAATAATGATGGCGATAGCGCTCTAGAAAGAGAGGCTCCATCGATTTAGTCAGATCAGGCACCGCTCGGCGCAAGGCTGGCTCGAGCGATAAACCAATCACCCAGGCTGCCTGAGCGGCAGTAGGCACTTTTAATTCGAGATCACGGCAGGCGCCCTGAATGGCTTGCACGATGCTGTGGGTTGAATCCATTAGCGTGCCGTCCCAGTCAAAGACGATGACAGAATACTTGTTCATTTTGTGCGAAGTGCCGGGTTGATTGCAGCGTTGACCGTCGAAAAGAGATCAGACGCACAGAGCATAAAACAAAGGCATGTCATTGAAGTGACGACGGCTACAAGGATTGCAGTGGTTGCAATTGTTGCAGAAGTATCTCGCAAACAGCAGGCAAAGGTGCGATCAACTGTAAGGGCTCTTGAGTGAGTGGATGCGGCATATTAAAGCGGTGGGCATGTAAGAACATGCGCGAGAATCCAAATTGACTAAGCTGCGCTTGGCTTTCGTCGCGACCATATTTATCGTCACCCACAATCGGATAGCCGCTAGACGCTAAATGCACTCTGATTTGATGGGTGCGACCGGTGCGCAACTCTGCATCGACCAGACTAAAGCCCTGAAAGCGCTTGAGGCCAGACACGATAGTGTGGGCAACCTGCCCCTCGGTCTGAACCTTGACCCGGCGTTCGCCAGTTTGGGTGGTCCATTTAGCGAGTGGCAGCCGAATATGCTGGCGTGCATTGACCCAATCGCCCTCAACCAAGGCTAAATAATGCTTGCTTCCACCGCCCAGGCGAAACATTTCGTGCAAGGCGA
The DNA here is from genome assembly GCA_945872285.1 of Bordetella parapertussis. Lineage (GTDB taxonomy): Bacteria > Pseudomonadota > Gammaproteobacteria > Burkholderiales > Burkholderiaceae_B > Zwartia > Zwartia parapertussis_D. The sequence goes on along the minus strand of CAMBZR010000004.1, from coordinate 18,434 downwards.
GCAACACGTTTCTTTTTTTGGCGATCAGTAACAAACCTGAGGTATCACGATCGAGCCGATGCGCAAGTTCTAAAAATCGGGCCTCTGGGCGTGCAGCGCGTAGCGCTTCAATCACGCCAAAAGAGACCCCACTGCCGCCATGCACGGCTGTGCCGGCCGGTTTGTCAATGACCAACAGGCCTTCGTCTTCGAAAACGATCGGAAACTCTAGCCCCGGCACCGGGCGCTTTTGCTCGGGCGTGGGCAGGCGCATCGGGGGCACGCGTACGATATCGCCGGTATGAATACGAGAATCTGGGGCGACACGCCCTTTATTGATGCGGACTTCGCCGCCTCGAACCGCTTTATAGATATGACTTTTGGGCACGCCTTTGCACAAGCGCATTAAAAAATTATCTAGGCGCTGGCCGTCGTGCTCGTCGGTGACTTCAACCATTCGGACCGCAAGACCTAGGCTTGCTGCGGGTTTTGGGGCAGAAATCGGTGTAGATAGTGAGAATTCTTTGCGCATGGCTAAAAGCGGCATATAATCCGCGAAGCCTTAAAGGGGTTAAGAAAGCCCTCTGGCGTCGAGATGCATTAAGTTGTCGCGTCTCCGTCTGGATCGCGGACTTCATTGTACCGCTTGCTTTCTGATCGCTTGTGGGTTGCTGGTCGCCGGCTAGACCGGGATGCATTTCAAGCACGCCGTTGCGACGTTTTAACGTTACGCCCGCGCTTAAAAATGTGTGCCCCTCGTGCCGCGCGCGATACTGAAGCACATGCAAGAAACCGTCGTATCCCTGCAGCAGGCGCCTGACTCTACGTCGCGCCTGATGTTCTCAGCACCTTTTTTAGTCAACCACAACTGTGACTCTGACCTTTTTGCTGAACGAACCTCGCGCCTACTGGCGCGCCGTGCCGGTCTAAAGACCTTTTCTTCGCGCGCCCATTGTTGGTGCGCGAACATTCTTGCCCACTTCTGTGTTTCGCAGCCAGCAACGCGTGGCTGCGCGTCGATTTCCGACGCGCCATTTAAATGGAGAAACATCCCATGAAGCGCATGTTATTTAATGCAACACATCCTGAAGAACTTCGGGTCGCCATCGTTGACGGGCAAAAGCTCATCGACCTCGACATCGAAATTGCCGGTCGTGAACAACGCAAAGGCAATATCTATAAAGGGATCATTACCCGTATTGAACCCGGCCTCGAAGCTTGCTTTGTGAGCTATGGAGAAGAGCGTCACGGCTTTTTGCCCTTTAAAGAGATCGCCCGCAGTTACTTTAAAGAAGGGGTCGACGTGCGCACCGCGCGCATTCAAGACGCCTTGCGCGAAAGCCAAGAGCTGATTGTTCAGGTCGAAAAAGAAGAGCGCGGCAACAAAGGTGCAGCCCTCACCACGTTTATTTCGCTGGCAGGCCGCTATTTAGTCTTGATGCCTAACAACCCACGTGGCGGCGGTGTTTCGCGTCGTGTCGAGGGCGAAGAACGTCAAGAACTGCGCGAGGCGATGGATCAACTGATCATCCCACCCGGCATGAGCATCATTGCCCGCACCGCTGGTATTGGCCGTAACGCCGAAGAACTGCAGTGGGATATGTCGTATCTCATGCAACTTTGGACCGCGATCGACGGTGCCGCTAAAGATAACCCAGCACCGATTCTGATCTATCTTGAGTCCAGCTTAGTGATTCGGGCGATTCGTGATTACTTTTCGCCCGATATTGGCGAGATCCTGATTGATACCGATGATATCGCCGATCAAGCCACCGCCTTTATGAGCGTGGTGATGCCGGACAACGTTGATCGCGTCAAACGCTATCGCGATGATGTGCCTTTGTTTTCGCGCTTTCAGATCGAACACCAAATCGAAACGGCCTATTCGCGCACGGTTGAGTTGCCCTCGGGTGGCTCGATAGTCATTGATCACACCGAGGCTTTAGTTGCGGTTGACGTTAACTCAGCGCGCTCAACGCGTGGCGCCGACATTGAAGAAACCGCTACACGCACCAACCAAGAGGCCGCCGACGAAGTCGCGCGCCAATTGCGTCTGCGAGATTTGGGTGGTCTGATCGTGATCGATTTTATCGACATGGAAGACACCAAAAATCAACGCTCAGTTGAAAACCGCCTGCGCGATGCTTTGCACTTTGACCGTGCTCGCGTGCAAATGGGCAAAATTTCACGTTTTGGTTTGATGGAGCTGTCGCGCCAGCGTTTGCGCCCTGCCTTGAACGAAGGCTCGCATATTACTTGCCCACGCTGTAACGGCACCGGCGTGATTCGCGACGCCGAATCAAGCGCGTTGCAAGTCTTGCGCCTGCTGCAAGAAGAGGCCATGAAAGAAAACACGGCGGCCGTACATGCTCAAGTGCCGGTTGACGTCGCTACCTTCTTGTTAAACGAAAAGCGTTCAGACATCACCAAGATCGAAGCTCGCCTGAAGGTCAACCTGATTCTGATCCCCAATCGTCATCTCGAGACACCGCATCATCATATCGAGCGGTTGCGTCACGACGATCCGCGTCTTGAAGATATTAAGACGAGCTTTGATATGGTCGACGCACCTTCAACGGACATGAGCTGGGCACCGAAAGAGCAAGAAGTCAAAGCAAAACCTGAAGCGTTGGTCAAAGGGATTACGCCTTCGCAGCCGGCCCCAGTCTCTTCAACACCAGCCAAAAAAGCTGCCTCGGCAACAACAGAATCATCGCCTGGCTTGTTCAAGCGCTTGATGGGTTGGCTGACTGGCGGTTCGTCCGACGAGAAAAAAGTCGAAGAGGCCCCCAAGCCTAGCGACGCGCGTGGCGACCGTGGCCGCCATGGTCAGGGCAATCGCGGCAATGGCAATCGCGGAGGTCAAAATCGTGGTCGTCGTCCAGAGCATCGTAACGACGCTCGTCCAGGCACTGGGGAGGGTTTAGCTGAGTCAAGCGACACCAACCGCCGCCCCGGGCGCGACGACGAGCGTCCAGGCACAAGTCGGGCACCAGGCGCCGAGCAAGGCGAAGAGCCACGCTCGGGTGGTCGCAACCCACGCGGTCGGGGTCGACACCGCCGTGACGAAGGCGATACGCGTCAAGACGGTACAGAAGGCGCTCAGAGTGCAACGCCAGTTACCCCAGCGGCCAACGCGCAGGGAACGGGTTCGAGCCAGGCGCCGCGCGCCTCGCAAGGCCCACGTCCTGACACTGCGTTCGTGCCTCATGAAAACGAACATGGCCAACCCCAGTCAGCCGGTCCCGAAGGTCAGCAAGGGCCTGAAGACGACAACGATAGAAACGACCCAGATCGCAAACGTCGTCGCCGTCGCAGCCGTCGTGGTAAGCGTCAGGATGAAGGTTCAGGTGCCGAGAACGCAGACGGTTCAACCAGCACACAAAACTTTGAGGCCCCTGAGCAAGCAGCGTCTTTCGCACCGGCTCAAGTGGCGCAACCCCCGGCACAGGCGCCTGTGGCTTACGCTGCACCTGCAGCACCGGCGCCATATGTCACGATCTCGGCCCCTACGCCAAGCGTCACACCTGACACCAGCGCTGAGAGTTCTGTTGCTGCGCCGGTTGTAGCGGACGATGCGGTCGTTGCTCCTGTTGTTGTCGCTGTCGTTGCTCCTGTCGCTGAAGCGTTTGCACCGGTCGCTGTTGCACCTGTTGCTGTTGCACCGGTCGCTGTTGCACCGGTTGCAGTTGCACCGGTTGCAGTTGCACCGGTCGCAGTTGCACCGGTCGCAGTTGCACCGGTCGCTGATCTTGCAACGTTGCATGCCATCGTGCGTTCGGCGGGCTTGCAGTGGGTCGAGAGCGACTCGGCACGTGTCGCAGAAACTTTGGCACAGCAACCGAGCGTCACGGTGAAACTGGGTCGCGAGCGTAAACCTACTGTCACGCTTTCCAGCGATCCGCTGGTGCAAGTCGAAACACGCGGCTAAGCGCAGCGCGAAGTCGGCCCACTTGTGCAGCAAGGGGGTCGCAAACGCAAAAATGGTCGCTTTCGAACGAGCTGCACAAAACGAGCCCCGCAAGGCTGGATTGATCTCCAGTCTTGCGGGGCTTTTCAGTGTTTTACTATTTTTTTGAAACTAGAGGACGGTTCGAAAAAAAACCGCAGCGCTGACTCAAACGCTCACAGCGTCGACCGGTTGATTGGTCAGAATCGCCATCAGACGGGCGAGTTCTTCGCGTAACTGGCGGCGATCAAGCACCATGTCAATCGCGCCTTTTTGTTGCAAAAATTCTGAGCGTTGAAAACCCTCAGGGAGTTTTTCACGCACGGTTTGTTCGATGACACGCGGGCCCGCAAAGCCAATCAAAGCCTTGGGCTCGCCAATGACCACATCGCCCATAAACGCAAAACTCGCCGAGACACCACCCATCGTGGGGTCAGTGAGTACGCTGATAAAGGGCAGCTTCGCCTCTGACAAGCGCGTGAGCATGGCATTAGTCTTGGCCATTTGCATCAAAGAAAATAAACTTTCTTGCATACGGGCACCGCCCGAAGCGGTCACACAGATGAAAGGCACTTTTTGCGCGATGGCTGCCTGCACGCCTTGCACAAACCGCTCGCCTACCACTGAACCCATCGAACCGCCCATAAATTCAAATTCAAAGCAGGCCAAGACGCATGCCACGCTATGGATGCTGCCGCTGGTCACAATCAGAGCATCGGTTTCGCCCGTTTGACGCACAGCTTCTTGCACGCGCTCGGTGTATTTGCGTGAATCTTTAAACTTCAGTGGATCAAGCGAGCGAGTGTTTGCACCTATTTCAACTCGGCCTTCAAGATCAAGCAGCGCTTCGATACGTGCACGCGCCCCGAGGCGCATATGATGATCACACTTAGGACAAACGTGCAGATTGGCGGCCAAATCTTCGTTGTATAAAACGGCTTCGCAGGCGGGGCACTTTAGCCAGATACCCTCAGGCACTCGTTTAGTTGGCGTGGTCGCCGCATTCACCGCTTTGTTAATGCGGGGAGGTAATAACTTACCGAGCCAACTCATGCCTGGTGCGCCGTTGACTGAGCACTGTTGGGGCGGTCACCCGGGGCGTGCCCGGCTGGTGGCCTTGCCACGTTAAGTGCCTGACGAATGTCGGCCAGCCAGGTGGCGCCTGCGTCAATCGCTGCTTGCGACTGTTGGTCTGAGGGCAGCCCCGCGCACGCTTTTGTCATGACATCGATGAGTTTGCTGCCGATCACAACAGCATCAGCCACCAGACTAATTTTTTGCGCGCTTTGCGCATCGCTAATCCCGAAACCTACACCAACGGGCAACGACACGTGTTCGCGAATGCGCTGCAAACGTGTCGCGACATCGGTCGTATCCAGATTGCCCGCGCCGGTCACGCCATTAAGCGAAACATAGTACACATACCCGCGCGCGATCTGCCCGACCGCGCGAACTCTTGTTTCGGTTGAGGTCGGTGCCAACAAAAAGATTGGTGCAATGTGGTGCTCTTCAAGCATCTGCACGAACTCACCGATTTCTTCTGGGGGGTAATCAACCGTTAACACACCATCGATACCGGCCAACTGCGCCTGCTGGGCAAACTGTTTTTGTCCGAGACTTTCAATGGGATTGGCGTAACCCATCAACACAACAGGGGTTTGTGAATCGGTCGTTCTGAAGTCAGCCACCATCGCCAACACATGCCTCAAGCCCACGCCTTGCGCGATCGCGTGCTCGGCGGCGCGCTGAATAATCGGACCGTCGGCCATCGGATCCGAAAACGGAATCCCCAGTTCAATCACATCCGCACCCGCTTTGACCAAGGCATGCATTAAAGGCACTGTGCTGGCAGGCAAAGGATTGCCTGCCGCGATATAGGGGATCAAGGCTGCTCGCTTTTGTTCAGCGGCACGAACAAAAGCGGCGGCGATGCGATCTTGGTGTTGAGTCATGACTTTAGAAACCTTTAAAGCACCATGCCAGCGCGTTGCGCCACGGTGTTGATATCTTTGTCGCCGCGGCCAGACAGATTGATCAGGATCACTTTATCTTTAGACAGCGTGGGCGCCAGCTCTGCAGCGTAAGCCAACGCATGCGCGGTCTCGAGCGCCGGAATAATGCCCTCGATACGGCAGCAGTGGTGAAAGTATTTAAGTGCTTCTTCGTCGGTGACGCTGACATACGAGGCGCGCCCGCTATCTTTGAGCCAGGCATGCTCAGGGCCCACGCCAGGATAATCAAGACCTGCCGACACCGAGTGGGTTTCGGCGACCTGACCGTTTTCGTCTTGCAGCACATAAGTGCGGTTGCCATGCAACACCCCCACTTTGCCCGCCGTGAGCGTGGCCGAGTGCTTGCCAGTTTCAACGCCCTCGCCGGCAGCCTCGACACCAATCAGTCGGGTCTGTTCGTAAGGAATATAAGGGTGAAAAATACCCATGGCGTTTGAGCCACCGCCCACACACGCCAGCACATAATCAGGTTGTTTGCCAGCGTATAAAGGCATTTGCTCGATCGACTCTTTGCCAATCACCGAATGAAAATTACGCACCATCATTGGATAAGGATGGGGGCCTGCGACCGTACCGATAATATAAAACGTACTGTCAACGTTGGTCACCCAGTCTCGCATCGCTTCGTTCAGCGCATCTTTGAGCGTGCGTGAACCCGAGGTGACTGGCACAACCGTGGCGCCAAGCAGCTTCATACGATAGACGTTGGGCGACTGACGCTTGACGTCTTCGATCCCCATGTAGACGACGCATTCCATGCCATAGCGGGCGCACACCGTCGCGGTCGCCACGCCGTGCTGGCCGGCGCCGGTTTCGGCGATGATGCGCTTTTTGCCCATGCGGCGCGCCAACAAAGCCTGACCTAGACTGTTGTTGATTTTGTGAGCGCCGGTGTGGTTGAGATCTTCGCGCTTAAACCAGATTTGGGCGCCACCAAGCTCTTCAGACCAACGACGAGCGTGATAGACAGGGGTCGGGCGCCCCACAAAGTGCTTCAACTCGTATTCAAACTCGGCCACGAACTCAGGGTCGTAGCGGTATTTTTCGTAAGCCAGACGCAAATCTTCAATGGCTTGCATCAGGGTTTCTGCTGCGAACACGCCGCCGTAGGGACCAAAATGCCCCTTTGCGTCAGGAAAGTCATAAGGTTTCAAGATTAGATCTCCAGATCAAACCAAGCTGCGCGGACAACCATATGCCCTGCGCTTTTGCGCCGCCATCATCGTCAGTCTTGCCAGACCGCGACGAGCCGTCTGTTTAAAGTGAGTTCAGAGGAGGTTAGACAGCACTATAGTTAGCAGTTTAGCAGTCTAGAGTAAAAAAAACGCTCGAATCCACACGCCTCCAAACATTTTCGACTAACGGCGGCGCGCTAAAAACACCCCCGAAACCTCACCCAAAGCGCTGAGCGCCTGCTGCAAATCCGTACCATCCCGAACTTCGGCCGTGAAGCCCATGTAAGCAATCGACGCCTTAGTCTGCGTGTTGACGGCGATCACGTTTAGCCGCAGCCGCGCAAACACTTCAGATAAATCACGCAACAAACCGGGTCGGTCTTGCGCCTGAATAGTGACTTCGACAGGGTATACCGCCCCCTGCCCCCCTTGCGACCAGTCTACCTCGATGACGCGCTCGGGCTGATGTCTGCTCAAGTCGGCAAAGGTGCTGCACGCTGAGCGATGAATCGACACCCCTCGCCCCCGCGTCACAAAACCCTCGATCGCATCCGGCGGGGCTGGACGACAGCAGCGCGCCAGTTGCGTGAGCAAGGACCCGACACCCACCACCAACACCTGGCTTTTGCCGGCAGCGTTGCTGTGTTCTGCGCGCGCGCCATGCACCAGCAAATCCTCAGCGCGCAACTCGGGCTCAGGGGCAACCGGCTGAAACACAGCGTCGATCTGACGCAAACTAAACTCTTCTTTTGCTGCGGCCACGTAAAGATCGTCGGCACGTGCAAAGCCTAGCTGCTGAGCCAGTTGTTCCAGGTTGACTGCGGTTTTTCCTAGCCGTTGCAATTCTTTTTCAACCAACGCCTGCCCTTGCGTGCTGCGCTGCGCCAGCTCAATCGCATTGAACCAGGCTCGCACTTTTGCGCGCGCACGCGGACTTGCCAAAAAACCGAGCTGCGGATTGAGCCAGTCGCGCGAAGGCCCGCCGGATTTTGTTGTGACGATTTCGACGGTTTGACCCGTTTCAAGTTTGGTATGCAAAGGCACCATGTGCCCATCAATGCGCGCGCCGCGGCAGCGATGACCCAGGTCTGAATGCAAATGATAAGCAAAATCAACCGCCGTCGCGCCAATCGGCAATTCGATCACACGCGCTTGAGGCGACAAGACATAGATGCGATCTTGCGCGACCCGGCGAGGCTTGCTGAGTTCAGGCGTCCCCGTCTGCGCGCTTGCCTCAGTATTCCAAGCCAAGAGTTGACGCATCCAGGCCAGCTGGCGATCATACTCAAGCACCGCCGCCCCCTGCGCCGCTGGCGCGTGTGCGCCGCGCGGACTCGCTTCTTTGTAACGCCAATGCGCGGCCATCCCAAACTCTGCAAATTCGTGCATTGCACGAGTACGAATTTGCACCTCGAAGGGGCGCCCGTCGTAATCGGCCACCACGGTATGCAGCGACTTATAGCCATTGGGCTTGGGGCGCGCAATGTAGTCGTCAAACTCGTCAGACTCTGGCGCCCAGCGCTCGTGGACCAGCCCAAGCGCGGCATAGCACTGGCGTTCATCCGGCACGATCACGCGTAGCGCACGCACGTCAAACAGCTCGTTAAAGTCGAGCCCTTTGACGCGCATTTTGTTATGGATACTGTAGATATGCTTGGGCCGGCCTGACACCTCGGCGACAATTCCTCGCTCAGCAAGGGCGCGAGCCAATTGCTCAATCGTGTCGCTGATAAAGGTTTCACGCTCGACCCGTTTTTCTTCGAGTAGTTTGGCGATTTCTTTGTAGCGCTGCGGATCGATAAAACGAAAAGCAAGGTCCTCCATCTCCCACTTGATTTGCCAGATCCCCAAGCGGTTGGCCAGTGGCGTGTACAGATCCAGCGTTTCGCGCGCCAAAATTGGGTCGCAAGGTCGTTTCTCTGCAGCGAGCCAGCGCAGCGTCTGCAGTCGTGAGGCCAAACGAATCAAGACGATTCGTAAATCAACGGCCATCGCCAGCAACATTTTGCGCAGCATTTCTTTTTGATCAAGCGAATTCAGCGCCCCGTCGGTCGCCCCGCTCGCCAGCGAGCCCAGCCGCGATAAGGCGCGCGTGCCTTGCACCAACTGGCCAATCTCTGTGCCAAACTGCTCATCGATCGGGTCGGGCGTCGGTGTTTTTGCGCTGCCGATGCCAGCAACTTCGGGGGTCAACATCAGCAAGGCCGCAACACGCGTGGCCACATCAGCTTGCAGCCCCGCTAAAATATTTGCTGTTTCGAAGGCATGGGCCAACAGAGTTTCGCCGCCGCCCGTGAGGTGGTCGACCAACTTGGGCGCGACCCACTCAAGCGCCTGCTGCACAGTCGACCGATCAGCAGCCTCAAAGCCACCAATCAGTTTATCCAGATCAAATCGCGAAGCGTTTGACAACCTAAACCATCAAACCGCTGCAGTCACAACGATTTCTACCTTGTAGTCGGCACTGGCGAGCCGGGCTTCAATCGTCGCGCGGGGCGGCGCGTTACCCTCGGCCACCCACGCATCCCAGGCCTTGTTCATGCCGTCGAATTCTTTCATGTTGGCGACAAAAATCTGTGCCATCAAAATACGCGTTTTATCAGTACCCGCCGTCGCTAAAAGCTTGTCGATCACGGCAAGAATCTGACCTGTTTGTCCGGTAATGTCTTGCGTGGTGTCATCGGCGACCTGACCAGCCAGGTAGGCCACCCCGTTATGGACAGCCATGTCAGACAGACGCTTACCAACGTTTATACGATTAATGTTACTCATAACAATCCTTGAATCAATCAGGCGGGAGGAAGTTCAAACACCTGGCGCAAGTAGGCCAGGTACGCTTTATCGTCACACATCGTTTTTTCAGGCGCATCTGACACTTTCGCAACAGGCTGCCCGTTGCAGTGAATCATTTTCATGACGATCTGCAGCGGTTCATGCCCCAAGTCGTTAGTCAGATTTGTACCAATACCAAAGGCGGTTTTGCAACGCCCCGAAAAGCGACGCGTCAAGTCAATCGCGCGTGGAAATGTTAACGCATCTGAAAAAACCAGCGTCTTGGTGCGGGCATCGACACGATTCAACGCGTAATGCGCCAGCATGCGCTCGCCCCAGTCAAACGGATCGCCAGAGTCGTGACGCGCCCCATCAAATAATTTACAAAAATACATATCAAAATCGCGCAAAAAGGCAGCTAGCCCATAAACGTCTGATAAGGCGATCCCTAAATCGCCCCGATATTCTTTCGCCCAGGTTTCTAGTGCAAAGACTTGCGAATCGCGCAAACGCGGCCCTAATGCCTGGCAGGCCTGCAAATATTCGTGGGCCATCGTACCAAGAGGCAAAACACCGTACTTCATGGCAAACCAAACGTTACTTGTGCCCGCAAAATGCTCGCCCATTTGCGCTTTCATGGTGAGCACAACCTCTTCGTGCCAGGCGTGCGAAAAGCGCCGGCGGGTGCCATATTCGGCCACCCGAAACTCTGCCAGATCAGTGGCGTCTAACACCAGTTTCATCTTGGTTTGCAGACGGCTGCGGCCTTCTTCCCAATCCAGACCTTTGCAGACGTTGCGAAAATACACTTCGTTGACAATTGCGAGCACGGGGATTTCAAACAAAATGGTATGCAGCCACGAGCCCTTCACTGAGATCGCGATTTCGCCCGGCAGCGCGCCCTCATTGACCTCGATGCACTTTTCGGGCAGGTGAAACAAGCCTAAAAAGTCAATGAAATCGCTTTTAATGAAGCGCAAGCTCCCTAAATAAGCGAGCTCAGCGGGCTCAAAGCGCAGTTGGCATAGCGCGTGAATTTCTTGGCGGATTTCGTCAAGATAGGGACGTAAGTTGACCCCTGGGGTGCGGCATTTGTAGCGATATTCGACCTGCGCCGCCGGAAAATGATGCAACACCACCTGCATCATGGTGAATTTGTACAGATCCGTGTCGAGCAGCGATTGAATAACCATAATGTGTCCCAAGCTTTTCAAAACCTTAGCACAGACAACGCTGCACGCGCGGGTATCCCGACACAAGCAGGTCGGTTTGGGTAAAATGCTGTTCTAACTTAACGCAGCTTGGTAAACGACATGACTCACGTAGTGACTGAAAACTGTATTAAATGCAAATTTACAGACTGTGTCGATGTGTGCCCCGTTGATTGCTTTCGCGAAGGCCCCAATTTTTTAGTGATCGACCCCGACGAGTGCATTGACTGCGCGGTCTGCATTCCAGAATGCCCGGCCAACGCCATTTTTGCCGAAGAAGATGTGCCTCAAGATCAAATGAAATTTATCGCGCTAAACGCCGAACTTTCACCTTTGTTCGAAAGCATCAGTCGCAGCAAGGGGGGCTTGCCTGACGCCGATGCCTGGCTTGATGTGCCAGACAAACTCAAGCACCTCGAGCGTTAAATGACGAGCGTCTGCCGTGCGAAGCGCTGCTTGCCATGACGCAGGCCCCTGCGGCCCCGGTTGCGCCCGCGCGTTACACCAAACAGACGGTGCTCAATCAAACCGTTTGGGTCAAAGACAAACTCTTCTCACTCACCCTGACACGCCCACCCGGTTTTAGTTTTATACCGGGGCAGTTTGCCCGACTCGGTTTGGCTACTGACCCCGCAGCCCCTGACGTCCCCAACGAATGGCGTGCCTACTCGATGGTGTCGGCCCCAAAAGCAAACGAACTCGAGTTTTTTTCGGTGGTGGTGCCCGATGGCAAATTCAGCCCGCCCCTGGCACGCTTGCGCGTGGGCGATGCACTTTGGCTCAATAAAAACGTGTTTGGCTTTTTAACCCTCGAGGCGTTTGCCGACGGCCAAGACTTATGGTTGCTGGCCACAGGCACCGGGTTATCGGCCTACCTATCCATGCTGCGCGACCCAGCGACTTTTAAACGCTTCAAACACGTGGTCGTCGTGCATGGTGTGCGTCACGCAAGTGAACTCGCCTATCGTGGCGAGCTTCTATCTTTGCTTGACCGCCACACTGGACAGTTGCGTTATTTGCCCGTCACCACCCAAGAAGCACTCACTCAAGATTTATCGCCAACGCTGAGCGCCCGGGCACTCGCGCCTGCCCGCCTGACAAGCTTGCTAAGTTCGGGCGAACTTGAGCAGCGCGTCGGGCTGCCCCTAGACCCCCTCGGGTCTCGCGTGATGCTTTGCGGAAACCCAGCGATGGTCACTGACATGCGTGCGCTGCTGGCACAGCGCGGTTTTGCAGCGGGCAGGCGTGGCATAGCCGGAAACCTCGCCGTTGAAAACTATTGGTAAGTTCGCCAGTGGGCTCAAGCCACAACCAGTGGTGTGATAACTTAGTAAACACACTCTATTTTGTTGTTAAACAGGTCAACCGTGTCACGAGAACGACATTTTGTTGCGTTGCAACACAAAAAAGCGTCAAATCAGTTGTGTCGCACCCAGATCGGGTGATAATCGGCAGCAACAGTTCATAACCGGATTTGATTAATGCTCTATCAATTGCATGAAATGCAGCGCGCCTTCATGGCTCCGCTCACTCACTTTAGCGAGTTAAGTTCTAAGCTTTTTACCCACGCTGCAAGCCCCTTTGCGTACACACCACTGGCGCGTCAGGTAGCCGCGAGCTACGAACTGATTTATCGTCTGGGCAAGGCCTACGAAAAACCAGCTTGGGGGCTTCCAACCACCGAGATCAACGGCCAAGCCGTTGCGGTAAACCCAGAAACCGTTCTGGCCCTGCCTTTTTGTCACCTGTTGCACTTTAAGCGTGACTTGCCCGCCAAGACTCGCAAAGCCGACCCCAAGATCTTACTGATTGCGCCGATGTCGGGGCATCACGCCACGTTGCTGCGCGACACCGTGCGTGCGCTATTACCCAATCACGAAATCTACCTGACCGACTGGATTGACGCCCGCATGGTGCCGGTCGCAGACGGTGCCTTTAGCCTAAACGACTATGTGCGCTACCTGCAGCAATTTTTACGGCACCTAGGCCCTGAGGTGCACCTGATGTCGGTGTGTCAACCCACGGTGCCTGCCCTCGCGGCGGTCTCTTTGATGGCAACCAATAACGATCCCTGTCTGCCACGCAGCATGACAATGATGGGTGGCCCGATTGATCCGCGCTGCTCACCGACGCAGGTCAATCGTTTGGCGACCACCAAACCGTTTGAATGGTTTGAGCAAAAACTTATTCATACGGTGCCCCCACAGTACCCAGGCGCTGGGCGTCGTGTCTATCCAGGCTTTTTGCAACATGCCGGCTTTTTGTCGATGAACCCCGACCGTCACCTTAAATCTCATTACGACTTTTATCTTGATTTGTTGCGTGGCGACGACGAAGACGCCGAGGCGCATCGCCGTTTTTATAACGAATACAACGCCGTGCTCGATATGTCAGAGGAGTTTTATCTGGATACGATTCGCACGGTGTTTCAAGAATTTGCTTTGCCAAACGGCACCTGGGAGATCGACGGCCAACTCGTTGCGCCTCGCGACATTAAAACGGTTGCGCTGTTCACCATCGAAGGCGAGCTAGACGATATTTCAGGCGAGGGTCAAACCCGTGCCGCGCAAGATCTCTGCTCGGGCATCCCAGCCAAGCGCAAACAGCATTACACCGCACCTGAGTGCGGCCACTATGGAATTTTTGCCGGACGCCGCTGGCGCACGACGATTTGCCCTCAAATTGCCGAGTTCATCCGAAAATCTTGACTTGGCTCTAAAATGCTCTAACACAGGTCGCCCGCTCGGTGACCTAAAAACCTGCGCGCTTTGCCATGCTTGCTGAACGCCTGAACGACCTTTTGCCGCAAACGCAGTGCACCAAGTGCGGCTATCAGGGCTGCAAGCCTTACGCACAGGCGCTTGCCACTGAAGGCGAGGCACTTAACCGCTGCCCGCCCGGTGGTCGCGCAGGAATCGCCGCGCTTGCCACGCTGTTGCAACAACCTCTTCTTGAGCCAGATCAAAGCTGTGGGGGACTTCGTCCTTTGCACGTTGCCCTGATTGATGAGCAGTTTTGTATTGGCTGCACGCTTTGTATTCAGGCCTGCCCGGTAGACGCGATTGTGGGCGCCTCGAAGCTGATGCATACCGTGGTGCCCGAGCAATGTACGGGTTGCGATTTATGTGTGGCCCCCTGTCCGGTTGATTGCATCACCATGGTTCCGGTCAGCCCCGAGCGCGCCTGGACCACGCAGGATGCCAGCGCGGCGCGTGCGCGTTTTGAACGCCGCCAAGTCCGCTTGGCGAATGAGCCAGAGTCCCTCAGGCAGTCGCCACCCGCCAGAGTGCCCGTTGCGATGACGGATACCTTGGCGGCGACTCAGGGGACCACTCAGGCGATGACTCAGGCGGCTGGCAACGGCCATGCAGCAGGATTAGCCGAGACGGCTAAGCAAGCCACGATTACGCAAGCTTTAACACAAGCGTTGGCACGCGCCCGCGCACGCCGCGCGACCCACCCCGCCCGTTGAGCGTCTGAGCGCGCAAAGGCTAAAACGTTGAACGCGAGCAAACGCCACGAGATTTTTAGCCGCATGCGCGCGGCCAACCCCGAGCCCACAACCGAACTCGAATACCACAGCGACTTTCAGTTGTTGATTGCCGTTTTGCTTTCGGCGCAAACGACCGACAAGGCCGTGAATTTGGCAACGCGCAAGTTTTTTCCCAAACACGGCACCCCAAAAGGTTTGCTGGCGCTAGGTGAGGCCAAACTCAGCGATCACCTCAAAACGCTTGGGCTTTACAAAACTAAAACAAAAAATGCCCTTGCTACCTGTACGCTTTTGCTTGAGCAACACGCGGGCAAAGTGCCGCAAAACCGCGAGGCGCTTGAAGCCCTGCCCGGGGTGGGCCGCAAAACAGCCAATGTGGTTTTAAACACCGCCTTTGGCCAACCCACCATTGCCGTCGACACCCATATTTTTAGGGTCTCAAACCGCACAAAGATCGCACCCGGCAAAGATGTCGTGGCGGTTGAAAAAGGTCTTGAAAAATTTGTCGCGCCAGAATTCAAGCTCAATGTTCACCATTGGCTCATTTTGCATGGGCGTTACATTTGCGTCGCACGCACTCCCAAGTGCCCGCAGTGCGGCATCGCTGATTTGTGCGAGTACCGGCCAAAAACCAAGGCCTGAACAACGCAACCTGCCCTAACGGCGACCCCTAACGCGCCCGACTAAGGCGTGCTTGCCAAGAGGCACTTGCCAAGCATCAGACTACCTATGACAAACCCGAATGTTGTTTTTGCTGCACTTGCGTCATAATGCGCACTCGCTTTTAAAAATTTTCTACTCGCAAAGATACGCATGAAAGACATTATCCTTGAGACGTCCAATCTCACCAAGGAATTCAAAGGTTTTGTGGCTGTTAACGACGTTTCGTTAAGCGTGCAACGCGGTCAAATTCACGCCTTAATTGGCCCTAACGGCGCCGGCAAAACCACCTGTTTTAACCTCCTGACTAAGTTTTTGCCGCCCACTCGCGGCAAAATCACCTTTAACGGTCTAGACATCACGGGCGATCGCCCCGCACACATTGCAAGGCGCGGCATCATTCGCTCGTTTCAAATCTCCGCTGTGTTTCCACATTTAACGGTGCTCGAAAACGTGCGCATTGGTCTGCAGCGCCAAACGGGTATCTCTTTTCATTTCTGGAGGAGCGAAAGCCGCCTGAATCAACTCAATGAGCGCGCGCAAGCGCTACTTGAACAAGTCGATCTGGGCGACTTTGCGAAAGAACTCACTGGCAGCCTGCCCTATGGACGCAAGCGTGCACTCGAAATTGCCACCACTCTGGCAATGGAACCCGAGTTGATGCTGCTTGACGAACCCACTCAGGGCATGGGGCACGAAGACGTCGATCGCGTCACGCAATTGATCAAACGCGTCAGCGCTGGACGCACCATTTTGATGGTCGAGCACAACATGAACGTCGTGGCCTCGATTGCCGACACCATCACCGTGCTCGCGCGTGGTGCCGTGTTAGCTGAAGGCAATTATGCCCACGTCTCAAAAGACCCCTTAGTCATGGAAGCCTACATGGGCACGACCGAAGGCGAACTCGAAGGGGCCCACGCATGACCGCCGCACTCGAAATCAAAGGCCTGAACGCCTGGTATGGTGAATCACACATCTTGCACGGCATTGACTTAACCGTAAACCAAGGCGAAGTCGTCACTTTGCTTGGGCGCAACGGCGCCGGGCGCACCACCACGCTGCGCGCGATCCTAGGCTTGACCGGCGCGCGCACGGGCTCGGTGCGCATCGGCGGTACTGAAGCTATCGACCTACCGACCTTTAAAATTGCGAAGCTTGGCGTGGGCTATTGCCCCGAAGAGCGCGGCATCTTTGCGAGCTTGTCTTGCGAAGAAAACTTGCTGCTGCCCCCGCCCGTGGGCGGACTGGGCGGCGGTATGTCGCTGTCAGAAATCTACGAGATGTTTCCGAACTTGCTTGAGCGTCGCAACTCGCCCGGCACACGTTTGTCAGGTGGCGAACAACAAATGTTGGCGGTTGCCCGAATCTTGCGCACTGGTGCAAACCTGTTGCTGCTCGACGAAATCTCAGAGGGTCTGGCCCCGGTCATTATGCAAGCGCTGGGTCGGATGATCAAGATGCTGAAGACTAAGGGCTACACCATTGTGATGGTCGAACAGAATTTTCGGTTCGCCGCACCGCTTGCTGACCGCTTTTATGTCGTAGAGCACGGTCAGATAGCTGAACACTTTGACGCCAAAGAGCTTGGGGCCAAGCAGTCTGTATTAACAGAGCTATTAGGCGTCTAATCCTTTGTTTGACTTGTATGATGGCGTCTGTGCAACTAGGCGCCAAATCTTTTTATTGTTGCGTTTAGCATTTCTTCGGAGAACCACATGAAACTTCGCACCCTAAGTGCCGCGCTGATGTTGGCCGGTTTTGGTCTCGTCTCACATTCCGCTTTAGCAAACATATCTGACGACGTTATCCGTATTGGCTTTATCACCGACATGGCAAGCGTGTATTCAGACATCGACGGCCCTGGCGGCATCGAAGCCGCGCGCATGGCAATCGCCGATGCAGGCGGCATGATCAACGGCAAAAAGATTGAATTGGTTTTTGCCGATCACCAGAACAAGGCCGACGTGGCCGCTGCAAAAGCGCGCGAATGGTTTGATCAACAAAAAATCGACATGTTGATTGGTGGTACCAACTCTGGTGTCAATCTGGCATTAGCCGGTATCGCCGCCGAAAAGAAAAAAGTCTTTATGGTGGTTGGTGCGGCAGCGTCAGACCTGACCGGCGCACAATGCACAGCCTACACCGTTCACTGGGCCTATGACACTGTGGCACTTGCGCGCGGCACCGGCTCCGCAATTGTGAAGGCCGGCGGCAAATCATGGTACTTTTTGACAGCTGATTATGCTTTTGGTCATGCGCTTGAGCGTGACACTGCAAACGTGGTGAAAGCCGCAGGCGGTGAAATCAAAGGCCAAGTTCGCGCGCCCTTAAACTCGTCAGACTTTTCATCGTTTTTATTGCAAGCACAAAGCTCAAAGGCTCAAATTTTGGGCTTAGCAAACGCTGGTGGCGACACGATCAATTCGATCAAAGCGGCAAACGAATTCGGTATCGGCAAAACCATGAAGCTCGCCGGCTTGCTGATTTTTATTAACGATATTCACTCACTCGGCCTCAATGTCACCCAAGGCATGCAGTTTACTGACGGCTGGTATTGGGATCAAAACGACGAAACCCGCGCGTGGTCGACTAAGTTTGAAGCCAAGCTTAAGCGCAAACCTTCGATGATTCAGGCGGGCGACTACTCGGCCGTTTCGTTTTATTTAAATGCAGTCAAAGCGACCGGTAGCGATGACGGCGATACCGTCATGAAGTGGATGAAGTCCAACAAGGTCAACGACATGTTTGCCAAAAATGGCTACGTGCGCGAAGACGGCCGTATGGTTCACGATATGTTTTTGATGGAAGTCAAGAAACCATCTGAATCAAAAGGCCCTTGGGACTACTACAAGCAAATCGCGGTTTTGCCTGGTGAATCGGTTTTCACCACGCTTGCTGAATCTACCTGCAAACTTATCAAGAAGTAAGCACAGGCTAGGCTTCGGTACGCGCCCGCGTATCGAAGCTTGTTTTTGCTGACTCTGCATCTTTGGCGTTCTGATTCACAATGATCACTATTTTTGGCATTCCCTTGCAAGCCTTTTTAGGCCAGCTTTTGCTTGGCTTAGTCAACGGCTCTTTTTACGCCATTTTGTCGCTGGGCTTAGCGGTGATTTTTGGCTTACTCAATGTCATTAACTTTGCGCATGGTGCGCTTTACATGTTTGGCGCGTTTCTGGC